>JAAHHN010000029.1 GCA_010672165.1 Spirulina sp. SIO3F2 | reverse complement strand
TGCCACCCAATCTGGTTGTGTGCTCAAAACCACCCCGGAGGAGGTAGTGCTCCGCTTAGGGCGTCCCTATCGGGTCTCCACGGGAGCCTTGTTGCAAGTGGGGGATCATGATTTGGTGCAGCGGGGGGATAGCTTAGTGCTGCTTGTCTTTGAACGCTCAAAAACTGGTGATATTATCCAAGGTTTGCCCCGGATTGAGGAACTCCTGGAAGCTCGTCGCCCTCGTGAAGCTTGTACGCTTGCCCATCGTCCGGGAACAGCTCAAGTGGTTTATGAAGCAGACGAAACCATTGATGTGAAAATCATTGAGTCGGATAGTACGGTAATGGACTATCCCCTCAACCCTGGTCAAAGCGTCATTGTTGGTGATGACCAAGCTGTGGCGCTCGCAGAACCGCTAACTGATGGGCCTGCCAATCCCCATGAAATTTTAGAAGTCTTCTTTGAATATTATCAAGATGAACTAGGCGATTATGAAGCAGCCCTGATTGCCTTGCAAAAAGCCCAAGCATTCTTGGTTGATAGTGTTCAGGGGGTTTACCAAGCCCAAGGCATTACCATTTCCGACAAGCATATTGAGGTGATTGTGCGGCAGATGACCTCTAAAGTCCGGATTGATGATGGGGGTGATACTACGATGCTCCCCGGTGAGCTGGTGGAATTGCGTCAGGTGGAACAAGTCAACGATGCGATGGGAATCACCGGCGGTGCGCCCGCTCGGTATACTCCTGTCCTCTTGGGGATTACTAAAGCTTCGTTGAATACCGATAGCTTTATCTCGGCGGCCTCCTTCCAGGAAACAACGCGTGTGTTGACAGAAGCAGCGATTGAAGGCAAGTCTGATTGGTTACGGGGGCTCAAGGAGAATGTGATTATTGGTCGTTTGATTCCAGCAGGAACTGGCTTTTCTACCCCCGATGACTTGCCCTTGGTGGGTGGCTTTGAGACCCCAGACAATGCGTTTGAAGTGAGCAGCCCTGGGTTCTCCAGCCGCGCCAATAGCATGCCGCCAACGATGGTTTATCCCAGCTCGACCGATGACTTGAATGCTAACGCAACCATCGATGAAAATATGGTTTTAGATGATCAAACAGCACGTGCCTATCAACTCGACGATGCGAAGGCGTTTGGTGAGCAACCCAAAAATTCACCAACAAGTTCATCAACCCCATTTTTATTGAAGGATGAAGAAGAGTAAGGCAGGCTCTCAACTCTAAATTGACTCGTAGGGCGGGAGCGTCCCATTCGCCTTACGCTCAGTTGAGTCACTGTGCCATTGGCAGCTTTATGGATAGTACGAACTTCTTTAAGGGATGCCCTTTCAAGCCCTGAAATCTTTGTTCAATGGGCAATGCCCACCCGACGCATTGTCTTCATCCCTTTTGATAATGCGATACAACTCTGACTCACTACCCTCTCACTCCCATGCTGCGCTGGATCATGTTCATGATGCCCAAACTCAGCGCAAAATCATTAATCGGCTATCTCGGATTGAGGGTCATATTCGTGGGATTAAAACGATGGTGACTGAAGATCGCCATTGCCCTGAGGTTCTGATTCAAATTGCCGCGGTACGAGGGGCACTCGATCGCGTCGCCCGGATGATTCTCGATGAACATCTCACAGCTTGTGTGGGGCGGGCTGCCCAACAGGGTAATATTGAAGCCGAATTAGAAGAACTCAAGGCCGCCTTAGACCATTTTTTACGCTAGTCTCTTGGAAACAACACCACTATGAATCGAGCGGCACAGCAGCACCTGACAATTTGGACAGGAATTCTTGTGGGCTTAGGCTGCGCGATCGCCCTCTCGGCATTGCATCATCAGGTTCAGGCTATGCCGCTCCTGGCCACCACCGCGCCAGAAGTCAGCACAATTGCCCAGATCAATTGGTTTGAAGCCATTGTGTTGGGCATGGTGCAGGGCTTAACAGAATTCATCCCGATTAGTAGTACTGCTCATCTTAAAGTGGTTCCTGTGGCCTTGGGCTGGGGCGATCCCGGTATTACTTTTACGGCGGTGATCCAACTAGGCAGTATTGGGGCGGTGTTGTGGTATTTCTGGCAGGATATCGCGGATCTCGCCCTGGGGTCATTTAGAGCCATTAAACAACGGGATTGGCAAGCTCAAGAATTTCGCATTTCTCTGGGGATTGCGGTGGGAACGCTGCCAATTGTATTTTTTGGCCTACTCCTCAAAGCGCTCGTACCTGATTTAGATGAATCGCCGATCCGTAGCTTACCTGCGATCGCGATCGCCTCAATTGTGATGGCGCTGCTGCTGGCGCTGGCTGAGAAAATTGGCCCCCGAACTCGGAATTTTAACAAACTCACGATGCTCGATGGTATCAATATGGGTCTGGCCCAATCCCTGGCTTTGATTCCGGGCGTCTCCCGTTCGGGTTCCACAATTACGGCGGGCTTATTTATGGGTCTCGAACGGGCGACCGCTGCCCGCTTTTCGTTTCTATTGGGAATTCCCGCCATTACCTTGGCGGGTTTGGTGCAACTCAAGACCGATGTGCTTGATGCTGGCGTTGATGCTACAGCTTGGCTGCCATTGCTAATTGGGACAATCTCTTCGGCGTTTTTTTCCTATCTGGCGATCGCCTGGTTAATTAAATATCTCCAAAAGCAAGATACTTGGGTTTTTGTCTGGTATCGGCTGGTGTTTGGGGTAATTATCCTAGCGGCAGTGGGCCTCAAATGGCTCTAGCCCAGTGCCATTACCTCCCAAAATTATTCTGGATTCCGAACTCCGAATTCAAAATTCCCCCTGCATCGTAAACGCTGCCCAATAGAACGGCGCACGAAACTCATCGCTATTCCATAGGTTCAATTGGGCTTGCCACAACGCTTGATTCGGGTCATTGCCGCTTTCAAGCATCCGGCGGTAATAGTCACTCATTAGGTCAGCAGTGACTGCATCATTCACGTTCCAAAGGCTCACCACCACACGCTTAGCTCCGGCATAAAGAAAGCCACTGGTCAAACCGACAACGCCTTCTCCCGCTACATCTTCACCAATTCCGGTCTGGCAGGCACTGAGTACCACCAGTTCGGCATTGAGTTCTAAGTTGTAGATATCTTGGAGATTAAGGCGATTTTGCTCAGCCTTATTGCCATTTGGGTCATAGAAAGAAAGCGCTAGACCCGAGAGGCGTGGATTATCTTGAATGCACCCATGTGTTGCTAAATGCAGGATTTGATATTGGCTGAGAGCGGGGTCAGTGGCAGCGTTGTGATTGGCAGCAAAACCGAGCGCACTGAATTCTTGGGCATCGGGAACAAGGTCAAGGATGTACTGGGCTTCGGTGGCAGTGTAGAGCAGACGACTAAAGCTGTTACAACCGGAGCGCAGACCCAAGAGATCGGCAAGATCCTGTTCGTTATTCGGTTCAGCAGGACGATTGCCTGCAAAGCGCTCATCATCTGTGTTGAAGACGGGGTCGGCGATCACTGCAACGGTTTTGCTGGCTGGGGGGCGACTTTGCCATTGACGACGCTGAACAGCAAGGCTGGTGGCAGAAGGAAGGGTGATGATTTCGTGGTTAGCTAGGAGGGGCTGAGCTTCCCTGTTCGGTTGGGTCTTTTCTGGAGTGGCTTGCACAATCCCCCCGGCTGCGCCGACCCCCTTTGTAAGGGGGTTTTGACTGATCGCAGTTGCAATAAATTCTGTCACTATCCCAGCCGCTTGCAGTGTTCCCCGCCTTAACAAGGGGGGAAGGGGGGATTCCGAATGCGCTACTGCACCCGCAGGCACAGGCAACGCTCCAAATGGTAGCAATTGCAGTTTGCCATTACTGACAACCAACAGCCGCTTATTGTCTAGTTGTTCCGCTACTTGACCCAAAAGCAGTTCACTTAGGTCTTGACCTTGGCTTAAATCTGTAAAGTTACGGTCTTGGAGTTGGTTACGGTAGACTTCGACCGCAGCTTCGATTTCAGCTTTAGGTGGGAGAACGTAGATTTGCAGTCTAGTTTTGCTAACCAAGAAGAGATAACTTCGCTCATTGCCGAGGGCGTATTCAAGCAGCAGTGTATCCTCGTCAAGGATTTGGTCTTGGACTTCTTCGAGGGTGAGGGGGTCGGGAAATTGGAGTTGGGCGTAAGTAGGGCTGACTTGGCGGATACGACTCTCAACATCTTCGAGATCTTGGAGGGTTTGCTCAATTTGGGTTTTAACTGCTTCTAGTTCAACATTGCTATAGCTACCTTGGAGAAGGGTGATGCGCTGCTGTTCAGCCGCGTTGAGTTTCTGAATCAGGTCTTGTTCTTGAGTGAGAAGCATTGGATCTACGCCTTGACGAATATCCAGGTTGGCTTCGGTGAGTTGTTCAACAAGGGTACGGGCACGGCTGCTTTCGCTGATCCGAAAGGCGATTTTATCGTAGCCACTATTGGGATCTTGTTGATGCAGTTCTATCAGGAGATCGAGATAGAGTTGGTAATAGCTTTGGACGGTGGCAAAGTAGGTTTGGCGTAGTTCGCCGGGGGGAGTGAGGCTACGGAGTTGTTCGATAAGGGCGATCGCATCCTGAATATGAGCAAGCGCTTCAGGGAGTTGGTCTTGGGAGTACCGTAACAGAGCCAAGCTGCCTAAAGTGTTTACTCTCCCAGATAGATTACCTGTGGCTTGAAAGAGAGTTAGGGAGCGATTTAAAAACTCTAGTGCTCGCAGCTCTTCTCCCAGAGAAACGTGAACAAAACTAAAGTTGTTGAGAATGGAGGCTTCGCCAGCTTGATCACCTACCATCCGACTGAGAGAGAGCGCTTGGTTGTAGTGTTCCAGCGCTTGCTGCTGTTCCCCCAAAACATCATAAATTTGACCAATATTATTGAGTGCAATAGCTTCCCCACCTCGATCACCAACAGTTTGATAAAGGGATAGAGAGCGGTTATAAAATTCCAGCGCTCGCTCCTGTTCTCCGAGAGCAGAGTAAGCGAGACCAATATTGTTAACGGTATCCGCTTCTCCGCCCCGATCACCGATAGCTTGTACAAGTGAGAGGGCTTGGTCATAGAACTCAAGCGCTCGCTGATTTTCGCCCAAGGCATTGTAGACAAAACCGATGTTATTGAGGGTGCTAGCTTCACCAGCCCGATCGCCGACGGACTTAAGGAGTGGCAAGGCCTGATTATAAAACTCCAGCGCCTGCTGTTTTTCCCCTCGATCATCGTAGATCTGAGCAATATTGTTGAGGGTTCTAGCTTCCCCACCCCGATCACCGACAGCTTGAAGGAGTGGCAAGGCCTGGTTGTAAAACTCCAGTGCCTGTCGCTTTTCTCCAAGGGCAGAATAGGCAAAGCCAATATTATTAAGCGTATTCCCTGCCCCGCTGAGATCACCAACAGCTCGAAGAAGTGGCAAGGCCTGATTATAAAATTCCAATGCCCGCCGCCGTTGACCTAAGACGTGGTAGACCAAACCAAGATTGTTGAGCGTAGTGGCTTCTCCACCCCGATCGTCCATTGCTCGAAAAAGAGGTAGAGCCTGATCATAATATTCCAAGGCTTGCTGCTGATTGCCAAGGACATAGTAGACAAAACCAATATTATTAAGACTGTTTGCTTCTCCACCCCGATCGCCTATTACTCGAAAAAGCGAAAGGGCTTGACTGTAAAATTCTAGTGCTTGTTGCATCTCTCCACGAGCATTGTGGGCTGCACCGATATTGTTGAGCGTGATAGCTTGCCAGGATTGGGATATTGTTTGGCTATCTCCAGTTGTTTGCTGGGCAAGCGTTTGCCATAGATTGAGGGCTGTTGCATACTGCTCCAATGCTTCAGCTTTGAAGCCTAAGTTGTCATAAACTAAACCCACCACAACTCGGGCTCGACCTTCTCCAAAGTGATTCCCCATCGCCTGATAAAGTGCAATGGCAGCCTCAAACTTCTCAATCGCAGCTTGTAACGATTCGGCTGTGCTCTGCTCAAAAAGCGCAACACCTTCATAGAACAATTGGTTGGCTTCATCTGATTCTCCTGCTTGCGCTAACCATGCATGGGGAAACTTTGGTTCTGGTGTGGCAGGTTGTACAGAAAATAGCTGGACTCTTTCCATCCCCTGTAGAGGAGCTATATCAATAGCTCCCTTTTTGCTCTCCTCGGCTCTGCCACGATACCCCTCAGGGCTCAGTCTCTGATGATAGCTTGGGCAGGTAGCAGCGCCTACGCTACGTTTGTCCTCCGCTATGCCGCTGTAGCGCAGACATCCATTCGAGAGTTTGGTGAGTTCACTCCGCCCCAGACTCATCGGCCGCTTGCTAGCTTTTCCCTCGGCCGCCAGTACACCCCCCGCCAAAATCCCCAACAAGACCAATATCCCTACCCAACGCCAGTCTCTCAACATAGTTGATAACTCTTCAAGACTTCCAAACAATGCCCGTAGTCTAACCCAACTCCCCAACTGGCCATCTTATCGGGACTCTGGTGTCCTAAAATTGGAAACGAACTTGAAGGGACGCTGCGATGCAGACCACCTGGACAGTGCTGGTTATTGATGATTCGGCGGCCGATCGCACTCTCTATCGACGCTATCTCACCAGAGACCCGCACCAGCAATATACGCTCTTAGAAGCGAGTTCAGGGGCACAGGGCCTGGCTTGCTACAGCGAATTGGCGCAAGACAAACCTGTGGATGTGATTCTGCTAGATTTTGCACTCCCGGATATGACGGGTTTGCAGTTTCTACAACAACTCCCTGACCATTATCCCCAGACCGCGATTATCATGCTCACCGCCTATGGTGATGAAGAAGTGGCGGTCAGCGCCCTCAAAGGCGGTGCGCAAGATTACCTCCTCAAAGATGGTCTCCAACCCGATCGCTTGCAACATACTGTGCGAAATGTTATTGCCCAGGCTCAACTGCGCCAACAGGTCATCAAAACCCAAGAGCGTCAACGCTTGCTGACCCAGATTGCATTTCAGATTCGTCAGTCTCTAGAGCTACAGCAAACCTTGAATACCGCCGTGACCGAAGTGCGGAATTTGTTGCAATGCGATCGCGTTTTGGCCTATCAATTTGCCACAGATATGAGCGGCACAATTATTGCGGAATCCGTGCAAGCGGGCTATCCAGCTACGCTGGGTCAAACCATCACCGACACCTATTTCCAACATCAGGGGGCCCAGGACTATTGTGCAGGGCGATCGCAGATTGTCTCTAATATTCATACTGCCGATCTCAACCCTTGCCACCGCAACCTGTTGGCACAATTTGCGGTGCAAGCGAGCCTGGTGACACCCATTTTGGTTCAGGTAAAACCAGAGAATCGGAATCAATTGTGGGGGTTACTGGTAGCCCACCAATGCTCGATGCCACGAGCTTGGCAGACGGATGAGGTGCATACCTTGCATGAGTTGGCCATTCATTTAGCGATCGCTATTCAACATGCTGAACTGCTTGCCAAGACTCAAACTGCGCTCAAAAAAGAACAGGCTCTCTCTGCCTTTAAATCTCAGATTATTACCACCGTTTCCCATGAATACAACGCCCCCTTGACGGCAATTCAAACTGCCGCCGAAACACTCCAAACTCATTATCAGAACCTGGATCTGGCTAAGCAGGAAAGACTGCTCGCCATTATTGAGCAAAAGTCCAAGCATATGGCTGGCTTGGTCAAAAATATGCTGCTAGTTAACCAGGCTGAACTGGATGAATTACAGATCGCCCAAGCCCCGATTCACTTGGGTCAATTGCTGACCTATTTACTCACGGAGCATCAGATCACGGCGGCTGAACGCCACCACTTAGCCCTGAGTACTCAAGGTCATCTTGAAGGGGTGGTGGGCGATCGCAGTTTGCTCCAACAGGTCTTTAATAACTTGATCTCGAATGCGATTAAATATTCCCCCGACGGAGGCAAAATCGAGATTCAGCTCATTGGTGAAGCCAAACAAGTGGTCTGCCATATCAGTGATGAGGGAATCGGGATTCCTCGTGCTGAACAACGGTTGATTTTCCAAACTTTTAGCCGGGGCAGCAATGTGGGGGCGATCGAGGGCACAGGCTTGGGGTTACATATTGCTAAGATTGCGGTGGCGCTCCACGGCGGCACAATTGATGTGATGTCCCAAGAGGGTCACAGTAGCCAGTTTACGGTTTGTTTGCCGAAGACCGAGCCAGCTTAAATATCTACCAATAATCATGACTGGCTCACTTTCAACGATCGCATTTTTGATTCACACCCGCATTCAAATTGCCCGCACCTGTGGCATTGATGTCGAAACCGTGTTGCAGCGGGCTGGGGTGACAGAGTCGTTTTTACGCCAACCCTTAGCTCGGGTCAGTCTCGAACAAGACAATGCGATTTGGCGGGGATTGGTGGCAGTGACAGGGGATGCTGCGATTGGTTTGAAACTGGGGCAATATTTTCAATTGCCAGGGTTTGGCATTGTCGGCTACATCTTGATGAACACAAAAACTGTTGCTCAAGGCATGAAGCTGTTTGCGCATTACAAACCGCTGCTCACCAATGTTTGCATCACTGAACTCCACCAAACACCAGAGCACTTGTTACTAACGGAACGGCTAGTGGGACGATGGCAACCGGAGCTGCGCTGCATGTTTGATTTTATTGCAGCTTCAATGGTGAGCATTCATCGCAACTTAGGCAAAAATCGGGGCGTTCCACAACTCACTCAAATTCAGTTTCCCTTCCCCGAACCGGAAGATTTAAGCCCCTATCAAACCATTCTCGGTGAGGTGCCCCTCGCGTTTAATGCTGATGCCTTGCATGTTCATTTTGCAGGAGACTTCAACGAGGTGGCGGTGCTCGGGTCAAGCCCGGAAATGTTGGCAGCCTTCGAGCAACAGGCTCAAGGGTTAATGACTCGCTACAGCAATAGCAATCTCAGCGATCGCGTCCGTCAAGAAATTCTGCAATACCTACGCTGCGAGACTCCCACATTACGGGATATTGCCCAGCAGCTCACGATGAGTGTTCGGAGTTTGCAACAGAAACTCAAAGCAGAAAACACCTCCTTTAAAGTGCTATTGGATGAGGTGCGGCGAGATTTGGCGATCGAATATTTAGAAGCAGGGCAACTGAATAAATCTGAGATTGCTTGTTTGCTGGGTTTTTCTGAGGTTAGCGCCTTTTCGCGGGTGTTTAAGCGTTGGACAGGGCGATCGCCTTCGGATTACCAGAAGCAAAAGTAGATCAGGAAACAATGCCAAATCCAACCTGAATGGTGTTCCAGATGCTGTAATCCACAGGGTAAAATTTGGTCGGGTGTGAAACCCGCCAGACTGGAAATGGGACGGAGTTATAAGTGTCAAAGCGGACAATCTATAACAATTGGTTTACGGAGGTGCGGGAAGACTGGAATCTGCCGCAGCTCTATGAAGATCTGGGCGATGTGCGCCATCAGTCCCTGACGCCCCAAGAAAAAATGTGGCTGCGAGGCTTGCTCCATTGCGGCAGCCGCAACGCCCTCGCCCAGCAAATCAAGCAAGATCGCGAACGGTTCCGGGAACAGCTCCACACTCAACTCTACCCTGCAATTTCTGAACTTACAGGCGTTACTAAAATCACCAGCTCCAAAATTGCTCCGCTGCTCGAAGCCCAAGGCTATCGACGCATTAAAGTAAAACCACCCCGTAGTAAGCATGTTCCTGTTACCAAAATTACCACTGCGGCACATAAAGCCAAGTCGTCCTTTGTATTCAAAGTCTTTCTGAGCGGGGTGGGGGTTATTTTGACCATTATCACCGGGGTGATTATTGAAACCAGCACTGGCCTGGTAACGGATGTGATTACTGGAGATGGCGGGGATTCGACTGCTGATAGCAGTGACGTGCAAGCCCCTGCCCAACTCAAAGCAGTAAAAACACCAACGGGAACCTTTCGTTATGGCGGTAGCACCACTTGGGCGACGATTCGGGCTCAGGCTGACCCCATTCTGGCCCAGGCCAAACCCGGTTTTCAATTCAATTATCTTGACCCAGTTAGCGGTGTACCGGGTTCAGGGGCTGGGATTCAAATGCTTCTGGCAAACCAAATTGCCTTTGCCCAGTCTTCCCGGCCCTTAAAAACCGAAGAATATCAAACAGCGCGTCAGCGGGGCTTCACGCTCAAGGAAATTCCGATCGCCATTGATGGTATTGCGGTTTCGGTTCATCCGGATTTAACCATTCCTGGCCTGAGCATCGCACAACTCCGCAGCATTTATACGGGAGCCGTAAACAATTGGCAGCAGGTGGGCGGGCCGAATCTTCCGATTACGGCCTATTCCCGCGATCCCAATCAAGGCGGAACGGTCAAGTTCTTTGCCGATAATGTCCTGTCGGGGACAACGCTCGGCCCTCAAATCAAAATTATGGGCAGCACCACCGAAGCGGTGCGGGCAGTCAGCCAAACTCCTGGCAGTATCTACTTTGCCTCAGCGCCTGAGCTTTTAGCCCAATGTTCTGTTAAACCCTTACCCATTGGACGCCAAGCCAACAAATGGGTTGCGCCCACCCAGCAGCTTTATGCATCTCCGCAGACTTGTCTGTCTCAACCCAATCAAATTAACCTGGACGCCTTTCGTCAAGGAGACTATCCTCTGACCCGCCGCTTGTTTGTCGTTGTTAAAGAAGATGGGCAGCGCGATCAAGAAGCTGGCAAGGCCTATGCCACCCTCTTGCTGACCCAGGAGGGCCAAAGCCTGATTGAACAATTGGGCTTTGTTTCAATTCGTTATTCTCAATAGAACCAGACTCATGCAGTGGGCATCTATCGAATTTGAGCAGTGACCCCTAGAATGAAGTGGGCGATTTTGACCCTGTTTTGAAAGGAGTTTACCGCTCATGCCACAATCAAAGCCTTCCCCCTCTACGGCTCAGACAGCGGTTCGCTTGAAGAACTATCTGGGTTTTATAATGCTGAGTTTGCTGCTGGTCTGGGGAGCTTGGATATACCAGAACAATCAGTCTACGGCTTATGTTAGGCGCTGCGAGCAACGGCAAGCTCCACCAAAATTTTCAACCGCTAAGACAATGATGCTAGAGTTTGTCCCCCAAGCCATGGTGTTGGATGAACGCAATCAGCAGTTAATTGTGGCGGGTGAGCACCAACAGGTGCAGATTTTAAGCCTTCCCGAAGGGCAAGTGGTTGAGCAGTTAGCCACTCCCATGACTACTCTAACCCCCCTCACTACGTTGGCACTCAGCAGAGATGGTAAGGTTTTGGTCGCTGGCACTAAAACCGGTGCAGTTTTGTTGTGGCAGCGCGATCGCGCCACAGAGCCTTGGCCCACTGCTGTGGTTAAACTCTCCAACCCCCATGATGCAGCCACGCTCTCGGTTTCCATTACCTCTAGCGGCGATCGCGTCGCCAGTGCGAGTGTGGATGGTTCCCTCCGAGTTTGGCACAAGACTGCTTCGGAGCAATGGCAACTATTACATCAGCATGATTCAGCCCATAGGAGTATGGCTGTGCGAACCGTTCAACTCATGGCAGGTCAGGATATCCTCGTTACGGGGGGTGATGATCACCTGATTCGGCTTTGGGATCATTCCGCCTCGCAATTGCAACCGCTTAATAATCTTATGCGAAATAACCATTCCCCAGTTCATACCTTAGCGGTCTTACCCGGTGATGACAGTGTGGTTGTGGGTGGTGCTAACGGCAAGATCATACTCAAGAAAATTAACTTTCGGGGTGAGCATTACAAACAACTATTTCAAGGTCAGCAAGGCTCGACTCCGATTCAAGCCTTGGCGGTCAATCCAGATTATTTAATGGTTAGTGGTAGTGTTGATCGCATGGTGGGTTTTTGGGATCTCTGCACAGATAAAACCATGCAGGTTTTGGGCAGACATCAAAAACCGGTTGTTGCGGTAGCAATTGATCAAAGTGGGCAGACGGTAGTGAGTGCCGGGTTAGATCAAACCATTCAGATTTGGGCTGAGGACGAATAAATTAGGATGCGTCGTCAGTTACACCAGAAGTCTTCTGGGAGCAGCGATACGCCCGAGTACTAAAACTCAGAGCAGAGGGTTATTGCAATGCTTTGGGAGCCAACTGACTCATAGCCCCTAATTTAATAAGTCAGGTTGCAAGCTCACAATCCGCTCATATTCCGATTGGAAGCTAAACCAACCCATATAAGGTGTCCCAATTTGGCTTTGGGTTAATTGGGCCACTTCAGGTGCAATTTGCATTGGATTTCCCGCCGCCTCAGCCAGCAGTTGCACCTGGCAAGCCCGTTCCATGGCAATAAACCACCAGACTGCCGCTTCGACGGTTTGGCCCACAGTGAGCAAGCCATGGTTGCAAAGAATAGCGGCCTTACAATTGCCGAGGGTTTGGGCGATCCGCCATCCTTCGCTGGGGTCAAGCACCACACCTGTGTAGTCTTCAAACACCACATGGTCTTGATAAAAGGAACAGGCATCCTGGGTTAGGGGTTCGAGTAACCGCCCTTGAGTCGCCCAGGCTTTGCCATAAATTGAGTGGGAATGAGCAGCGGCAACAATATCAGGTCGAGCCTGGTGAATTTGGGAATGGATCGCAAAGGCGGCGGCGTTGACAGGGCGATCGCCCTGAACCACTTCCCCTTGATGGTTGACCAGCAGTAAGTCTGAGACACGAATATGACCAAAATACATACCGAATGGGTTAACCCAAAAGTGGTCGGTGAGTTCAGGATCGCGGGCAGTAATATGTCCTGCAACACCTTCATCAAAGCCATAGTAGGCAAAGAGACGTAGGCCTGCGGCGAGACATTGTTGGCGATGAAGGCGTTCGTCTTTGATGCGATCGTATGAGGCGGGTTTGGGGAGGTTGGGTTGGAGCATGGGGCGTGATAGGAGTCATGGGGTCATCCCCGCTTATTTGAGCATAGTTTCTCAAGATTCGTATAATTCATCGGTATCCGACGGATATTGAATCATGCAGCATGACAACAATATTTTGTACAATTCCGATAAAAATCTAAATAACAACAATGAGTCCTGGCGAAATCGTTCGAGAATGGATAGCACGGTTCAATCGCGGCGACGTAGCCGGGTTATGTGAACTGTACGCCGAAGATGCTACCAATCACCAAGTCGTAACCGAGCCTCTTGTCGGCCGTGATGCAATTCGTGGAATGTTCGAAGTTGAATTCGGCAGGGCAGAAATGAAATGCATCGAAGAACAGCTTTATGAATCTGGAGAATGGGCGATCCTCGAATGGCGTGACCCTTTGGGGCTACGCGGTTGTGGATTCTTCCAAATACGAAACAACCAGATTGTGTTTCAGCGCGGATACTTCGATCAACTGACATTTTTTCGACAGCAAGGTATTCCCATACCCAGCGACTACCTCACTGAATAGCTAGATAACAAGCAAACCATAATCATGACACCTCATAACAACGGTTTTCTTGTAGAATCTGCCACCAGCCAGACTTAGGGCATTGAAGAAGGGAAGGCTAACAATTCATCGCATCTTTACAGTGGCGTCTGGTTTTGTAAAAGTTTGCACAAATCTAAGCTCAACCCCTGGATACAGTAAACAGCTCTTAATTAAGATGAGCACATGAGAGGGAAGCATCCGCATTAAAGCTGTAATTAGACTGAGTTCTTGCTGATTCTTTGACAATGCAAAAACTCAACTGCTGTCACCACCATATCGGAGCTCTTAAGAATGAAATTATTTGCCAAGTTAGGATTGATTGGTCTTGTTAGTGGTGCGGCGATCGCCACCGCAGTTACTCCTAGTTATGCCCAAGGATTCGCCACACGAACGGAAGTCTATGATCCAGGAACAGGAAATATTGCTGATTATCGCCGGGATGTTACCAATGCTTTAGGTACGCCTCAGGCAGATCGAACGAGAGACTTTTTGAGCTTAGGGATGGGCGGCAGCGCAATTTTTAGTTTTGCTTCTGCTGAAAATGTTGACGGTTACTTTAGCGGCAGTGTCACGGTTTGGGAAACGACTTGGGGCAATAAAAGTCGTCAGAGTCAATATGACGAACGTATTGAAGTGTTTGTTGGGAATAACCTGAACGATGTTGAGAATTGGCTCAGTATTGGTGAGATTTGGAACATCCGGGATGGTGCGTTTGATACCAACCAAAGTGATGGTTCAGCAGGTTCAGGTGCAACCTTGGATATTGGCAATGATGATCTTTACAAGTATGTGCGGGTGGTTGATTTGAGCCAAAAGCGAGCGGATGGATTTGATGTGAATGCGATCGCGGTCAATCCTGCCAACGCCCCTGCGGAAGCTGTGCCGGAACCGGCAACAATCATTGGTGGTTTGTTAGCGCTTGGTGGCGGTGCATTGGCGAAGAAGTGTCGTAACCGTTAAGTTTCTGGTCTCAAATGTAGAAACCCTTCTGTCGCCCCACAACTGCCACCTTCCTGACCTGTGCACTATTAATAGCTGCTGATTACAAACTACTGGAATTGAGGCTCTCTTCTTCGCCCACTGTTTGGGGCAAATGCAAGCCACATTCTTGTTTGAGGCCATGAAAACGAGTATCCCGTTCATGCTCATCCCCAGCCATCAGGGGACGACTCGAATGCCAATCCCCCACGGAGGTATAGCCCAGATCAAAATAGGGATGATATGGCAAACCATGCTGGGTCAGATATTCATAAATCGTTTTAGAATTCCAACGGAGAATGGGCAGGAGCTTATAGATATTGTTCTGCAAATTCACAAAGCCAAGCGACTGACGATGGGCGGTTTGGTTACTGCGCAAACCCGCCAGCCAAGCCGTTGCCCCCAACTCCTTAAGGGCCCGTTGCATGGGTTCAACCTTACGAATCTGATCGTAGCGATTGAGGGAAACCACATCTTTTTGTTCCCAAAGCTTGCCATGCAGGGCTTCCATCCGTGCAGGTGAGATAGGGGACTGATAGACCTTGAGGTTGAGCTTGAGGCGTTGGGTCAGCTCCTCGGCGAAATGATAGGTTTCAGATGGTAGATAGCCTGTATCAATCCAAATTACTGGCACATCCGGCACAACGCTTGTCACCAAATGCAGCATTACTGCCGCTTGAATCCCAAAGCTGGTGCTCATCACCATACCTTTTCCAAAGGTTTGGTTGCCCCAAGTGATAAGGTCCTGGGCTTGAGCATTGGCAAACCGCTCATTGAGCGTCTCCAGATTCAGGTCAGGCTTGGTTAGGGTAAGGGTCATAAGCGGCTTCGGCGTCTACAAAAGAATGAGGTTCGTCCCAGCGCATACAGCAAATCGACTTAAGGAATAAGTAGAGTTAGGATTGAGGATAGTAATGCTCGGCGAACAGGCTACAAATTGCTTCTCAGTGTACAACGAATCCCTAATTGAACGTGGGGGCTGTCCGTTGGGATATCCGAAATCTTCATAATTAATCAAGCAAGTTTCTTGGGTTTTGAGATGTTGAAATCCCCCCTTCCCCCCCTTGTAAGGGCTAATCCTGTAGGGGTTTCAAATCGCTCCCTTGATTTTGCTAGGGTTCAGCGGTTTAGCCCTCAAAAGTGCGTTCGCAAGATCCTTGCTGTGAGGGGGGTCTGCAAAACCCCTACAAGGTTAGCCTTGTAAGGGGGGTGACGCCGCAAGCGGCTGGGATGGTTTTTGGCTCAAAATTTAAGCAATCTCGCAAGTTTCGTAGGTTGCAAAAATGTGTTAGCCCTTTCTACTTCGCTGCCATCCAGTTTGCGCCAGTGTGCAACTCTACGGTTAAGGGCACAGCAAGTTGCACCGCCTGCTCCATCGTAGTGCGGATTTGTGCCGAGAGGGTATCCACTTCTTCCGGCGGGGCTTCAAAGATCAGTTCATCATGGACTTGGAGCAGCAGATTGGCTTGGTAGTTAGCCAAAATGGGCTGCAACTTGACCATTGCAACCTTGATAATGTCTGCGCTAGAGCCTTGGATTGGTGCATTGGCTGCCGCTCGGAGCAGTTGGGCATCGCCTTGGGAGAGGCGCTTGAGCGATCGCAAATCAATCTCCGCCGCCGATTTCCCCCGCAAAGACCGCACACTCTCCCCCACAAAATTAAAATGACGACGGCGCTGCATAATTGTCTCGACGTAGCCTTGGGCGATCGCAGTACGTTTTTGCAACTCCAGATAGTTAAAAACTTGGGCATAGCGCTCCCGATAGCGATCAATAAAGGCCTTACCTTCTTTTGAAGACACTCCCGCCTCCCGAGCAAACCGTTGCGCCCCCATACCGTAGATCACGCCAAAATTAATCGTTTTGCCCAGCCGTCGCTCATCGGGCGTGACTTCGGCCTTGTCAAACACCAGCCGCGCCGTTACAGTATGCACATCTTCCCCTTGCTGATAGGCCTCCACCAAAACTTGCTCCTGGCTCAGATGGGCCAGAATTCGCAACTCAATCTGCGAATAGTCGGCGGCAATCAGCGTCCAACCTGTCTGAGGGATAAAGGCTTGGCGAATCTGTCGAGAGAACTCACTGCGCACCGGGATATTTTGCAAGTTGGGGTTGGAGGAAGACAACCGCCCGGTGGCCGTCACCGCTTGGTTGAAATCTGTATGGATGCGTTGGGTGTGCTGATTCACCAGACTGGGCAGCGCATCCACATAGGTCGATTTCAGCTTAGCCAGGGTGCGATGTTCGAGGATGTGATCAATGATCGGGTGATCGCCCTGGAGTTTTTCGAGTGTGGCATGGTCGGTGGAATAGCCCGTCTTGGTTTTGCGACTCTTTTTGGTGCTTAAGCCCAGGGTTGTGAAAAACAATTCACTCAGTTGCTTGGGTGAGCCCAGATTGAATTCTGCCCCGGCTGCGGCATAGGCCTGCTGCTCAATCTCTTGTAACTGAGCTTCCAGTTGTGTCGAGAGGGTTTGCAGGTAGGGCACATCAATACAAATCCCGACCCGTTCCATATCAGCCAGCACCGATTCAAGGGGCATTTCCACCGTCTCTAAAAGCGTCTGTAAGGCAGGAAGCTGAGCGAGTTCAGCTTGCAACGGTTGCACCAGCATAAACGTGGCATAGGCATCTAGCCCGCAATAGTTCGCCACTTGGGGGATCGGGAGATCGGCGATCGTTTTGCCCTTGGGAATATTGAGATCCTTATAACTTAGGGATTCAACGCCATCGAGGTAGCGTAGGGAGAGATCGGTGAGGTTATGGCTGCCTGTGGGGTCGAGGACATAGCTGGCCAGCATCGGGTCAAATGTGACGCCTGCCAGTTCCAAACCCTGCTGTTGCAAAATCAGGCGATCGAATTTGGTGTTTTGGAAGACTTTTGGATAGTCGGGGCTGGCCAAAATTTCTTTAAGGGCGGTCATTACGGCATCGCGCTCCAACTGTATCCCTTCACTATGGGCCAGGGGAATATAAGCGATCGCCTCTGGTTCTGGCCCCCAACAGCAGCCTAAGCCGACGAGTATCGCTTTGTAGGGATCAAGATCGCTCGTCTCCGTGTCCCAGGCGACGGGTTGGTTAGGGTCAGTATGTTGTTGAAGTTCAGCCAAGAGGGCATCCAGTTTCTCGGGGGTATCGGTAATCTGGGGCTGAATTTTCACCTGGGCTTGCACCTGCGCTTGGGCAGCGAGGGTATCTTCATAGCTAAAGAACCAGACATCCTCGGTGTCGGGCAAACCAATTTCGTCCGGGGAAGCCGCAGTTTCAGGTATCGCCCCCTGCCCCCCAAAATGGCTCTGGAGGCGATCGATTTGCTTGATAAAGTTTTTCAGCTCTAGGGTTTCGAGTTGCGATCGCACTGCCGCTTCCTCAAAACCCTGAAGTTCAAAGTCCGCGATCGTTAAATCGAGTTCAACATCTAGCTTAATTTGCGCGAGAAATTGTGAATGTTGGGCAGCGGCTTCGCCTGCCTTGAGTTTTTTCTGATTTGCGCCGGTGATTTTCTCAACGTTGTCGTAAACCGCTGCCAGGGTCTGATATTTGGCCAGAAGCTTAACCGCAGTTTTCTCGCCAATGCCCTTAACCCCCGGAATATTGTCGGACTTGTCACCGCAGAGGGCTTTAAAGTCCACCACCTGATCGGCACGAACGCCCAGCTTCTCCACCACCTCAGCTTCGTGATATTCCACACCCCCTGCTTTACTCTTGAGGGCGCGATGATCCATATAGAGCACCGAGATCTGACGCTCGTCGTCCACTAGTTGAAACAGATCGCGATCGCCACTGAGGATCTTCACGGCATAGCCCGCCTCAGCCCCCTGTTGGGCCAAGGTTCCCAGCACATCATCAGCTTCATAACCGGGAGCTACGGCTGTTTGCAAGTTTAGCGCTTTGAGTAGGAGTAGCAGATTCTCCAGATCGGGCTTAAAGTCATCAGGGGGTTCTTCTCGACCCGCTTTGTATTCTGTATCCGCTTCATGGCGAAAGGTTGGCCCGCCGAGGTCAAACGTCACCGCGATCGCTTTGGGCTTCAGGGCATCGGTGACTTGTACCAAGGACTTGAGGAAGCCAAAGCAAATATTTGTGGGGATGCCTGTGGCAGTGCGTAGACCGCCATCGCGCCCTTTAGCAAAGGCATAGTAGGCGCGGAAGGCGAGAGAATGACCGTCGATGAGGAGGAGGGTGGGAGAAGTCAAGGCTGTTGATGAGGGGTTGGGGTGTTACCTCACTGTAGCGGCATTAACCATCTTTAATTTTGCAGTTAATGTAGAAAACAAATTTGCCTTTCTCGCTCTCCTTTCAACAACTAACAAGCTGGAGCTTCCCTGATGGGAGCTGCAAAATGGGCGTAACTTTGTGGACAATGGCTGGTCTTGGGCAGCGAGGTGTCTTATCCGTGCTGGGTTGGAGGGTTTGGACGAGTCGGTCAACCGCAGCGCACTCGGCTGCATTGAGATCTCGATCGAGCAATGCAGACATCAAATTGTAGCGATCGGCGATGCTAACGGTGTGGTTGACGATCGCGTTGGTAAAGAGGCGTAGGGCAGAATCCGGAAAGGTTGTCATGCTTTTGAGGTTAGGTAGATGCCACGCAGTTGTGATTGTGGATGAAAACGGACGTTACAAATGTCGTCAATGTTGCACTCTCTCTATTCGATCGCATTCGATCGAGTCATCACCTTATGTCTTTAATTGTGGGTGAACACGACAAAAAGTGGGATATTTCTCCACGGGTGATCAAGCGTCGATAGTTCCTGCACAAGTGATCAAAAATGAGTATTTTTACTCGGTGTTTATGGGGTCTCTAATATCCATAATATTTGCCGAGTTAATCCAGGCTTGAGCGGGGTGGTGGTGAGTCAACCTCAACTCACCACGATTGGCTAGTACAAAATGGCAGAAATAAGCCATCTATATCAAAATTCACAGAATGCCTGTTGTACAAACACTTTGAACTCTGAACTCCGCCTCGCGGTAAGGTTTTAGGCATCGGGCTCGTCGTCGTCCAAGAGTCCGAAGAGGGCGGTTGTGCCTGCAACAGCAACTGCATTGGTTGTTGTACTCAGTTGTTTTTGAATGTCAGTGGGGTTGTCGAGGGTGGCGAGGCAGAGGCTGGAGATGAGGGCGGTGGAGGTGATGGCGAGGGTGAAGGGGAGAAGGAGTTTGTTCATGATGGGTATCCTGTTCGATTTGTCTTCATCGTGCCGAACCCTTTTGGTATCTGCTGTTCAGCGATCGCTCGTTGGACGTTCACTGGACGTTCAATATGTTTTCTGTTGTTCACTGACATAGAATATTGCGTAGGCTCAACCTGTTGGATGGCAAGACGTATGGGGCGATCGCGGAAGTTAACACTCAAAGATTGGACAGCGGCGAACAATGCTTTAGATCTGTACTTTGGGGGGAACAAGTCGGAGTTGGCTAAGTGTGTGAAGATGTCACGCACGACAATAACCAAGTTTTTTAATCAGGAGCTTGTTGGAGAGTCGAGTTTTCGCAATATTTGCAAGGTTCTGCGGTTGAATTGGGAGAAGGTTTCTTCATTTTCCATAAATGGACAATCCTCAGACTCAACCCAGCAGCGGGCAATCCAACAAAAGGAGAGGGAAAAAGAAAACCTTGGCAAAGCAGAGCAAAAACAAACTCAGCCAAGTCATCTCTCGAAAATCCTAGATATTTGCCATAACCTGCCACAACCCGACTACGGACAATTCATTGGTCGAGAAAAAGAACTAGCCAAAATCTCTGAAAAGCTACGCCCTTACCCTCATTCCCAAATTGCAGTTATCACAATTGATGGTATTGGTGGAATTGGCAAAAGTGCATTGGCTCTTGAAGTTGCTCATCGTTTTCTCCGAGAGCATAAAACGGCTCCTGTAGATGAAAGATTCGATGCCATTGTTTGGTCTTCAGCTAAACAAAGAGTGCTCAGACCAGATCAAGGAATTGTCTCACTTAGGCATTCTTTTCAAACCTTAGAGGATATTTGTAAAGCAATTTCGTTTACATTGTCGATAGAAGAAAAAATTGATCACACAAAAAGTGAGCTATTAGAATTTACATGCCGAGCTCTAACCAAGAAACGAACACTTCTTATTGTTGATAATTTAGAATCCGTTGATGATGAAGCAGTGATGGAGTTTCTTAAGGATCATCTTCCAGCTCCAACCAAGGCAATTATTACAACTCGCCATCGTATTGATGTTGCATATCCAATACGATTGAAAGGAATGGATTGGGAAGATGCTCAGCAGTTAATCAACCAATCATGCCAGGAGAAAAATGTGAAACTTAATCAGGAACAAAAAGAGAGACTTTACAGACGTACAGGTGGTGTTCCTCTCGCAATTGTTTGGACTATTGCACGAATAGGGCTTGGATATAAAATCAACACTGTTCTTGCTAGTTTAGGAAGATATAAAACTGACTTGTCTTATTTTTGCTTCAAAGAAGTATTGAATCATATTAGAGATCGAGATTCATACAAACTTTTGCTAGCACTAACAGTATGTGAAGGGGAGGCTAGTAGAGAGAAAATTAGGTATGTTTCAGGGTTTAAAGAAGATGAATTTAGTTGTGATGACGGTTTAGTGGAACTGGATATCCTTTCTCTTATCAACAAGAGTGGAGAGATGTTTACAATGCTTCCTCTGACAAAAACATATGTTGCTCAAGAACTAAAATTCAATACTACCTTTGAGAAGGAATTACATAAAAGACTAAATGAATGGAATGGTAATCGTCCTCACTCTTTGATTTTGTATTGCCGTGAAAAAATACTTAAACAATATAGTCGGATGCGATTATTAAGTGGTCAGGAAATTAGAGTTGATCAGCTTTATGTTGATACATGGCTACTAGAGAAGCCCGAGCGCAAATACTTTAGTAGTCCAGAGAATCTTTTGCTCAACTTTGATATCACAGAAGATCGTCTGGCATTAGGTAAAAGAATTCGGCGTAATCCAGGTTTTGAAATTGCGAATCTTAATCCAAATCTTATTATTCTAGGTAAACCGGGTTCTGGGAAAACGACATTTCTTAAGCAATTAGCTTTCGCTTGGTGTCAAGGAAAATTTCAACCCGAGAAAATCGCTATATTGATTGAACTACGGCGAATCAGAGACCCAAATTGGGATTTTGTCAAGGCAATTGTTCGAGAACTTGGCTTGAGCAGCGAAGCAATGGCTTTAAAATTATTAGAGCAAGGTAAAGTCATGGTTCTCATGGATGGTTTAGACGAGGTGAGAACTGACGAGCTACGTCGAAATATTCAATCTCAAGTTACGAAAATTTCCAGAAAGTATTCCCAAAACAATAGATTTATTTTAACTTGCCGTACCCAAATAATGAAACAAATCTCTAATAGTTTCATGTTGGTAGAAATGGCAGATTTCAATCAAAAGCAGGTTGGACAGTTTGTTCAAAACTGGTTTACGGCAGATGGTCAGTCTGAAGCTGGAGTAAACGAGAAATTGGAGATGATCCAGCGTATTATGACTAATCAGCCTGATTTAAGAGAGATCGCAGCAAATCCAGTGATATTGAGTCTCATCTGTGTTGTTTTGCAAGATAGTGGAGAAATACCCAAAAATAGAGCTAGTCTCTATAAAAAAGCTATCAATTGGTTATTAAGACGTTGGAATGATCAGAAAGAAATTGAAGGTTGGGAAGTTGGAACTAGAGCATATCGCCAGTTGAGCATTGAAGATAAAGAGCTATTACTCATGGAGATATCAGCTAGTAAATTCGAAAATCCCAATAACTTTGTTCTATTTAGTCAAGATGAGTTGGTTGAAAAAATTACTCAAAAATTACACTTAGCTAATACGCAAGAGGGACTTGCTGTGCTGAAAGCAATTGAATCTCAGCATGGATTGCTTATTGAGAGAGCTGACGAATTATGGTCATTCTCTCATCTTACCTTCCAGGAATACTTTACTGTTCAGTGGTTGACTCAATTGACATCTCAAGAACTAGCCGAAAAAATCACTGATCGGCAGTGGCAAAAAGTTGTTGAAAAACTCGTTAAATCACAACAACCTGCCGATCGATTACTTCGTTTAGTCAAACAATCTGTTGATCAGATTACTATCCAAGAGCCTATTTTTCAAACTTTCTTGGATTGGTTGCTTCAAAAGTCAATATCACTTCCAAGTAACTATAAACCTGCTACGATTCGAGCATTTTACTACTCACTTGTCCACGCTCGTGTCCCTAACGTTTACCTCAACCTTTCTCTCGCTCGTGCCGTTGATCAAATTTTCAGTATTGAACTCGATCGTGACCGTAATCGTGCTATTGACCACGACCGCGCTTTGGATCTTGATCTCTACTGCGTCCTCAGCCGTGCCCATGCCCTCGACCACGCTCTCAACTTCGCTATTAATCGTGTCCTTGACAATACCCTATCAACTGATTTGGTTTCCTGTCTACATCAACTTCAAAATGAACTACCACAATCAAATCTCTTAATGGAGGTCAAGAATTTGCTTCAGGAATTGTGTAAGGTAGGTAATGTCCAACAGAAGCTAGTTTTAGCGATCAAGGTATTACCGATTTATTTCCTCAAGTTCCACGAAGAGATTCAGTACTGGTGGTCATCATATGGAGATCAATGGATCGAGCGGCTCCGACAAGTGATGATTGAGCATCGCAACATTGGTCAAGATTGGCAATTCAATCAAGAACAACAGCGACAACTTCGGCACTATTATGAGGCCAACACATTCCTGGCTAAGCTGATGAACAGTGAAGGAGCAGTTACTAAAGCCTGTCGCGCTGAAATTGAAGACGGACTACTGTTGCCTTGGGCAGAGCTTCAGCGGCGTCAACCGCACCTTTATGGAGAACTTGAATAGAACTCGTCGGCTGGATAAAACCATCATGCAGCTTACTTCTCGCAAAGCAACCCAACACAATCGCTGTAAGCCTTACTGGTACTGGGTCGCAAATCTCAACCAACCTGAAACAACAGCCCCAAAAACACTACTTGCGCTTAAGCACCGCCACTAACCCAGCCGTAGCTAAAACCGCAACACCGCTCGTTGGCTTAGGCATATCAGCCGCATCAAACCCCACATTATCCAATGCCTAACCATCTCAACGTTGAACTCCGAAACGTCACCATACGAAACATCTCAAAGGAAGTCTGCGTAGCTGGGGAAGATTGGCTATGGCCACACACACCAACGAGCCTTGTTGCCATTAGGGCGTGTTTTTTGAAACACGCTTATTCTGTCGTCACCCCTGACCCAGTCCCCTCCACCAAAATCGGACGACGGTAACTGGCTGGCTTATCGCCCACTGTTGCACTACCATTAATCATGCCTTGAATTCCCGGTTCAAAGAAAGTGTAGGGGAAAGTGACTTCCGGTTGGCTGATGGCATCTAGGCGGGCCAGCAACTCTGGGGGAATGGCAAAATCCAAAGCGCCGAGATTGTCTTGGAGTTGATGTAGCTTGGTTGCACCGATCAGCACTGAAGCCACTGCGGGCCGATTCGCAACCCAGTTCACCGCCACTTGAGCCATCGATCGCCCCAACTCGTTGGCGACTTGCTCCAGTTCCGAGACGATCGCCCAGTTGCGCTCCGTAAATTTATTAAACGCAGGGTTGCCGCTGTTGGCCAACATCGCCAAACGTCCCTCCCCTTCACCACCAGCTTGGGAGGGTTTGTATTTACCCGAAAGCAGACCACTGGCTAGGGGCGACCAAACCATAATGCCCATGCCCAAGTTCTGGGCCAATGCCTGATATTCAAATTCAATATGGCGCTCGGCAAGGGAATATTCCAATTGCAGGGTGCAGAGGGGTTCAAGATGGCGTTCTTGGGCGAGGGTTTGGGCTTGGGCAGCGTACCAGGCGGGCACATCAGACAGCCCGACGTAGCGGACTTTGCCGGAGCTAACGAGATCATCCAGGGTGCGGATTACTTCCGCAGCAGGGGTGACTTGATCCCAGGTGTGGAGGATGTAGAGATCGATATAGTCGGTATCGAGGCGCTGGAGGGAACCCTCAACAGCACGAAGAATATTTTTGCGTCCATTACCACCGGCGTTAGGGTTGCCGGGTTCAGCGTTGTAGGTGAATTTGGTGGCAACGACGACGCGATCGCGGCTGCCACTTTCTTGAATAAACTGCCCCAGCATGCGTTCGCTATTGCCGTTGGTATACAGGTCAGCGGTATCAATAAAGTTACCCCCCGCTGCCAGGTAGGTGTCAAAGAGCTGGCGGGCGTTGCTGGCATCTGCGCCCCAACCCCAGTCATCGCCAAAGGTCATGGTGCCAAGGGCGAGACGACTGACTTTAAGGCCGGTGTTACCGAGGGTGTAGTACTGCATGGTTGCTCCTGGGTGAGTGGATTCATTTCACTATCGCAGGAATGGAAAGTAATGGATTGTATGGGGTTGCGCTGTTTTGGTAGAAAATTGCGATCGCGCTCAAAACCCCACAAAAACAATACAATAGAGCCATTGAGTGAGTTTCAGCGTTCATGTCTCCTCCCACCTCAACCCCACCACACCCCATCATTTCCCCTCCACTGGAGCACCTAGAAGCCCCGCCTGAACCAGATATCAGCCACTTGGTCTTGGCGGATAAAACACCTGTGGATAATTTGCTCCAAGAAAAGCTGCAACGCTTACTCGTGCAATGTTTGTATGATGCGTTCATTGCTGAACAGCCGTTTGTGGCGATGGCGGATGTGGGCTTGTTCTTTGCACTTTATCAGCCGCCATTGGTGCCGGATGTGATGTTGAGCTTGGGGGTGGAGGTTGCAGAGGATTGGGAGCAAAAGCGGCATCGCTCCTATTTGATGTGGGAGTTTGGCAAGCCGCCAGAGGTGGTGATTGAGATTGTCTCGAACAAAAAGGGTCAGGAATTGGACAAGAAGTTGACAGATTATGCGCGGATTGGGGTTGCCTATTATGTGGTTTTCGACCCACTAGCAAAACTTTCAACGGAGCCGTTGTTGGTTTATGGTTTGCGTGAGGGGCGATATCAACTGCTGGATAAACCTTGGTTGCCAGAGGTGGGGTTGGGGCTAACGCTCTGGTCAGGTGAGTTTGAAAATAAGCAATATAGCCAATGGTTGCGGTGGTGTGACCAGGTGGGGAATTTGTTGTTGACGGGGCGGGAGCAGGCAGAGCAAGAGAAATTTCGGGCTGATCAGGCTGAGGCGAAGTTAGCACGGTTGGCTGAATGGGCGCGATCGCAAGGCGTGGAGGTTGATGAGCTTGGCGACATACCGAGTTAAGTAAATTATTTCATCGTTAGACCTAAAACAAATTATGGATGTTAATCGTAGACCGTTAGATCGTGGATGCTACACAGAGTTTTACGAGCAAGGACTCTGGTATTTATCTCTCCTCAATCTGAATAAGGCATTCGAGTTTTATCAACCCATCGTCCATACTTTGTCAAACGCGACGACCAGCCCAACTTGGCAAGCCGATACACTCAGACTTCTAGCAGAGATAAATTGGAGAAGTCATTTAGCACCAATCGTCTCTTACTTAACATTGGATGCCAGTGATGAACAGGTCAATGATGCGCTTTGGTCAGCCATCCGCAACAGTTCTTGGGTGTCACCACAACTGGTTGTATGCCTATATATGAAGAACTATAATTTCCAGTCTCAATTGCCTTCACTCCTGTCTGGTGGTGTGGAGCAACCTACCGGAACTCCATTAGAGCTTCATGTTAAAACTGGTCCAGGAAATGCGTCTTCAAGATTAGGTAAAATCCTGAATTCTTTATCGGGTTTAGGTTTTACGGATTGGGGCAAGATACCCAGCTCAACTATTGATACGCTGAAAAAGCAAGATCATGACAACGCAGACAGCATAGCTAGGGGATGGTGTAAGCGGATTACGCGAATACTTCAACTATCCTCAGCATAATTCGCTCGAAACCTTAACACCATAGCCTGTGTATGGTCGCTTGTAGGGTGGATGCAAACCCAACACAATATCCTCTTTTGGGATGCCCATCTCGACTAATTCTTGTCCCACATCACTATCCGTTGTGTTCTGCTGTAACCACACCTGCGCATCGCGGATATCAAAATGCAGCACTGTATGATAGACCCGATGTAAGCGCTGCCAGCCAACGCGCATCAGTTGGTAATGGTCTCGCTCGGTGTCAAAGCACAGCAACGTTTCCACATCATCGGTGGCATTTTTGAAATGGCTATGTTCGGTGAGTAGCTTTTGAACGCAAGCTCGATAGTGGGTTAATTTATCCATCGCACAACCTCCTCAGCGATCGGGTCGTAAACCAGTAACTTGACCTGATTTTGGTTAACAGCGGCTTGGGCCAAACGGCTCTGAAAAAAATTCTCGTACGCCTCGATTGGAATGGCAAGATAGAGTTCACGCTCAGGCTCGTTCACATCTAGCATAATCTTGTAATTTAGAAATTGCCCCAATGCAGTGTGGAAGTCACTAATCGCAGATGGGCTAATAAAGCTTTTGATCTCTACTGCAATTCGTTCATTGCCACGTTCCGCAGTGATCAGGCGTTCAGCACCCAAATCAATTTTAACCTTGACCTCTTCCCATTCCAGTTCCAACGGGTCATCCGTGACTTGCCACTGGTCTTTTATCAATGCTTGTTTGACAGATTCATGGAAAATATCTCTAGCAGACATACTGTTTAGTTCAGTTGTAAGAGCTTGAAGATTTAAGCTACACCCTTATTCTAACGCTACTCTCGGAGATATTACCTGGTATTTGGGAGGAAATTGAGCTCGCAAGGCTTGGAGGTTGATGAACTGTAGCCTTTTCCTCGATCGCGCTACACCACGAATGCTGTGCGATAGATTAAGGCTATACACAATCACTTGAGACGAAACAATGCAAGTCACCCTAAATCCAACTCAAGCGGAAATTCTGAAGACGCTTGTCCAACAGGGGCAGTATCCGTCTTTAGAAATGGCATTAAATGCAGCATTGTTGCAGCTATTAGATGAAGTGCCAACAGTAACTGAAAACCCGAGTTATGTAGCTTGGATGGAGCAAACTCGCAGCCAGATTAATGTAGCGCGATCGCAGATCGCCGCAGGAGAGATACAAACGGTTGATGGGGTACTGGCTGAGTTACGGGCGAAGGTTCAGCGGGCGAAGGATTCTGCTTTATGAAGCGGTTTATCATTGCCCGGGAGGCAAGTCGAGATCTAGCTGCAATTTCTGACTATTTCCTAGAGCAGAGTGTGGATGCGGGTGAGCGGTTTGTCGAAAAGTTTGGTCAGAAATGTCAATATCTGGCTCGTTTTCCCTATCTGGGTAAGTCCTATGCTCACATCGATCCAGAGTTACGTGGTACACCCATAATGGGTTACATCATCTTCTATCAGATTGTGGATGAAGGAATTGAAATCTTGCGAGTGGTCAGTGGGTATCGTGATCTTGAGCAGGTATTTGGTGAGTAGCTTTTGAACACAGGCTCGATAGTGAGTTAATTTATCCATCGCACAACCTCCTCGGCGATCGGGTCGTAAACCAGTAACTGCACTCATGCAGCGGTTTCGAGTTCCTGGAGGCGGTGGAGAATGTATTGAGCACGGGCTTTGAGCAGTGTGAGCTGATCCACTTGTTCCAGAAGCTGATCAAGGGTTTGGGTTTCAGCTTCGGTGAGTTGGGCTTGATTATTTTTGCCCAAGAGCGTATTCAGGGTTTGCTGACTGTTGAGGGCAAGTTCGATGTTTGCGAAAGCGTGGAGTTCAGCGGAGCTAATATTGAGTAGGCATTCAGGATCGCCAGCAAGGGGGTGGGTGAGTTGTTGATAGGTGGTGATGTCGAGCATCACGCCAACTCTTTGACCGTTTTCGTTGGTGAGGTATTGGACGGACATATTCACTAGAACAAGAATGCTGTTTTTATTGTACTGGGTAATGCTTAAGCCTCAAGCCAACCTTCGATCGCCCCTGCCACAATTGCCCCAATCGGATTAGCCCGCAGCCCTTCAAGCATTCCCCCTCGGGCGGCGGCGATAACTTTTTCTTTGAGGGTGGCGTCGCTTTCGATTTGTTCGACGGCTTTCATCGCCACCTGCATCTGTTCGATGGTGGTGCTGGTGGGGTTAGTGGTGGCGAGTTGCTGAAGCAGGGTTTGGATTTCGGCGGCGGCTTCGCTAAGGCTCTGTTGCGTTTGGGCGTTGACGATTTGGTCGCCTTGGACTGTGCCCGCTACACCATACACTGGCCCCTGAAAGGTTTGTTGAACGGATTTATCTGTTTGATTTTCTGCCACTGCGTTTGCCTCCACGTTTACGGGAACAGTAATCGGACGGTTTGCCAACATCTTAACGATGTCGGCCATGTTGGTGTTTTGTTCTCGGTAGATGGCGATTTGTTCGTCTTTGAGTTGGAGCTTTTCTTGATAGCTGGCTTCGAGGCGTTTGAGTTCGGCATTGTATTGGGTTTGGAAGTCGTGTTCGATGACAGCTTTGTCGGCGGTGGGCGGGGCTTCAACGCTAATCACAAAGGAACCATCTGATTTTCTGCCAATATTCTGTATCGAGAGTTCACCCTGTTCACCCGCAACTTGCAGGGTTTGAAATGAGGTGAAAAAGACTTATCAATCAATGAAGGATGATGCCCTTTCAATTAGACCAGGCAAGGAGAGAGTTTTGAAGTTTAGCTCTCTGTAAGGGGTCACGCCATAAAACGGAAAAAATCGTGTGCTAAGGATTTACAAAAATTTCCATTTCATGAGCTGACCCCCTTTAGAGTGCAATATTGCCCTGATTGTGATGTGACCCCAAGTTGACGATCCAGTAGTTGGGGATGAATTTCGACTCTTGCTCCATCCATAATGAAGTAAGTGCTTAAATCTACATGTAAAGGATATGCACCATCAACAACTTCAAGCGTTCCTCTTTGAGTTGAAGAGCCGCCCATTATACCAATTACTTCTCCTTGATCGACGTCCTGATTGCGAGACACTAAGAACTTTTTCAAATGGGCAAATGCCTGATAGATCTGATACTTTTTACCCTGATATTCAAACAGAACATCTAGGAGCATATGTATGCGTCGTCCATATCCTCTTTCCACACCACGTTTTGTGATCTTGCCACCATACCAGGCTTTCACTTTTGTAGGGGCAACGCTGTAATCTATACCAATATTACGCCGTACACCTCCAGAGAGTTTTTGGATTATTCCATCCAAAAAAATGACCTTCATCGCCGACTTGACAGAATGGGCATGATGTTCTTCCATATATCCCCCTGTGATAGTTATATCACCCAAAAGAGGATGCTTGAATATCTGATAGGTTGATGAATTCAGAGTTTTTTCCGAAATCATAATTGGCAAAGCCAATGGACGACTACGAGATGAGTTTGTATTTTCGCTTACTATGGAACTAAAAACAATGATTTTTTGACCTGGAGAAATCTTATTGGGCTCCTTAATATCCGGATTTAACGCCAATAGTTGATCTAGATTCATACCGTGGCGACCAGCAACTTGTGACAGTGTGTCTCCTGGTTGGATAATATAAATCTCTTCTGTTTCATCCGGAGCAACTGAATCAATATTCTCTATGATTTCCTGAGAGAAGTTTTTGTCAACCCAGGCTTTGAAATTTGTTAAGTCCTTAGAATCTCTTTTATCGCCGAATAAATCTCCTGGGCAAGAAGTACTGTTCACCTCTTTATGTGCAATAATGCGCTCTTTTGGAATATCATATTCAGCCATTAGCCATCGTATTAGCTGAATTGAAGATTTCTCCTGTCGAGGAGTTATACGATCGCCAGGAGAAGCTTCGTGCTCAATACCAATGCTGCGGCTATTAATAGATCCAGCATGCCAAGCCCTATCCAAGTCTTCAACCATTTGAAAAATATCACCGCTTTTTCCAATCACATAGTGTGCTGAAACTTCTGTGGCAGGGTTTTTGAAGGTATTAATAGCACTCCGTAGTGTATCAGTTGTGTAGTGAACTACAACAGTATCAATATCAATACCACGCCGACTATTAAAATTTGGACTTTTAATAAAGTCTTTAATCTTTGGCTTGAATACTAGATCATTACCAGCTCCATGCGCATCATCCTTAATACTGCGAGATTGATTGGTAATCTCTAATAAAGATCGAGCCTCTTCAAAGTATTCCTGTACTTTCTCAGGATAGTTCTGGTTTGGAGCGTATATATTCCCAATGTAATTGATGTAATCTTCGGGAGAAGTAATGTGCTTTTCCCACCCTTTATAAGGTGAACGGCTGATAAACTTCCAATAACCAGCAGTAAATGCCTCTAAGCTAAGAAAGCGACAATAAAAATCTGTGCCATCGTGGGCAGAGTATGATATTTTTTCTGCCGAAAAATCAGCAAAGGATAACATTTCCGCTCTCCATTTTAGTCCTCCAAAATTGTAATGAAGCGTGGAGAGGTCGCTGGTTCCACGTCCAGATTCTAAGATCCATTGACTCAAACTAGCAATTTTCAAGGCATCATATGATGACTTATCAATTTCTGCAATATTCAATGCAGAAAATATCTGACCGAGGTCGGCTTTTTTGTAAAGTAAAACCAAGTCATTCCATAAAGTCATTTCTGTTTATTCGCACTCTAGATAGGGTCTACTGAAAAAAATCCTCAAAATCATCCTGAATGCTGTATGGCTTACAACTCAAGGGCTCTATCCCCCTAGATTTCAAATAAGGTTTTTGAGGCATTGAGAGCAAAAAAAACTTGCACGTACTGTGCCCGGAAAATGATTGAAGTCTTTATTCTGTGAGCATTACAGCTTCTTTCAGCAAGCCCTAGATAAAAAATAGTTCTTAATGACAGTAGGACTTACGAAGTCAGGATGAATTTTTCCTGAATTTCTCTAATACAAGTATTGCTGGTAGTAGAAGGTAATGTACATACACAACCGTGAAAATTGGCATCGGTATAATCTGAACATTTGTGTATGGGGTCACGCCCTTGCAGTACATTATTGCAGTCACACCCACAATCAATCCAACACCCATTGAGTCGCTTTCTGATCCGTATCAAACCCCTCAAGCGTGAATTCAGATTCAGAAAGGCTGCCCATAGTGGATTACAAAGTGTTGATTCTAGTCATTACAGCAGTCTATTCTCAACCCCTCACTTATCCATTCTCATAACCCCAAACCCACACCGCAAACTTAGCCCCTTACACTCAGCGTTTGCAGACATAACAAATCTCAGCTTTCTATCGAGCGCTATCAACCTTACTGCTCCTTACTCAAACGCACCACCATCTGCAAAAACCAGGCAGTAATTGCTGGGGGTTTCGCCGTGAAATCAACCCAAAAGGCACGTCCTGTCGTCTCCTCCCCCAGATCGCGCACCTTTGCATAGATATCACCGCTCAACTCTAGGGCTTGATTCAACAGATTCAACTTCAAATCCGTGAACGGTTGGGGTTGAATTGTTTTCGCCTGGCCCAAAATTTTAGCCCCTTGGGTGGAAAGCTCCACTAAATGGCCCTTCAAAAACTGCTCACTGACACTCTTCCCCTCCAACGGCACATAGAGCAGCGCCAATGGCTCGGGTAGATATACAAACTGCTCTTCAACGCGCGGCAGTTCCAGTTGATAGTTGCCATTAATCCCCCCCACCTCATAAACCGAGAGCGTGTCTTTAACGCCTTTGAGATTCACTTCATGGGCCGCATCAATCCGAACCTGTTGGCGATCGACATTCTCTAGCACGGTTTCGGAGACAAAAATTTGCTGGCTCGTGGTGTAAGACTCAATGCGAAACGCCAAGTTCACCTGAGCCCCCACCGCGCTATATTCTGTGTGCAACTCAGACCCCAGATTCCCCACCACACATTCACCCGTGTTAATGCCAATACCGATCGCCAAGGCCGGGAAGCCGCGATCGTCAAGCTCTTGATTCACCTGCGTCATCGCCAACTGCATGGCCAGGGCACAAGCGATCGCCCGCTCAGCATCATCCGCTTGGGGGGTGGGTACACCAAAAAATACCAACAAGCCATCGCCCATAATGGCGTTGATCGTGCCCTGGTAATCCGCGATCACCTGCAACATGGCTTTGAGGTAGAGGTTTAAAACTGTAATGACTTCCTCAGGGGAGAGGTGCTCCGCCAAGGCCGTAAACCCCCGAATATCAGAGGTGAGAATCGTAACCGTTTGACGAACACCACCGAGATTTAAACCGCCCGGTTGTTCCAGTAAATTGGTCACCACCTCGTTGGTTAGATAGCGTCCAAAGGTTTGCCGTAGTTGCGCGGCCTGGCTAGCCGTGTGGAGCGTGATGCCCATACTGGCCACCAGCAGACTCAAGATCGCAGGTACAACCGGAACCCACAACCCCCAAGCGAGTAGAGCGACATAGGTGCTCCCGATTAACACGCTCAACAATCCTGCCGGCCAGAAGAGCTGCTGAACCCAAAGCCGCAGTGAGCGCTGCAAACTCTGAATTTGAATACCCAAGCGCCAATGCCAAACCGAGGTTGCCCCCAGCACTGACCACAGCAGCACCCAGAGGATTTCTGCACTCTCGGGAATGGGTTTGATCAGGGGGCGATCGCCAAGGGCAGCATCGATCACTTGGGCGGTGATATGGGCATTGACTTCAACACCGGACAAGGGAATGGGGGGACGGATCGAGCCATAACCGCTTAAGGGGGTGGTAAAGCGATCGTTGAGGCTCTCGGCAGTAGCACCAATCAGCACAATTTTGCCCTTAGCCCAATCGGGGGGGAGTTTACCCCTAACCACCTCTCGGAACGGAATCTGCTCAAACTGTTGGCCAGGGCCCCGATAATTGATCAGCAGTTGATAGCCCCCGTCATGGGCACGAATATAACCCCCATCAAATGCCCCAAACTTCTCAAAGGTCGCTGCCCCTAAACGCCAGCGATCGCCTGGCAGCGACTCAAATCGAATATCTTGGTCTTCTAACCACCATAGGGCCAGATAAGGGCTAAAGGCATCCAGCACTTGCCCCTTATTATCCGGTAAAAACAAAAAGCCTCGCCGCATTCGGCCATCACCATCCAACACCAAGTCATTGGCTTTGGCTCGCCCTGCCGCAGCGAGGGCAACGGGAGGGGCAACAGTGGGAGGGGCGACTTTTTGAATGCCGACAATATTGGGGGTTTCACGTAAAACCTTGCTCAGTTCAGCTTGGCCGGGGGGGACAGGCAGATCTCGATAGAGATCTAAGCCAATGACAAGCGGGTTTTGAGTGGATAAGTTGCGCAGTGCTCGGGCCAGGGCGCGATCGGAAATTAAAGCTTGGCCCCCTGCGTGGAGATCCTCCTCATCAATGGTGACAATTTTAATGCGCTCATCAGGGGGGAGATTCGGGGGCGATCGCCAGCGCAAAAAGTGATCATAGGCGGCCCATTCTAAGCCTTGCAATAAGCCCAGATAGCGCACACCGAGCACAGCCACCGTTGCTAGAGTAGCTGCTAGGCTGATGCCACGCCAAGGGAAAAGCAGCGATCGAATTCGGCTCAAAGCCCACCTGTTGCGGAAGAGCTGGTCTGTGATTCAAATACATAGGTCTCTACTGCAAAATCCGCATAGTTTACCAAGGCTTCAGCGGTCAAACTCTGCTGCCAAGCAGCAGGATTGCTGAGGCGCTCAGCAAACGAAGCTTCAAGCTCATCATGCCAAAAGTAGGGTGACGTCTCGCCTTCACCCACTTCTAGACGATTAATCCAACCCGCAACATAGATTGTTTGGTCAACGTTCGGATTGCAATAGATTGACAATCGCCACCAGTATGGATTGTCGGAAACTTGATCGGCAGTATTGTGAACCGCAAATTGAACCGTTTCAGGGAGGACAAACCGGGCGATCGCGTCTGCGGTGCTCAATTCCAGCTCTTCTTCCAACAGTGGCTCTCCCGTTCTGAGTTCAATCACTTCTAGCACAGCCAACTGATTAGTCTCGGGCGGAATGTAAACATACAAATTCACCCGCTCCTGTGCCGTTAAGGTGACATGAGTTTGGGGAATGATTGCGGTTAGGGTCGGCGGCTCGATATCCGTCTGTTTGGATTGCGCTGCGCAGGAACCGCCCCCTTCTCCACTACGGGTTCCTGCACCAACCGTGCGCGGGGCATTCTCACTAGAAGCCCCTTGGGCACCTGGGGAGGAGGTTGGCTGAGCAAGCGTTGGACTTGCACCGTTGAGCCAGACGAGGCTGGCAAGGCCCAGAAGATAAAGTGTTCTCATCCACATATTGTCTCTGGCAAATCAGTTTGGGTTTAAGCATTGGTCTGCGCTTGTGATCTATCATAACCTGACGCTTAGGTCAGGAAAGATGATTAGGGCGTGTCGTCAGTTAAAACCAGAAGCCTTACGGGACAAGCGATAGAGCGCCCGACCCAAAAAAAACAGAGAGAGGGGCTGTAAGTCAGTCACAGCAAGAGTTTAAGGTCTAACTGACGACAGCCCCTAGATTGCGATGTCAGGGCGAGTTTCCGCATCCAAACCCACTCCTCCGTACATAACCATAGCCAACTACTCTGAGCCAAGATGGGTTGCCGGGTCAGGAGACCTGACCCCCTTATTGAGATATTTAAGCTGCATGATTTATCATTGCTGATTTTGATTTCTCAAAATCATGTTGTTACAGGGAATACAGACAAGAAGAGGAGGGATAGGATAATACTCATCTTCTTTATTATAGATAATCCAGGTTAAGATAATCTTGTAAAGAAATTTCTGTCTAGACATGCAAAGTAAAGTTTTTTTAAAGAAAATCTAGTTTTACAGACAAAAGGCGTCCTTCCCTGATAAAAAGCCCCTAGAGCTGTAGTGTTTTAGCTATTTAAAATCAAATTCATCTCATCCAAATAAATGGAAACTTGAACCTGTATTAGTATTCAACTTGCGTTTTTGTTGGCATTGGATATTTGATGTTTTTAAGGGGAATTGAATAATCTACACCCCCAAGACCCCCTACAGTGATTAATCCGTATTGTTCTAAAAATATTTACTAAAGATAATGGCAGATTCCACTTCTTCTGATCAACAACAATCTACTGCTGATGTTTATGTTGGGCTTCAAGTTTCGATCAATGATAATCCTGTTAACTTGATGCCAAAAACCCCAATCAACAAAATCGAAGAAAATGGCTTAGAGCTTAGTTTAGAGAAACCTGTAAATATAGGGGAACTAGGAGCAGCTATTGAGAGTATTGGTCAAAGTTTAGCGGTTCCAGCTAAAGCAACTGCTTACTTGGCAGCAGATAGGACTAAGCGAACCAAAACCAACTTTACGCCAATTGACAACTTTATTGATGACATGGTTACTGCAGAATTAACCATTGAAGCCTTGGAATACAAAAAACCGGCTAAAAATGAATTAGATCAGAACACTAAATATTTGTTTGCTGCATCAGTAACTTGGGACAAGTCACAACCCAAACCAGATAATTCCGGTTTTTTTGAAATCAATGCTATGTATGTTCTCATCGCTGACGGATATGCACCAGAAAAGACACAAGAAGTTCTATCAGGCGTGATCAAATCACTGCCTCAGATAGAAGGAAGCTCTCAAGATGAAGGCGAAGGAAAGGTTGGGGAAAAATAGCCTCAGTGAAGCTGTGTTGTGACAGACTCAGAGAACGCCGTTATGTCGGAATGCTTTGTTATGGTTCCCATCCAGTTGAAAGGGTTGTGCTTGTCTAAGCATCAGCTCTTGGCGGATGCGATGGCGGATTTTAGTCGGATTCCTTATTTTGATGGCTCTGAATTGTCAGCGCCTCAGGAGATTGCCAGAGATATTGATTTGGCAAAGCTCAATGCGTTAAATCAATATAGCGATCGCAACACCGACTCTGCCTACATTAGCGAGTCGATCGTCTCGTCGCCGTTTCAAAATGCCAACTTTCTGGCTCCCCCCGGTTTACATCTGCATTGGCAACTCCCTGAAACCCTATGTGTGGGGGAACAGGAGGGTGAGGGTGAGCCGCAATTTCCTACAGTTCCCAATCGCTGGCTCGTGGTGCGTCAGCGTAATGGCAAAACGAAACAGTCTTGGATTGTCGAGAGTGACTATCTCTGGCCAGAAGGCCAACAACCCCCAACAAAAACAGTTTGTATTGCCAAGGAACCCACCGGAAACCAGCGTCAGCCCTTTCGGTATTTGGGGCGGCAGCTCTCCTTAGAAGACTGGTTGCAAGGGGATAAAACCGCTGAGTTTTGGGGTCAATCCTTGACCGCGATCGGCTATGGTGAACCGGCCTTTGCTGCCTTTTATCCCAATGCCCACAGTGTTTTTGGCTTTCATGATCCTGCGGTTGAAACCATGGATCGAGATATTAGCTACACCGTGCTGGGTTGGTATAGCCATTCAGACAATGACTACTTCAAAACCCTCACCCAGAAATTTGGCTCAGAACCACAAGCCACGCTCCAAGAAAAACTGCAATGGCATTGGGCAGCCAGGGGCAGCGAACCCACCGCCATGCTGTGTTATGGTCGCATTCAGTTTGAGCCTGCTGTGCCGCCTTCCACCTCTGCTCAGACCCCATCTAATCAGGTAGATGTGGTACTCGCTAACACCGGGACTGAAGCCCTCTCTAGCTATCTTGCCCAACAGGTGGCAAAAACTCCTGAAGTAAAAATGAGTAAAGCAGAGCTAGAAGCCTACTTAGAGACCTTGCAACTCTCAGGCACATTAGAGGGCCAACGCTTAGATCTAGAAGCTCGCCTGACAGAAGCGCGTCATGAAAAGGGCTTTATGGCCAGTGCAGTCGATATTCTCTGGGTGATTCAAAAAGTCACGCCCCAATCATCAACTAATGATCAGACAACTGCATCTGAGTCTACGCCCTTAGCTGAACCCGCTTTACCCAATTTTCTTATGCAAGCGCTTTTACGGCTCAATGCGAAGCAAGCGGAGTATAACCAAAATCACCACAAGATTGAAGCGCAGCAAGATCAGCTCTTCGCAGATTGGTATAAATATATGATTTGTGCCTATCCCCCCCTAGGACAACTATCGGATTATCCTCATCCTGATCGCGTTAAGCGCTTTATGCAAAACCAAGGCATCGAACCCTTGCAACAGCTCCAAAATGCGACGGGCACGGTTTATTTGAGCAAGAATGAGCAGAACCAGTTAATCCAAGCATCAGCAGCAGGAGTCCAAAACCCTGAGTCCCTCGCCCCCAAAATTGCGGCAGAGATTAATCAACTGACTACGCAACTCAATACCTTTAACCAAGGCCAACAGCAGTCTACTGAGCCAGATACAGCACCAGTCTCCTACGAACTCAAAGCAATTCCGAGTCCTCGCTACTGGCAAGCGACTGAACCTGTGGTAATGGTGGTGGGAGAGAGTGCCAGATTTACAAATGCGCCTGTTCGAGTTAATGAAGAAAATTTCTTGCCCTGTGGACTATGGGATGTTAGCTCCACAGAAGATCGCACAGAACAGCATAAGCGTAGTCAGTTGGGTAAATTCCTGCGAGGTCAACTCCAACCGGCAACTAAAGGAGTTGACAATGTAATTGACAATATTCTGAAGAAGATTGGGATGTTGACAAGTGATACTGAATCGTCCTATCCCGGACTTATAATCCAAACAGAACCCCCCTGGAATCCGTTTTTTCTGGAATGGGAAGTGGCTTTTTATCCCACCCCAAAGGACAGTAATTCATCAAGCCTAAACTATTCACCCACGTCCATTACCTCAAGCTATCGATTTGATCCCAATGCTGAGCCTGCGGCGATTGATTTAGACCCCTATGCCGAGCAAATACCACTCCCTGAAGAGGCCAGCTTTGCCCAAGATGTGGTGCAGGATATTTATAGTGGTCGTAGTTTTTTGAGTGCCCATGCCATGGAGCAGCAGGAAGCACGACTGTTAGATTATTTGACTCAGCAACCTGTTCTCGCCCGATATTTAGCAGAGCAGGAAATAAACCTCAAGAAAAATCCAGAACAGAGTCAAGAGTTACTGGCTTGGCTGGAAAATCAGATCAATTGGCAGGACAAGACCCATAAAGATTATCTGACTCCAGAGCAAAGACAGCTCTATATTGCCCTGCTGCACACGTATCAAGAACTCCAACAAACGGTTGCCCTCTCGCAATGCTTAAGTGGTTTTAATGCAGCGCTGTTGGGGCGGAAACAAACTTTGCAACTGGCGATCGCTGATCCCATTGGGTTTAGTCGTTATCAAGAATTTGCCCAACAAGTGAGTGAGGCGGTTGGCTCCAATATTATCAGTGCGCCCCAGCCTCTGAACTTTTTTAATCCCATTCGGGCGGGCAGTTGTAAGGTCTTACGGTTGCGAATTGTGGATAGCTTTGGGCAAATCCGCACCTTGAACTGGGAGCAAACGATCACGCCCGAGCATCTCAAACCCGCTACAGGGATCAGTGACCCGGCAGGAGCGATCGCCCTGCCCCCTCGCATTGTCCAAGGCAGTCGGCTCCAATTGCGCTGGTTATCCAATAATCCTGCCCATGAAACGATCGGCACATCGAAGTTGGCGTCAGCTCAATCGAATGTTAACCCCATCTGTGGTTGGTTACTCCCTGACTATCTCGACAACACCATTGAGGTTTATGATGCAGCGGGCAATTCTCTGGGGGAACTAGAAATTCAGCTTGCGGGCGCTAAGCGATGGCGAGGCTCTCCCGGTAGTGAGCAGTCAGTGGCGGCTATTGCAGATATCCCGAATCCTTATCTGCGGCGGGTTGTTGAAACCCTGAATGATCAAGGTGAAAACCCGGAGGACTGCAATGTTTTTCTAACTGCTTTGGTCGCCACCCTGGAACAGGCTTGGGCTAACGTTGAACCGGAACATGCAACGGGTGATCCGTCCATCGCCCTGTTGATGGGTCAACCCATCGCAGTGGTTAGAGCAATGGTAAACCTAGAGCTTCAGGGTTTACCTGCGATTAACCAAGATTGGGCGGTTTTTGAGCAAGATTTAGCACGAACGGTGCGCACCACCAATCGCTTTGAGCAGGTTATCTTCCCCATTCGGTTGGGAGACCCGCAAAAGTTGAGTGATGGGCTATTAGGCTATTGGCTCGAAACCCCAGCGGGGGAACTCACCCAGCAAGTTTGCATTCCCCATACTGGCGTTGCCGCCTCGCCTCATCCTGATATTCTCACTACCCCACAATTCCTTTACCAATCTGTCACGGCTGACCCCCATGTGATCACGGCTTTGATTGACCCCAGAGCTGCTATTCACGCCGTCTCGGGCATTTTACCCACCAAGGCAATAACGGTGCCGCCAGCGCATTATGTCACTGCCCTTAACGCCATTTCCATTTCATTTTTAACGGCTCCCATTTTGACGCCGCGCAAGGTTGACTTACCCCTGCCCCAGCTTCAAGGTTATGCCTGGTCATGGTTGGAGCAAGAGCAGGACAAAAATGACAAAACATGGTCAGAAATCTCAACCATTGGTCAGATTGAACAGTCTGCATTTATTGCGGCACTGGAGCAGCGCATCTCCAATAATCGGGGCACAGCGGTTTGGGAACATTTGTTGGCAGTGGGGTGGCTGAGATCAGAGCACGGCAAAATGATCGTGACCCCCTATGAGGAACGTCCTGATGAGCATCAACAATTAGCAGAGCCCTACCAACAATGGCAAAAGCAGATCGAGATAGTTTTAGACAGTTGCGCAATCAAAATTCGCTCTCCACGTTTTGACGCCAATTTTAGTTCTCAAGTCTTGCGAGAGGGATGGCTTAAGCTGAAGCCAACGGTGATGAGTCAAGCTAATGGTGGAACCTAAAGATAAGACTTGTTTTATGTAGCCTCAAATAATAGTTGATAGTTGATTCTGGAATTTAAGCGAGCGAAAAAATGAGTACAACAATCAAGCAAGATGTCCCAAAAACTACTAATTTCCTGAGTTTTGGGCTTCGTGATTTTTATCAAAATACAGATCAAAATATTCTTTACATTAATGATAAACCCGAGAATCTTAAATTTGATTTGGAAATCCGTAATCAAAGTGAAAGTAATATTGTTCTCAATGCGATCCAATCAGACTCCATCAATAATCCTGATAAAAATGATAATCTTGATAAAAAAAATCCTAATGAAAACAACTTTCATATTGAGCTGAAATTTAGACCTGGACAACTTGCAGAAGCTTCTTTGATTTCTCTGGATCTTTCGGGCGTGAGTAAAGAACAGTGGAATATGAGTCGCCCGATAACAAACCGCGATCGCACCATTTCCATTTTCTTGCTCAAGAAAAATGAAAATTTATTATTGGAAGCAAAGAAAACAAAAGCTGTTCTGACTTTCATGGGTCTTGCAGCAAGTCCCCTCGAAGGATCAAGGGCAACTCAGCTTGAAATCAATCCCAAAAACTTTTATCTTGAAGGCGATAAAGACCAGAAAATTGAAGAAAAATATTTGGTTATCCTGACAATTCTTAACTATTCTGGAGAACGTAAAGCGGATGACTTGGTTGTGACATTTGCCTACAATCCAATTGTTCTCAATGATGGTAGTGAGCAGAAAATTACCATCTTACTTGTTAATGTTGGTGAGGAGCCGATTGCTTTTAATGAGAAAACTGAATTTCTGATCACGATTGATGTTGAATCTGATGTTGAAGATGCGATTAGTGAACCTTGGGCATTGGCCAAGAAAGATGAAATCAAGAACTTAACCGTAACCATTAAAGATCAAGAGTTATCAGATATCACTGCACAATGGAAATCAGACAAGAGTTTAGATAGCAAAGACCCAATCTATAAACTTAAACCTAAAATTAGTTCAGAGGATACAAAACTCAAAAAAGATGAGGAGCTTTTGATCGAGCTAAGTAACTTTAAAACTACATTACCCTCAGGAATTGGCACAATCTATTTTAGCTGGTACAATCTACCCGGCTATATGGATGAACGGCGCATTTTGAGTTTGCGTAAAACCTGTATTACGGAACAAAGTGGCCGGATTGGGATCAATAAGTTCCCTGATGAAGGTGTAGCTTTGGATGTGGAAGGGAAGATTGCTGCAAATTCTTTTCAGGTCAAGAATATTGGGATCAATAAGTTCCCTGATGAAGATATAGCTTTGGATGTGGAAGGGAAGATCGCCACAGATTCTTTACAGGTCAAGAATATTGGGATCAATAAGCTCCCTGATGAAGGTATAGCTTTGGATGTGGAAGGGAATGTTTGCATATCAGGTGTAATTACGGGGACTCCTAATGATTATGAAAAAGCTCAATTTAATTTGAGTGGTGGTGGTACTGTTTCTTGGGATATCATTTCTTGGGAGCAAGGGAATAAGAAAGGTAAATTAAAATGGACAGAACGATTTATTGCAATTTCAATGGGAAGAAACAATACATTTCAATCAGGACACATTGAGATTATCGTGCCAAAACAAATTCCAGGAAGTTGTGTCTATAGTGGCGAATCAAATCGAGTAACGAATGATGACGAAATCATCCTAAAAGCTTGGGAGGCTTTATATGCAGTTCATGAGGTAGGTGGAAATAAAAGCGCTATCACTTTCCAAATCCAAAGATACACTAAAGAGTCTTTTCATATTCCCAGTAACTGGCTTCTCATTGCCGTTGTCAATGGGGATGATAAAACCCTTAAACTAGGTACAGGTTTAACCTTAAGTGCGAACGCTTCATTTAGTCATGGTAGCCCAATTCCAGTCGGTACAATTATGATGTGGTCTGGAAGTGTAGATTCAATTCCAGGTGGTTGGGCATTGTGTGATGGTAAAGATGATAGAACTCCAGATTTAACTGATCGCTTTATTGTGGGAGCAGGGAAGAAATACAGTCCAAAAGATATCGGAGATGGAGATAAACATCAACATGAGCTAAAGGGATTGCATGATCAAGTAAAATTTTCACATAGTCATGATCTTAAGACATGCGATAAAACTGAACAGTATATTTACAAAAACAAGTTCTCAGACGAAGATACTTATAAGAACAAGAAAGATAAGATGTTCAAAATATTCCTCCCCTCTCTAAGCGTCACAGGTCCTCCCAGAAATGAAGCAACGATTCCAATCGATTTCAGTGATAAAAATACTGATTCCTATGATGGTGAACTCCGCCCTCGTTGGTATGCACTGTGCTTCATTATGAAAACTTGAATTTTCTCTATCTACAATCTTAAAGACTGATTCTAATGGGATCGCAATCCTCTCTCACCCTCGGGTTTCAAGCCGAACTCAACCTCGGTGACAAACAAATTCCCTTGCTCCTGTTCTTCAGTAGTAAGGGTCTTGAGCTGGTGGTACAGGGGCAGCGGTTTAAATTCAACTCAATTTCCGATTCAACGCAACAATTCCAAGGCTTCACTGCCACTTATAACAACAACGACAAACCCCTTGATCTTGTTGATGTCCTAAACGAATTTTTTCCAGCCAAGCTTGCCCAAGCGATTCCCACTGGCCTAAACATTCCCCTCAAACAAGTCTTTATCGCCTACCAAAAAGCAACCCCCTCAGAAGCAAGTCTGATCTTTCTTATTGGGTCTACCCTTGACTTCAGCATTAACCTCGCTGATCTCCCTCTTGTGGGTGAGCAACTCCCCAGCGATGCCACTTATCAGCTCCAAAACTGCCAACTCCTCTACAGCGCTAACCCTGTTAGCCCAGCCCAACAAAAGCTGCTGCCAGATGATCTCGCCCAGTGCATCACAACCGAACCCGAGACCCCCCTAGCCTCAGGCTTCTACCTCAGCACACAATTGGTCTTTGCAGACCAAACCCAAACCCTAACA
>JAAHHN010000289.1 GCA_010672165.1 Spirulina sp. SIO3F2 | reverse complement strand
CGGCACCACAGTTCGGGTATGGGTGAGATCGGGGGAGCTTTTGTTTTCTTGCTTGAGGCGTTCCGCATCCTCAATATCTCCCACAAAACTGGTATCGAGTTCAGCGCGGGTGGGTTGCCCCTGCCGATTGAAGAGGGTGTAGCTGACCTTGACCGAGGTTAAACGGCATTTGAAAATCAAGTCACCCCATTCAATTTTGAGGAACTTGGGTTCATGGATCTCCCCATCCATATAGGTTGTTAGTTCCAAAAATTGCTGAACCCGTTTGGAGATATCGTTATCACCGCTGAGTTTGTTAACCAGGGCACTCCCGGTGAGCAGGGTTCCCCCTAAGCCGGGGGAGGTCACAACCCCAGAGTTATCTAAAATCAAGGTCAACGATAGCTCGCTGGGTTTAGAGAGCGCATATTGGGCCGATCGCCCGCTGGTATTGATCCCCTGATAGGGCTGGAAGACATTCTCATACTGCAAGGAATAGGACTCTGGGTTAAACATGACCTCAAAGGTCTCTTGGGGCATCCCTCCCCTGAGGCGATCGCTGTAGACATGAATCTTGAGTTTTTCCAGTTGAAATCGAGATAGCATGGCTTAGTTTTAATTTCTAGTACCTCAAGGGAGGGTTGAGCGGAGTCGAAACCCGGTCGCTCTGACTTCGACTCCGCTCAGTCTTCGCTTTCCAGGGAGAGATTACAAACCGAATTTGTTTAGTGTCTAACGCTCCCGCTCCCGTCTTAAAATTTGCAAGACCTGCTCCGTACAAGCCGCAATAATCTCTTCTTGGCTTTGGCTAGTGCTGGCACTACTTTGGCTTTGCCCCGTGGCATTGATAATAGTGGCCCGTAAAACCAGTTCACGAATTTCCACTGACATGGGTCTAAATCCTCAAATGTTGCAAACGTGAATATTTCAGTTCCATGGTGTCGATCATGATGGCGTTGTTGGAGGCATCGAGATCAGAAACCGACCACTTCACCGGGTAGGCCTGTTGAAATAGCCAATTTGCCACCGGAATGCTACTGTCGTTGAGCAGCATGACCAACACATTGCTGGGTGAAAAGGTCATAAAACTCATTGCGGCGTTGAATTCCAAATTCAGCAGTGACCCAATCACCATGCCCCGTTCTAGAATCAAATTGTCATAGGTGACCCGGTTGGGCAAATGATGGTTAAAGAGATTCTCACCCCCTTCTTTGATTTCAGAAGTTTCAATGGTCGAGGTTATGCCCGATATTTTTTGGAACCGAATATCCAACGGGTTTGGCAGCAGACCCCCGATCAAAAAGGTGGCCAGAAAGTGAAACCCGACCGGGGGCGTTTGGGTGAGCGAAACTTCAGGAATCATGCGCTGTAGGGTGGGCACTGCCCACTAATCCGATGCAGCATAATCCCCCTAAATCCCCCTTAGAAAGGGGGACTTGATATTCCCCCCCTTGGAAAGGGGGGTAGGGGGGATAACAATGCAGTTTGTATTGGAGCATTGATCAAATAGTTGACTCTTATCACAAATACTCAACCGAAATATCACGGGCAATTAGATCTAAACTTTCGATTGCCACCTCACTGCTTGACGCGTTAAAAGAAGGCGCATCTAGCTTTTTAGGAAAAGCATCATAGACATTCCAAGACACAGTCGGTTCACCACTTTCATTGAGCAGACTAATGGTGAGATCGCGTTTTTCCACCGTATTCAGATTGGTGGACATAATCCAGGAGAGCAAATAGTCATCAGCCTTGACAATGCCTTTTTTGAGGGTCAAGTTAACATCGCCTTTAAGACCCGGCATATAGATATTGCCTTCTTTGTAGCTCAGCCCATGCTTATAGGTAATGGTTTCGTATTCAATCGAAAGCCCCGAGACTTCCGAGAAGGCGATCGACCCTTCATCCCCAATCGTGACTTGGTAATAGAACGAGGGCAGGGGATATTTGCTTTTAATGTCGTCAATTGTGGTGGCCATAGTGAGTGATTTTAGGGGTATGGTGGATGAGGAGTAGGGTGGGCATTGCCCACCAGACAAGGATTACAGCGGTTTTGTGATGGGGATGATAACTGAAGCGGAGAGGGTTGTGTTGGGTTATGCTGCCCTACTACTGGAAACTCACCGCGTAGCTTGCGAGATCCCCCCGGCTCCGCCACCCCCCTTACTAAGGGGGGCAGGGGGGATCTCGGGTTTAGATACAAGGTGCAAGGTTGATCTAGGCTTCCTGTAACTTGTGGGAGAACTGCAAGATGATAAATTCAGCCGGACGCACCGCTGCAACGCCAATCTCAACGAGCATGCGACCTTCTAAGATGTCTTGCGCCGTCATAGTTTGCCCTAAGCCCACACTAACGAAATAGGCTTGATCCGGCGACGCACCAGCCAAAGCCCCTTGACGCCAAAGCCCATCTAAATAGCTCGTAATAATCGTCTTCACCTTGAGCCAGGTAATGGCGGTATTGGACTCAAACACGGCAAAGCTGGTGGCTTTTTGAATCGACTCTTCAATTAAGTTGAATAAGCGGCGCACTGGAATATAACGCCATTCATTATCGTTGCCCGCTAAGGTGCGGGAACCCCAAATCAGGGTGCCTTTACCTGTAAAACTGCGGATCGCATTGATCGATTTCCCTGCCATGGGGTCAACGTTGAGGTTTTCTTGTTCCTCGTTATTGATCTTTTCAGTGGGGCCAATCACGGATGCCACACTGACATTAGCGGGAGCTTTCCACACGCCACGCTCACGATCGACTTTGGCATAGACTCCCGCTACCGCACCACTGGGCGGCAGCACCACACGCATCCCACTAATCGCGGTTTTGATGCTGTTGTAGAGTTCCGTGTGGCTGGTCTTGAGATCCGCCAGAGTTGAGTCACCTCCGGCAGGGGCATAGTCCAGGGGAGTTGCCTCTAGAGAGGTGGTGATATCGTCTGCGCCAGTTCCGGCTGCGGCTAGGGCGTAGGCATCGATAGTCGTTGCGGCTTCAAGAATTGTGGCAACCGAGGCTCCCTTCTGGGGGATATCAATGGTCAGGATGTTATCTTCCACCGCAATGGCCACGTTTTTTCGGCTGGCGGAAGTGGCGACATTAATTTGCAGTTGTGGATTATCACTCTCGGGGCCAGAGTACGTCACCAGCAAACCATTTTGACTCGTCTCATATTCCCCAATCGTTTCTGCGGCTGCGGCTTCTGTGCCGCCAATGCTCACCGAGGTTTCGGTGTAATGATAATTCAGGACGGTTTGGAGATAGGGATAGTAGGCTGCGCCATATTTGAGGTCGCTCGTGCCAATAGCTTCCCGGAAGTCTGCGCCAATGCCATTGAGATCGCGATCGCTGGCTAAGATATCAAAAATCCCAAAGCGGTCTTTCAAGGTATTGCATTGGCTGAGAACTGCCTGACAGAGGGAATAGTAGTCTGTACTGGCCAGATTCACCGCATCGGTGAGCAGCAGCAAAGTGGGTTCATCTTCTTTTTTAACCGCCGCCAACCCAGCGAGAAATGCATCTTTACTGGGCAGACCACTATAGTCGCCAATCGAGACCACATAACAGGGCCCACCGCCATTTTCAAAGAACAACCGCAACAGGTAATACATCAAATATTGCGGTGTGCCAGCGGCGGAATTATCAGCTGTAATTTCAGTGATTTGATTGTCCTCATCCACCGTCACCGTAAATTGGGTGGGATGGGGGTCGCCAAATAGGGTGGTGTAGTCCAGGATTGAGCTGATCCGGATGGCTTGGTTGCGGTATTGATTGCTCGTGCCCGCGATCGCGGTGCAGCCGATAAAGGCGGGGACAGCCGTGGCCACCGGTACCACTGAAGGCGGTAGGGTTGACTTCTCTTCGATGTAGACGTTCGGGGTTTTGTAGGTCGGCATGGATTTTGGGGTGTTGAGGGGGCTGGAATGCTGGACTGAAGCTTGATGTTTTACATCGCTTCGAGAAGATTAATCACTTGGGTCGCTTGCTGATTCGGCGGATTAGGGAGATGGGGAATCCAGGGTTTCGTCGTCCCTTTTTTCATCAGTTGCAGATTGGGGCGACTGCGGGCCCGACAGGCTACGGGTTGTTGCGATCGCAGCACCATCGTCTGACTACTGGGAAAGCGAGATTGAATCGTTGTCGCAATCGGGTCGGTTGAATCGGCGATCGCAGCATCAGCAAACGTGATCTCGTTATCCTTATCTCGAATGGAAAAGGCTGTAGCGGCAGTGCCCTTTTTCACCACCAGGTAGTATTGCCAAACTTGCGCTTTGGCAGACAAAGATAGGGTAAATTCCTGATTGGCTTTGGCACTCAAAGCCGCATTGTGGTGAATTTCAATGCAGCCAAAGAGCGGGCCGGTTTCTTGGTTGAGAATTGTGGCACAGCGAGCATCTAGGGATGATGGTGTAGATCCAGGCTTGGCCAAGCTTAAGCGTTCTAACTCCGTTACCGACAGGCTTTTCTTCTTCGTCCGTTTGGTATGGGAGGCATTACTAAACACATAAAAATAGCTCACCGGATGTTCCGACTGAAGTTGGGTTACGCTCATCAACTCTGGTGTTCGGGGTCTGAGAAGAAAGGTAAAACAGGTGTTTTCATCCACTGGAATCAGGGGCTGGTGATCCGCTTGGACGGCTCGAAGGACATTTAGGCTGTTGATACCCGTGCGCCACACCAAACGATGGTTTTTGAGCTGCTGTTGTGTACCTTGCGCTGGTTCAATGCTCAAATCCCCACAGACCTCCTCTGGGTAATAGGGATGCAAGATTTGAACGTTGAAATAGGGTTGGTACTGCAACATAAAACTTGAGGGGAACGGGTCAGTTAGCGTCGAGAAAGGTCGGTCGTAATGGTTCCCATCGCAGGAGCCAAATCCACAGAATTGAGTTCATCATCTTCAAAGACCAAGACTCTGACCTTGTAGAGTGCAGAGGGGCTACAGGGCATTTCTAGCGATCGCCAGAGTTCACTTTGTTCTCGATAGGTGAGGTTGGTGAGTTCCATGGAGATTTGGTCAATATCTGGCTGAAGACCAGGAAAATTTTGTTGGCTAAAGAGTCGATAGCTTTGGAAAAAACGCAAGATTAGGGACAGGATTTTTAAACCTTCAGCGTAGTCTTGGAAGTTAGCGATAAACATCACATGGGCGTTGATATCCAAGTGGGGCATCCGGGCATCCTGATTGGTTCGGGATAGGGAGTGGGGTCTCACCGCACCCGAGCGAAACGTTCGCTCTTCTTCTAAGCTCACCAACAGCATCGTAATCGCGTTATTCTGCATAACCAGTTCTTTAGGAAGCTGGATTTCCGGAAATTGGACAATGTCTTCCTTTTGTCCATTGGTCTTGATTTTGATGTAGTTACTCAACTCTTCTTTAAAGAAGGTGAGGGCAGTATCTAACATTGCTTCCCTAAAAAGTCTGGTGTTGCGATCAAGACGAAATCCAAAAGATGATCTTTTGAGTTAAGAAAAAGTGAAGGAAAATGTGGATAATTCTAATCTGTTATATGGGGGTGCTGATTGGGATCTAGAGTTGCAGTGATTATCGGGCCAATTGGTGAAATGAAACGTCCATAGAATATTTTGTAATCTACATCAAAAAAAATAAATTACTGGTGGGCGAAATATAAAGAATTTTTTCGATACATTACAGGTTGCGATGTTTTTGAAATCCTAGTTAAGTCATTGCATCCATAGCAGAGTAACTTGCTCCCAGATAGAGGATATGGCCTGCCTCAGTACGGGACAAAAGTTATATGTGTAGGTTGGGTTGATGCAGGAAACCCAACACCCGTAAAGCATAGAGCGATTGCGCTCCGCGCAGTGCCAAGGGCAATCGCGTTGGGTTACTCTACGAGAAGCAAGCTACGCTTAACGTGCGCTGCACGGGCTACGCCTACACTCAACCCAACCTACGAATTTATATGGGCTTCAGGCGATTTCTGATTTTTTGTCCTGTACTTCAGATGGGTTGAATCTATTGCCTTTTCAGTATGTCAAAGTTGCCCTTATTGTGAAATAGATAAAAAGTGACAAAAATTCAGGTCTTGGTTCAGGTTTTTTCAGGTTTTACCCGATTCAGTCCTCCTCCCACCCAGCAGTTTCTTCACGGGTCAAGAGCTTCTCTAGCTTGAGATAGTCCCGTTGGGCGGCCTGACGGATATGGGCCATCGTGACTGGGTGCTGGTCTTTGGCCGCCAGGAAGGCCGCATTGAGGGCAATGTTACGGATATTGCCGCCTGCGACTTTGAGCTGACCGAGTTTGGCGAAATCTAACGCTTGGGTGGGGGTTTGGGGCGGGAAAATCCGTTGCCAGATCGCGGCACGGGACTCCGCATCCGGGAAAGGGAATGCCACAATAAACCGGAGCCGCCGTAGAAAGGCTTGATCCAGGTTGTGTTTGAGGTTACTGGTGAGGATGGCGAGACCCTGGTAGGCTTCCATCCGCTGGAGCAGATAGCTGACTTCAATGTTGGCATGGCGATCGCGGCTGTCTTTGACCTCACTGCGCTTGCCGAAGAGGGCATCCGCCTCATCAAACAGCAAAATCACGCCCCCAGCCTCCGCTGCATCAAAAATCCGCCGTAGGTTCTTCTCGGTTTCGCCAATATATTTGCTCACCACCGTGCTGAGATCGATACGATAGAGATCGAGCTGGCAAGCATCGGCAATCACTTCAGCGGCCATGGTTTTGCCTGTACCGCTCTCGCCCCAGAAGAGGGCACTAATGCCCAACCCGCGATCGCTCTTGGCCGCAAAGCCCCAGTCTTGGTAAACTCCCGCCCGATGGTTGAGGTGGGTGGCAATATCTTCGAGTTGCTGACGGGGGCGATCGGGCAGCACCAAATCCTCCCAGGTGGCACAGGCGGGAATGCGTTGGGCGAGATCATCGAGGTTGGGGCGGGCTTGTTGACGACAAAACGTCCACAACTGGGCCGCGATTGCCTCAGCCTCGACATTAATGGTGGCTTGCTGTTGCCATTGCTGGGCCACGATTTGGATTGTGGTGGGGGTGAGTTGGAATTGGCTAATTAGGCGATCGAGGTGACGATTAAAGGCATTCTGCTTTAGGGCGGTGGCGGTTTCCCCCAGATGTTGCGCCCACAGGGCCACTTGCTCGGTATGGGGTAGGGGTGGCACATCGAGGGTAATCACGGCGCGATCGAGAAGGGAAAGGCGATCGTGGCTACTGATGATTGCGGGGGTCGTGAGGCGATTCAGGAAGAGACGAATGGTGCTGTCGTGGCTGGGTTCGTTGGGGGCGAGGCGATCGATAGCGAGGAAAAGTACCGCATCCCGGAGGATGGCTTCCCGTTCCCAATCGTGCTGGAGTAGCGTCAGTTCCTGGGGTTGGGCGGGCAAGGCGGTAGCCGGCAGGGCGAGGATTTTCACCCCAAGGCAGTCGCAGGCCGCTGCGGCCATGTGCTGATGGGTGCGCGGATCGAGGCCATGGAGGGCAATCAATGGCCAAGCCCCTGCCGCTCCTGACCAGAGGGTGACAATCTGTTGGCTCAGGGCTTGGTAGGTGGGGGAGAGGGGCAACGTGTCACTGGGACGCGGTAGGGGAGTCAGCCAGGGCACAAGGGGGGCAGCCAGGTCAGGGAAGGAGCCCAGGTCTGAACTCCAGTAACGCGGAGATCCGGAGCTCGTATG
>JAAHHN010000288.1 GCA_010672165.1 Spirulina sp. SIO3F2 | reverse complement strand
TACGACCAGCATTATGACCCAGTGCAGCAGCGCGTGGCACTTCGGGTTTTGCAACCATTACACCGTGCTCTCCAACGCCGCTTGATCCGGCGACTGCTTCAGCAAGTGCTACCGGGGATGCCAACCTATGAACAGATCGAGGCCGGTGTCGGTTTGATTACTGCCCCCAATCGCAGTCGCAGTTCTACGTTGCCGGGAGGGGTTTGGTTGGTAGTGCAGAAGCCTTGGTTGGTGGTTTTAAGTTAGTGCCTCCGTCCCAACTTGCCCGCAAATCAATTGCGGCCTAACGAGAAAAACAAGTCCACTGATGAAGACTAAAAAATTAATTCCGTATCTCAGTAGAATGGCAGATGCTCAACTCTCCACAATCTCTCCATCCTCTTTTGCAAGGTTCTCTGCTTGAAGCTCGTGAAATTGTTGCATTGCCGATTTTGGATACAAATGAAATCACGCTAGCGATCGATATTGAGACCAACAAATTTGCCGAGAGCTGGCAAGTTGCGCGATCGCTCGTACCTCAAACTGGTCGTTGGCCGATTGTTATTGCATTTTCCTCCAAGTATGAGAGGATGTCTAAAATTCAGAAGGTGTTGCTCTCAGCTTGGCTTGCAAGGCGTGGAACCAAACTTTGGATCGAAGATCTAAAAGACGAGTATGAAAACCTGTTAAGCCGTGTGGGTTTCAAAGGCTATCACGATGGAGTGGATGTGAGTCCTCATGCAATTCTTGAAAGAAGCCATCAAATTGATTCGCAAGACTTTATCGATCGTGCAGTTCAGAATTTAGAAGAACAAGAAAGTGCTGAAGACTATCTAGAGGACGCGATCTGTAGTATAAAAAACGGCTGTGGTCTTGTCTTAAAACGAGAGGATATTGATTTCTCTCAGTTTCAAACTCGAAAAGAATTAAACATCTGGTTATCAAATTGGAAAGCAGAACAGCTTAAGAAGCTGCATAAGATTAAGCTGCTGAAACAGGTTAGTGAAAATCCCAAACAGTGGCAATTGATGGAGGTGGCTAAAAACTTGGATGATGAAGAAGGTTGCTATACAGAGTTTGATATTCATCATTCAAATAAGACTGCTCTGCTGCTGCTCCCCATTACTTCTTCATGGGAAGCCCTTGCCTATATTGATTGGTACGGTAACACTCAATTGGAGTATGGAGTTGAGAGTCTTATTGCACTGGGTAAGTTTTGGGAAAGAAAGTTTGGTGCAGAGCTAGTCGCATTCAATGGTTGTACAACATTCCAATGTCTAGTTTCTCGGCCACCGGAAAGTTTTTCTGAGGCATGGGATATAGCCTGTGTACACAATCTGTCTACACCACTCACCGTGGAAGGTTGTTATTTTCGAGCCTATGTAACCGGACTTATCCATCATGATCGCTGGGTCTTTCAGGACTTACCTTGATTTTTAAAGTTACGGCTTCAAAACCATCGGTTAAAGTCGCTCCCAAACTAACCAATGTAACGCGATCGCATTCTGTTCTGTTTCGCTTAAGTTCAAGCCTTCTCCCCTTAACCAATCCGCATAAATTGGCGGTAAATCCCCTCGTTTCGACTGCTCATAATCAAAAGCAGATTCACAACTACATAATCGCAGGGGTAACTTTGTTTGCAGTTGCTCAATCTCCTTACGGGTTAACACCCAATGACCTTGCCATTGCAACCATTCCTGCACTGAGGGTGAAATTGACTGCTCACTTAACCAAAGACCCAATAAAATTTGTCCACCACTCACTAAGCCATCACAAAGCTTTGCCAGCAACAAACGTAATTGTTCTGGGGTTTGACCGATCGCCCCCACCAGATCTGGTGCAAAGATAAAGTGATATTTAGCAGGATCTAGACGAGCCAGCGGATCGAGTAAATATTCTGTTTCTAGGGAAAGATCAGCCGCAGCCAAGGGATTCTCTAGAGGAAGCGATTGCGTTTTGCGCAGTGCCAGGGGCAATCGCCATTCCCAAGCCTCGACAGTGTAACCTTGCTCCATCAACGGAAAGATATTTCGTCCATTACCCACCCCGAGCGCCAACATCAAATGCTCAGCTTCCCACTGTGCCGCGAGTTCTAAAACTTTTGCATCTGGTTCTTCCCCCAGCTCGGGCAACGGCACGGTATCAACCGTCGTGGTCAAATCACAAGTAATCCCGGTTTTGGGTGGCGGATTAGAGTGAAATATAACGGTTAAACGCGCGTAAGGGCCAGTGGCAAAACTTTCAGCAATCAGTTTTTCGATGCCTGTTTGGAGTTCTTCCTTCTCCTCGGTCTTCAACGGTTGACCAAACTGATTCACCAGTTGCTCAACGAGGTCGAGCGTATTCGGAAGACAACTGGGCAAACTGGGTAATGACACCTCACCTTGGACTTGAAGCTGCGATCGCCACCGCTCTAGCAATCTCAAATCCGTGGTCATGTGGCATCCGTGATAGTCTGACCTGCAAAGCTCACCTTGATGACACCCCCCCAAGCACAATTACAGGTTGAAGAGTCAGTCAGGGCGGGAAATGTGCCGATCTTAACCTTTGTGGCACCAGGCTTCCAAGGTGTGGTGACCGGAACGCATGGTGCAGGGGTAAAAACACCAAGCGCAGCTGACGTTGCGGCGATTACAGCTGGATTACTGGGAGCGCTACACATCACAAAGGTGGGGATATTTACAATAGGCGCAAAGTCCATTGTTGTTGCTGCAAAAGTGTAGGGTGCGTTCACAACTGTGGCACCTTTCGGAATTACAATTAGGCTCGTTGGAGCAGAGCCAAAAGAACATTGTAGGGCCGCACCCATCGCCACCAGTTTTGCCATTATTCTCCTTCAATTTATCCTAGTTTGATCGATAAAGATGACACAGTTACAGAGGTAGAGCCTTCGATTTTTGTTGTTAAGCCTTTAACAGTCATTGAAAGCGATGATTCTAAGGAAACACTAGAGCTTGAAATCGCCAACTTATTACTACTCACCTTCAAGTTCACCCCTGTTGTTCCTGTCGCATTAATGGTTCCGGCACTTAGATTCATAGTTTTACCGGAGGCGGTACTGATATCAATATCCCCAGAAGAGGTAATCGATATCTTCTTGCCGCTATCATCCATTTTGAGTGAATGACCACCACTAGATGAAACTTCAATCTTTGAATTCTTATCATCAAAAAGGGCAGAATGCCCACCCTTAGTGGTCAACTTAACTTGCTCTTCTTTATCGTCAAATTTTAGGGTGTGACCATCAATGGTTTTGATTTCAATATACTTTTTATCAGCCGTATCATTGAAATGAGCATGAGCACCACCAGCGGTGGTTAAGTAGATACCCTGATAACTACTATCCTTATCTTCTTCCACAAACTGCACCGTATGACCCAAACGGGTTTTGAAGGTTCGCAAACGAACCCCAGTATTAGCAACAACTGCATCTGCGATTTTCTCTGGGGTTTTATCTGTCCCATTCCACAATCCACCTAAAACCAGTGGACGATGAATATCCCCATGTTCAAAACCCACCAGCACTTCATCGCCCACTTCCGGTAAACAATGCAAACCACGACTGGATCCTGCACCTGGTGCGACTACTCTTGCCCACCAACTGGTATGGGCATCTTCTCCTTCTTCTGGAGTGAGTGAAGGAAACCAAACTTTGACCCGGGCAGGGCTGGGGTCTTCATCGCTACTATTATCGGTAACTTTACCAATTAAAAAGGTTTGACCGGGGCGTAAACGGGTTGGCGGTGAGAGGACAGAGAGCAAATTCCCGCCCCGGCTACCGCGTACATTAAACTCGGTACTGTAGGTGTTGTCGGCATAAATATGGCGAGTTTCAGTAACAAAGTAAGTTCCGCTATAGGTACTCATATCGCTCACTTTGACAGCCTTACCCGGCCGAATATCTGGATTACCATCGGCACGGCCATCGGCAATAACAAATTCGCCACTAAGTTCATCAAACAAGGCTTGAGCAATGGTGTCGGCTTCGGAACTGCTGGCAATGGGGCGATCGGGAACTAGAACCTTAGCGCTGGTTGGTTTCGTAAATGCGGTGGCTTTGCTTTTCCCCTCACCATGATCGGTGCTGGTGACAACTTTAGATTGGGATGTTTTACTTGATGAAATTTCAGCTTTTTTAGTGTAATCCCAACCCCGAACTTCCACTTCACTAATCTGTTCAGCGCTCGAAACCCGCACTCGAAAATCATACAAATTTTTCCGCCAAGTCAGTTCTACTGTGGCTGAAGAGGTTGGAGCTTGGAAATAAAGCTTCTCATCTTGAACATAGAGTAAATAGCCATTACGAGCAGCTCTCATGCGCAAGAATTCCATATTGGTTTGGTTTTCTTGACAGACATAATCATGGGTGGGGCTGGTGGTACTAACGGTACCTGATGTGATCCCTAACTCACCGATAATCTTCTTGACAATGTCACTATCGGTCATGTTTTGGAATGTTCGTACTGTTCGTCCTCGATGGAGGCGGTGGGAGACATCATAGGCCCGGATAATAATTGGTGCTTGTGACCCTCCTGTAAATTGGGTTTCTAGGGCGGTTATTTCACCCTTAAATAAGGTTCCAGTTATTGCAGTATCAAACTCTGAATCAGCGGTTGTACTGGAGGTAAAACTAACCTCTATACTTTTTCCCACCGTAAACAGGCTTTCATGTTGCCAAAATGCATCATCATCTCGTCCCGATCGCTCCGTATTGCGGATAATCAAGGTACACATGCAAGGCAGGTTCAAGCTTTCCTCCACCGAGACCTGCAATATATCTTGCATCAGGGCATCGGAGGCATCGCTCCCATCAATTTTTAAGCTAAAATCTGGGCGATAACTACTCATGGACTTTATTTTGACACCATTAAAAAACTAATTTGATTTGTTCACTAACAATAGTTATGTGAGTTTCATTAGAAACAGCAACCAAAATCAAACACTTCGATTAGAAGTGCTCCCTCGACCGAAAGGATTCGTTGAACCACTGGATGAAACCCCTTCAATCTCCTCTAAAGACAAAGAGCTAATAACTGCCTGAACAGGTGTGCCATCCGCTAGAAAACGGGTGATATCAAAGCTTAAGTCTGTGATAAAGCAGCTTTGAATATATTGGTTGTTGCCCCAATTAAAGCTATAAGTCAAAGGACGTTCTTTGGTTGAGTCATATTCAAGCGCATTGATGAATTTATACAAGTATTTTTCAACAACGCTTTCGCCTGTTTCATAGGTATCAAATCGCAGGTCGGAGATGGATACACTTCTAGGACAACGTTTTTTAAATGTTTGTTTGGGAGTTCCAGTCTCATCTTCTGCATCTGTGGCTTCAACTTCGCTCTTTTGGCTGAAGGTGATTTTCTCGGGGTTGAACTGGAACTCAATTTTATCTCCACTCTCGGATTCGAGATAGGCCTTTTCAAGTGCCATAATTGTATGTGCTCCTAATTTCTCTGTTTCTTAATGAATTACCACGGCAAACGTCCAGAATAGCCACGCCCCATACGCTCTTGCTCGATCGCAATTTCTTCTCGAACAATATTATAGATTTCCTGAGCCAATGCTTCGAGATAGTCTTCTGCTTGTTCAGGACTCGCCTCAGCCGTGGTGCCACCACTTGCTGCTGCATCTGGGGCACGTTGCAAGGTGTAATTGTAGGACTGACGGCGGGGAACTGTTTTGATTCCCTGAGGTGTAAAAATTTGCTCTTGTTCGCTGCCCTCAGCTTGCGCTTGGCGCTGAACACCAGGCGCAACCTTCGTCATCTGATCCGACAGATCTGACCATCCAGACGATTTAGATTTACTGGCTTTTTTGCCCAGCGGCTTTTTGTTTTTACCTTTCCCTAAAGACTTGGATTGGAGTGATTTCGATTGGCCTAGACTCTTTTTCGAGATCTTTTTGTCTTTTTGAGTTGACTTATTCGCTGACGATCGCCGAATCGAAGGCTGATTATCCGATTTTGCACCGGAGCGACCTGCTAATTGACTGAGATTGGTGAGTGATTCAGGGCTGGTTCCCGGATGGTTATCCCGAGGTCGCTTTCGGCCTGTTGGCTGCTCTGGTGTTGCTTTGGCTTGAATATTTGGTGGGGTGTTTGCTCCAGACGGCTGGGAGGGGGCAGTCGGCGCTGAAGACACTGATTTGGCTTGGAGGTTAGGCGATGTTGAGTGGTCTGAAGTTGGCGTAGAAGTAGAAGGTGGCGCTGTTTTTCGTAGTAAATCCTCAATATTTGACCAAGAGTCTGGGCTTGCCGTCGTCTGTTTGCCAGAACCTGGCGTTGATTGCCGCTGTATGGTTGGAGATGCGTTTGGCTCACCTTGGAGCTGACTTTGAGGAGTCGGTGAGGTTTGACGCAGTAAATCTTCTACATTTGCCCAAGAGCCTGAGGTTGTTGTCCCAGGATGACCGTCGTTGGGGCGTTTCCCATCAGACTTACGTTGCACCACAGGCGGGAAAGCTGCTGCGCTGCGATCGCTACCCTCCGGTTGCATATTTTGCTTTTGGCCAATGGGTTTGAGCTGCCCTAAGTTATTGAGCACTGTCGCTTGTTGGCTCTGACGCTGAACGCGATCGCTCAAGGCAGGACGAGCTAATGATGTTTTTTGAGAGCGAGATTTGCTACTGGGCTTAGAAGGCTGGGTAGATGGGGATTGGGGGCGATCGGTTCCAGGAGTGGCTGTCCCTGGATGTTGGCTCAGAGAAGTAGGCGGTTCAGATTTGGCTTGAACCTGTGGTGTTTGAGACCCATGCTGTTGGGGAATCTCTGCCTTGGCTTGGATTGGGAAGGGATCAGGCGATCGGTTAATTTGCTGCTCAATTGAAGGTGGGATAACTGTTCCCGGATGCTGGCTTAGCGAAGCAGGAGCATCAGATTTGGCTTGAACTTGAGGGGAGGACGTTTGGGACTGAACAGGTTTGGAGGGATCGATTTTTGCCTGAAGTGAAGGTGTTTCAGGCGATGGTGATGTGTCGGCGAGTTGAGCTTGGAGCTCTGGAGTGACGATTGTGCCAGGATGCTGGGCTAGGGAAGCAGGCGGAGCAGATTTGGCTTGAACTTGAGGTGAAGACGATTGGGGTTGAACAGGTTGAGATGGGTCAGCTTTGGCCTGAACTTGAGGGGGTTGAGGCTTAGTACTATCGGCCTTGGCCTGAACAGAAGGCACTTCAGAAGACTCTGGTGTGTCAGTGAGTTGAGCCTGAACATCTGGAGTGACGGTTGTACCAGGGTGCTGGCTTAGCGATTTTGGAGCATCAGATTTGGCCTGAACATTGGGGGTTTCGACTGGAGCACTACTGTTAGAAGCACCTAATTCACTGATCTTCCGAGTCAGTCCATCCCAACCTTTTTTCATCAACGGCAGGATGCCTCGGCGATCGGGCGAAGATTTTGAAGAAGCCTGAGCAGAATCAACTTGAGCCTGAACATCTGGAGTGACGGTTGTACCAGGGTGCTGGCTTAGCGAAGCAGGAGCATCAGCTTTGGCCTGAACCTGTGGTGCGGTTGAACCCGATTGAGTACTATCAGCTTGAGCCTGGACGGTAGGAGTTGAAGAAGTCTGAGCAGCATCGACTTGAGCCTGAACATCTGGAGTGACGGTTGTACCAGGGTGCTGGGTTAGTGAAGCAGGAGTATCAGCCTTGGCTTGAAT
>JAAHHN010000287.1 GCA_010672165.1 Spirulina sp. SIO3F2 | reverse complement strand
CACAAAACTCAGCGTAACGTCAAAACGCTTGGCTATGTTTCTTTGGGACATGCCTGTACTTTGCCACGTATCTATTATCTTTTTACGGAAATCTAGCGAATATGCCTTCATCGCTTACCTCTATTCACTTTCTACCAATATAGCTGTACCTCATATTTGTGGAAAAGGCTATAATAATTCTAAGGGGTTGATTAAACGGATTCACTTGATTAGAAATCATCCCATTTATCTCTATTAGCTCCTATTGGTTGTGGTTAGACAAACTCGAATCAAACCAGGAATTGAGATTCCCGTTAGCGAGATTACTGAGCGGTGGCGTCATCGTGAGCAGGAATTTGATGTTTTACCCACGCCAATCCCCCCTAGCGATTGGCCAGCGTCCCTGATTGAGGAAGTGGAGAAAGAAAACTCTTTACCGCATATTCATGACCCCTCAGCCACGCTAGAGTCATCAATTCAGGAGCTTGTCCAATCGACCCAAGCGGAACTACAAAAGGGGTTTGACCGTATTGAAGATGGTACAGAAGCCGCGTTACAAGATGCGAGAGAGCTGCATGACACTTTCGAGCAGTCTGACTCCAACCTACTGGAGCAATTGAAAGAATTGGTTGAGCGCCAGGGGGCTGATGTTGATGCAACGTACGAACGGTTTCAGGCGCTGCTCTCTGAGTCAGAATTGCAGATTGAGTCAATTGTTGAGGAGTTGTATGGGGATGCGATCGCCAAGGTCAAAAATTCGGCGCTCTCCCAAGCCAACAAGGATTTAATTGTCAGGCAACTAGAGGAGGAACATGCATCAGCCCTCACTCGATTAGAAGAGGGCATTGATCGAGAGGAAGCAGCAATTGAAGAAGCCTTTGATGACTTGAAGGATGCACTCAACGAAGCCAGGGAAGGACTGGGCTTTGGTGAGCCCGACCCCATAGAGGAGGTGGTTGATCTTGTTGATATCCTCAAGGAGGGCGCGAAGGAACTACTCAAACAGCAATGTAATCTGGGATTTCGGACGCCTTGGGGGGACATTATTCTATGGCGGAACCCAGATTGTCAGCCCTCTGATGAGCCAGAGCTGCCCGAGGCAATTGAGTTTGAGGATTTTCCTGGGCCGCCCGAAATCGATGAAGATGACCTTCCCCCAGGGGCTGAGCGTTGTGACCTCTGTTCCATCTACGGCAGAAATAATAACGTGGTGGGGTATCGCGCATCATATCAGCTCTACAGTGTTACTTCGTCTCCCACTGGGCGATCGGGCAGCTATGTTGCAACATCCTTTCTGCCCTTTTGCCTGAATAGCGGTGTGTACCTTTTCTGGAAACAAAGTCATGGGTGGTTTAGCTATCGACAATCGGAGAAAGATTCATTTAGCGGCACTCGCTCAGGGTTTTACCGTTTCAGGTTTGAAACAATTGAAAAGCTAGAACAGCTCTATCCCCCCCTTATTGACCAATCATCCAGCGACCCGAGTAGAGGCATAACTAGAACTGCCATTTTCATCAATACACTTTTCCGTGAAGATTGCCAGTTCCAAACGCCGCCCACGCCGCCCATTCCGCCTATCCCGAGACCCAACCCCAATGAACCGATGACCTGCTGTGCCAAAACCCAACAACTACTCAAGCTCCTACTGATTGAAATGCAACGCCAAAATCTAGCGCTGGGGGTAGATGAGTTTGTAAGGCCAGGGGAGGCCAAAGCCCAGCCCAAACGGGATTTACCCTATGCGCCAGAGCGATTGGTGGAGATTCGCAAGACGGGTCATAAGGGGAAAGTTCATCTCCGAAGCCTGACAGAAGTGTTGGAGTTTCAGATCCGGCAGGTCGATCGCGCCGTTGGGAATCTACCCATCAGAGCCAAAGTTGCTGATGCTGACCCGACCCAGCCGGGAGAGCAGACCGTTGAGGTGGAAATTCAAACCCTCGCTGATGGGTTGCGGGAAAACCTGGAAACCACGATCGAGAGTGCCGGTGATTTAGACCTGACCAATTTATTGGTGATTCGTGCTCTGTTTGAGCTGGGCTATATTCACCAGGGGTCAGTCCAGAGCTGGTATATGCTCGATGCGATTTGTGATTACCTGGACTTCAGGAATCATGAGAAGCAGGTCAAAGTCCCCTTTGCGTTTGACCCTCGGGCCGGCCAAAAGCAGAAAAAAGGCTTTGGCGCCAGTGAGGAGGATGAGCAGAACATTCCTGATGATGAGCAGCAGTTAGAGAAAATTCTGCCCAAGCTGCTCAAAGAGACTGATGTGCCGATCAAAGTGCGGGAGTGGCATAAAAACGAGAAGAAATCGCTCAATGACTTGGTTCAGGAGATTTTGCGTCATGCGATTAATGCCGCTGCTGGAGTAACAGAAAAGGCATCCCCTGAACGATTGGATGAGCTGGTGGCTGAGGCGCAAGCGAAGCTCCAGTTAGCATCGCTGCTGAATAAGAGTGATATTCAGCAGGCGCTCACTAGCGGGAAACTACGTCGGGGGAAAGGATAATGGCGATCGATCGCCTGGTGGATTTCATTAATGCAGCTAGTGGTGTGGCGGGGTTGCTGCCGGGGGGCGGTTCATCCGGCGTGGCGGCCACGTCGGCCCGGTCTTACGATATCGACAATTGGAGCAAGGATTTTGAGGAGGGGTTTCCTCGGTTTGACCCGATCAACGATGAGTTGCGCCAACGGTATTGGGGTCAGGGTCGGCAAAATCGCCCCCGGTTTAAAGAGCTCAATAATGAGGGGGATGCCCAGTCGGTTGAGGGCTACCGGGTAATTGAGTTTTTCCCTGATCGGGATGACAAGGACACCAGCACGTTCTTGATGGGGACGCCCCAGCAAATCATGACCCAGGCGATCATCATTATGGCGATGCGTCAGCTTAAGCTGGGCGGTGGTGCTGGAGGGGAATGGATTGGCTATCCGGTTGAGGATTGGATTCAAGCCGCTGCTCTGACTACGGTTAGCGCTCGAATTATTCTGTTTCCCGATCGCTTTGGGCCATTGAACTATCAGCGGATGTTGACCTGGGGGCCGAGACAGGTGAGCATCCCCTATGTTGATCGCTCGCGTTTGACCTACCAGGCTTTGCGTCAGGCTTGTGGAGACCGTCAAGGTTTAGATTGGGGCGAATGGAACGCCAGAGCTTACCTGATTGCACCAGATGGGGGCAAGACTCAGCATCAAATGGTGGCGAGTGGCCCCACCAAGAGAGAGGCGGAGCGCAATTTGCAGCGGTTCTTGCCGTTCACGCGCTGTGAGGTCAGAAACTACAGTTACAACCAGTTGGACTACAGCAAGGGGGAACGGGCCAAGGATGCGAATAAGAAATTTCGGCAGCGGTTAACGATTTATCCGGGGCATTTGCTGATTTTGAATAAGGAGGCTGTGCCCACAGAGGCACTTAAGACTGATGAGAAGGGCCGGCCCACTCACGCAGGTAAGCAGAAGCGGCGACCGCTGAAGTTTGAGATTTGGCCGGAGCGGGAGCCAAGTGGTTGGCTGGGTGAGGTCAAGGATGCCTTTAGAGATCGTCTGGGGAAGCTTATCGACTGAGCCAACGGTCACGTAGCAGCAAAAAGCCGAGGGCGAGTAAACAGGTAGTGATAACGATGGGGTCGGTGAGTAGTTCTTTCATATCGCCTCCAACTGCTCCAACGGAATCAACCGATATTCATCCCAATGATCACTTAAACAATACGCCCCTAACCCGTCCAACATACCGATGGAGACAATCGGCAGCTCTTCAATGGGGGCATTGGCTAAAAAGAGGTTTTCAGGGTCTCGCCAGAGAGCCACATCATCGGGTTTGAAGATTGGGGTTTGTTGCGGCGATCGCCCGAGTTGCTCCTCCTCAATTGTTACGGAATGTTGCGTATTCTCCCCCTCAATTTCCGAGATCGACGGGCAGATCGACGGGAGATCGACGGACAGATCGACGGGCTTTTCCATACCCTGACTGGGTTTCGCCGTTTCGTAAGTCGTCGATCTGGGATTTGCGAGTTGCGGAGCAACTTTTTCACTTTGGCCACAACTCGTGTTTTCGAGATCGACGACTTGCGGAACGCTAGAAGCTATGCCAGCAGACGGATTGCCCGTACGTCGGTTCGTCGATCTCCCGTCGATCTGTTTATTTTCGAGATCGACGGAATTGTCTGGCTTCTCACCCAACCAATACCGATTGGCCCGATTCCGTTGAGGGGGCCTGTGGCTTGAAATGATCTGATCTCCTTTGAGTTCAGTTCAAGCCGTTTGTAAGGTGTTCTCGTTGACATAGAGCAATTCACTCAGCTCAAAGCGGGTGTAACGCTCCCCTGGATGCGTGCGTAAAAACTCAATCACCCGCTCTTTCAACGGCGCTTCGGTATCTTCCCGATTCACCTCACCCTCTAGCGTCCAAGACTTGGTTTCAGGGTTGAGCACAATCTCATACTTGGCCGGTCTGCGGCTGCGGGATTTGGTGAAGGTGATATGGCGGCGGGTATCGTCAATATTTTCTGAAACCCGCTTGATTGAAAGCACCTGAGAAACCGCTGCTGGGATAGCAGTGCTGCCCCGGCTTTGGCCATGCATCCGGGAACTGTGGTGAATCAACATAATATGGCAGTTGGTTTGTTTGGCCACATCCACCAGTTCCAGCACCGGGCGGGCATATTCTTTATCGTTCTCAGAGATGCAGGACTTTGCAGAGATGGAGCTGAGAGAGTCAATGAGGATAAAATCTGGCTGCCATTCCTTGCATTCTTCATAGAGCTGGGGAATGTAGCTCACATCCCAACGGGTTTTGATGCGCAGGTTCTCACAGTCGGGGTCAAAGCCACGGGCCTCTAAATTTTGCAGCAGGTCAGCAGGGGATTCATCACTTTGGATGATGAGCACTTTCTTCTCTCCCAGTACGGGGAAGCCTTCCCAATCTGTGCCGGTGACAAGATGGAAAATAAAGTCATAGGCCCATAGGGTTTTGCCTGTGCCCCCTTCAGCATGGAGCAGGGTTGTCCGCCCACGGGGGAACCAGCCATGAGCAACCCATTCGGTGATTTGGTCGCCATATTGCTCCCGAAGCTGGGCGATCGTCATGGCTTGTTCGTTTTCGCCCTCGATAAGGGAGGCATGGTAGAAGTCTTTGAGTTCAGGGACGCTGTAGCCTGTGCGCTTGCTGAGTTTATGCAGTCGGTATTTACGCTGGGCTGGGGTGAGGTCAGGGGAGAGGATTAGGTCTCTGACTTGGTTGATGAGCCGTTCACAGCGCATATTGTCTAGCTCATTTTCAGAAACGACCATGCTTTCTTCCATAAAGGGGGTGATGGTCTCTTTGAGTTTGGCCATGATGCTGCCCAGGGGACGCAGGCGGTCATGGCCCAGTTGTTGGCAGAGATAGCCGAGGTTGATGAGGCGGCGGCGTTCGGCTAGCTCTCGCAGTTGTTTGGCGGCGGGTTCGACTTCACAAGAGCCAACGGTGCTGCTGACCAGTTGGGCGAGTGCTGCCAGCCCGCCCACATCATCAAGTTTGGCTTTGGATTGCAACCATTCGCTACAACACCCAGGTTGGGGGGTTGGTCTTGCCCGACGGCGGCGATCGCGGTGAAGATTTGAGCGTGGCGTGTGTCGGCAAAGTCAGAGTCTTTGAGCCAGTTGACTTGCTCCCATAGTTGGGGGTCTAACAAAATGCCCCCTAGCACTGTGATTTCTAAATCCAGCGATTGAGGGGGCATGGCACTGGTCAAGGCGGCCAGCTCGGGAGAGATGACGTTATCCAGGCGATCGAGGTTTTCGGTTGTCATGGTTCATACAGGGGGTCAAAAAAGGGTGAGTTGCCCCGGTGGGGGCGGTGGGTTGGATTGGCGAGATTGTTGAGGCAGCGGCGCACCTGTCAATCGGGCGATCGCGGCTTTGCGTTCAAGCAACCAAGCGGTGTAGGGGTAATACTGGCGTTGATCAAAGGGATAGTTTTGGGTCAAGGCCTGTTTAAGTTGTTTGAGTTGAGTCGGGTTTAAGGTTGCACCGATGGGGAGTGTTTGCGCTTGATAGAAGCGGGTGATGGTGTGCCAGATGTTGGTGGCAGCGCGATCGCGCCAAGTTGTGCGCTTCATGGTTAGAAGGGAATATTGTCAAAACCAAACGCTTCTGGCTCAACAGGTTTGGGTTCAGGCAGCTTGTAGAGACGGAAGTAGTCAAGTTCATCGTTCTGAACCAGCCAGGTTAAAGCCTGTTGCACTTCATGCTCTGTGACATCGCCATACTCAAACGGTGGGTGAATGGCGTCGTAGATTTGCGCCAGCGTGAAGGATGTGTCAGGGTTCTGCTTGAAGTGGAGCTGAATTGCGGAGCAGAGTAGAGGGTTCACTATTCACCCCCAGCCATCGAACGGTAGGCATCAAGACGATCGCCATCTGGCTCAATTTCGCCCTGAGCGTGAAGGTTCTCCAATGCCTCACGGCCCGCATGGCAAAATTCAGCTTTGATATAGGGTTCGAGGGCGTCCCAGATTTCGGCGATCGTGGCGCTTTTGCCGGGATTGCGGGAGAGGAGCGCAGCAAAGTGGCGCTCCATGTCGTAAGAGTGGATATAGTCAAGCTGCATCATGGTGAATAGCCTCGTAAAGGTTGGCGGTGAAGTAGTGGCGGCAGACTTTGCAACGATATTGATGTTGCTGCCCGGTGCGGTTGCCAACTTTGTGGGTGGGGTTGTTGCACCGGAGACATTTCGGGTTAGGGGGATGGGTGCGAGCAATCAGAAATTGCCGTTTGCATTGGGTGCAGTGGTATCGCTGTTTACCTTTGGGGCATCGACCACCTTTTTGGCTGCGTCCGCCACAGTGGATGCAGGGTGGGTTGTTGGGGGGCATGGGGTGAAGCGGGGAGAATTGAGCACAAAAAAATAACCCTGAAACGGTTGTATCGAAACCATTTCCAGGGTTGCTATGATGATTGATGATTATGTTCGACGTTTGCAGACTGGTTGGACTCGGTGTGCATGTATGCCACGATTTCAGCCTCTAGGCTCCTCATGTCCTCCAGTAATTCTTTTTGCGACTCTTCGTTCTCCTCCAAACGAGTTTCTAGGCGGTCATGATGTCCCTGCAAATACGACAGATACGCTGTCTGCTGCTTGCGTAACCGTCTTAATATTCCCCCAAGGCTTCCGCCCGCGTCGGGAATTGGTGTGAAACTTTCAATTCGCCCGTTGCCAACTTGGAAATAAATTGTGTCCGGGTCAAGTCGAACTTCTTGGCTAACTCGGCGATCGACTCCCATTGAGTCTTCTCTAATCGAATCGTTGCGTTGATTTTGTCGGGTTCCGTTTTGGGACGCCCTCGTTTCTTTACGGTCATTTGTTCTCATTGAGTTCTCGTGCCTCAATTATCGCACGTAATAAAAATTGGCTTGACAGCTACTATTTAAGCACGTAATACTTTTAGCATAAATTACACGTGCAATATTTCAAGCACAAAAAAAGCGTCCAGATGGGCGCCTGCCAATTCAGTGTTTTCACGGAGATTCCCCCATGACCTCACTTTTTGTTTTTGGTTTTATACCAAATCACAAAATGCCAGCTACAGATAAGGCATCTAAAATGCTCTTTCTGCCTGCAATAGAGGCAATAGTCGCTTGTTCGAGTTTCAGGAGTTGTTCGCGGATGAGTAGACGTAAGTCATT
>JAAHHN010000286.1 GCA_010672165.1 Spirulina sp. SIO3F2 | reverse complement strand
TCGGTGCGTCAATGTGCAGAAGATATTGATTTAGCGTTTTTGCGGGAAGATTTGCCTCAGATGATGCAATCCATGACTGCTGGCACGAAACGCATTCGGGATATCCCGATATGGTCGTCGTCTCTTTTCATGGTGGGGCAGAAGGCACAAGCGCAATGCGCACTCGCAATCAGACGGAATATTTCTTTGGGGAGAATCGGGGCAATGTTGTCGCGTTTTCCCGAGCCCTCGTCGATGCAGGGGCTGATTTGGTGTTGGGTCATGGTCCCCATGTGCCCCGAGCCCTGGAACTCTATCAAGGCAAACTGATTGCCTATTCTCTGGGGAATTTTGTGGGCTATCGCAGCCTCTCGACCCAAGCGCAGTTGGGTGACTCTTTGGTGTTGGAGACGGAACTGGATAGTGAGGGAAATCTGCTCGTTGGCAAGATTCATCCAGTACGCCTCGATCGTAATGGCATTCCAAAACCTGCAACGAACAACGCCACCATCGAGCTAATGCGCCGCTTAACGCGATCGGATTTCCCTCAAACCCCCTTGGTGATTGATCCAGACGGCATGATCGTGCCCCAAGCACCATAATTGGGCATTGGGGAGAGCGCGATCGACATCTCCAGGAGCACGGTAGAATCGGGAACAATTCTTTAACCTTTGTGACTCGACACAATGTCTTCTTCTGACTCCTTCTGCCCACCCAAGCTAGCCCGCATCGTTGAACGGTTCCAACGTCGCCCTGATCCCAAACAACGGTATCGGCAGCTATTGGCTTATGCCAGTAAGCTGGCAGCAATGCCCGAGGTAGGGAAAGTTCCAGAGAACAAGGTGGCAGGTTGTGTGTCCCAGGTTTTTATTACTGCACACCTGGCTGAGGGCAAAATTCAATATCAAGGCGATTCGGATGCTCAGCTCGTCAAAGGGCTGGTGGCACTCCTTATTGAAGGCCTCAACGGTTTAACCCCAGCTGAGGTTGCGCAGGTTAGCCCAGATTTTATTGAGGCGATGGGCATTAACGCGAGTTTGACGCCATCGCGGGCGAATGGATTCTACAACATCTTTAAAACCATGCAGAAAAAGGCATTGGTGTTGCAGTTGACCGAAACAGCGACAGAAAATTGAGCTTGCGATCGCCCATCAATTGCTCATCAGCATGCTCTTAAGATAGCGACGATACCACGGGCCGCTGCAAGTCCGGTCGTAGATGCCGCGCTCTGCCCAAATAAACATGCACCATCTCCCGCTGGGGCAACGGCGAATTGAGATGAATAATCACTCGAATACAACACTCTAAACTGCCTCGCACCGCCATTTGCTGCACATCCAACAGCGCCACCGCATCCCAGCCTGGACGCTCCCGTGCCACCGACGCCGGAAACATCGCATCCAAATCTGCCGTGACCGAGAAAATTGCACTGACCACATGCTCAGGTTGAAGCTGATTCTGGGCAGTGAGTTCATCCATTAACTCCCGCACCGCCAGCCGCATAGCCGCTGCCGTATTTTCTTCCACAGTGGTTGCACCACGAATTGCTCGAACCTGCCACGCCACGGGTTTGTCAATCTCCAATTGCATTAAGGACGATAGAGCCACAACGGCTGACCCACCGTCATCAGTTCAAATTCTACCCAATCGAGGGCGATCGCTAGCTGAGATTTCCGAATTGGCATGGCACTCGACAATAATCGGGTTAAAAAGGGTTTCTTCTCAGCGATCGTTTGGGTTTTGGTTTTCTCTGGATTTAACCCCACCAACTCCGCCAGCCAAATGCGGGCATCTTCTTCACTACCCAAGCGATCCACCATCCCCAGCTCTTGAGCTTGTTGGCCGCTAAAAATCCGTCCATCTGCAAATTTGCGTACGGTTTCTGGCTCCAGGTTACGCCCCTCCGCCACCGTTTCGACAAACTGTCCATAGCTAGTGTCGATGAGTTCTTGAAGAATTTGCAGCTCTTCTGGTGTGGGTTCACGGTCAAAGGACAAAATATCTTTGTAAGGCCCAGACTTAACGGTTTTGAACGACACACCCACGCGATCGAGCAGCCGTTCCAAATTATTACCCCGCAAGATCACCCCAATACTGCCTGTGATTGTGCCAGGGTTGGCCACAATATGATCGGCACCAACGCCGATATAAACACCGCCAGAAGCAGAAATATTGCCGAAACTGGCCACTACTTTAATGCCCTTTTTACGAATCTGCTTGAGGGCATTGTAGATTTCTTGGGAGTCGCCGACGGTACCGCCGGGTGAGTCGATACGCAATAGCAGAGCGGGGTATTTCTCCTCCTCAATCGTTTTGAGGGCTTTAAGCACTCGTTTACGGGTTTCTGAGGCGATCGCGCCCGTGATTTCAATCCGTGCGATTTGTTTGCGCTTATTGGGCGGGAAGGGCCAGATCATCAGCAGTGGGTCAATTTAGGACGTAGTGCCCTATCTTGAGATGAGTAAACAGTATTCACTAGAATACGCCTTTCTCTGTGCCCTCGTTAAGCACTGAGGATTTTCGGGATGATTTAGGGCATGTCGCCAGCTAACATCAGAAGCCTGACTGGACAAGGGATAGAATACCCAACTCCAAAAACAAGCAAAGGGGCTGCAAGTTAGTCATAACAAGCGCTTAAAATCGAACTGACAGCCCCTAGGTGGCAGATTCCACCGAACGCTGATGGCAAATATGCAGGAGGCGATGCTCTTGATCACCCAAGGTCTGAATTGCCTCAAAACCTAGGATTTGGGGGGCAAGCTCAGTCTCCTGGCGGCTGGCAACTGTCACTGTTGGATCAACGGTTAGGGTATGGGTAAAAGTCTGCTGGGTCGCCAGGGTTTGCAACGTTAGGGCGAGTCCCTGCGGTTTCAAGTTGCCAACAAAGCAGTCAAATTCAGCATTGGGCTGATAAATTGCACCAATCCATTGATCTTGATGGCGCTCCATAACCACATAGGTTGCGCCATTTTGCTCAGGTTGAGCAACTTCACCATAAAAATAGGGGCCAGCAGTGGGCTGGGGTGCAGGTTGTGTTTCTGTAGCAAGGGCAGCATTACCACTTCCGAGCAGGAGTGTGACAAAGAGGCTGGTTGAGAACAGACGACGAAGATTAAACATGGCTGGAAAATAAACGCGAAGAAGCAGTTTGAGTTGTCTTTTATTATTCAGCGCAACGCTAGTCCTCGCGGTGATCTTGGGGAATCTCACCTGTGAACTCGGTCAGGTCGTGATAGTGCGCGATCGCGCTCTTAAATTGCGATCGCTGATGCATGCCTTGATGACGGCGATCACTGAATTGAGTAACCTGTTACACATGAAGGTCAGCAAACTTCTCAGACATCTTCCTCGGATAATGACGGACTCACCCAACGAATCCGAATCGCAGCAGTACAAAACAAGGCGATTAAAGTCTGAGAACATCTAGATATCTAAATTTTTGAGTACAACAGTTAGGAGCAACTAAGGTTTATGGCGGTGCAAGTGAAAGTTCCCAGCATGGTCTGTGCAGCCTGCGTACGCACAATCACCACAGCAATCCAAGCCCAGTTCCCCACAGCGCAAGTGCAAACGGAGCTGGAAACACATTTAGTGACGGTTCAGGCGGAGATTACCCCTGAGCAACTCCAGGCAGTGATTGTTGAGGCCGGGCATGAAGTGGATGCCTAGTCGTCAGTCAATCTTCAACTGTAGGTGGGTGTTGAGTGAAGCATCACCTATTGATTGAAGCGTAATCTAGCCCAGCTCTTGCTGTCGTTGGGGCTTAAATCGATGCCGCATCTCGTCTGCTTGATAAAGTTATCGAGGCGAGAGCCCAAGTTTTTCTCTCCGGAATGAATAGTCCTCGCTGCGTACAGGTGAGGAGTGTTCATAATGAAATTCATGGGATCGCTTGGTCTCATATCCTTGTACTGAGGTGGATACCCCTAACCCCGCTCGAAAAAACGAAACCTGTGATAAAGCGATCGCAGCAGTCAATGCAACAGAGGATTTTACCGGAATTTGATAAATCCGGGGTTGAGATTAAATTTTCAGTGAAGATTAAGCCGATGTGTCCTAAGGTCACGGAAATCCACCTGCTGAATTTGCTAAATGGATCATATGTAAGTGAAATGGGCCATACGTCCCTAAAACTGTGCAGACACAATGTTTCCAATCACTGACTATTTCTCCACCCTCATCCACCTGTAGCATTCCTTTACATCAAGTCGTGATCGAGCTAGATGTCCTGCTGATTGGAGCACCTGAGTTTATTGCTGCGGTGGAAGGTCGATATGGCTGTTTCGCTTCAAAAGTAATTCCGGTTGTATCCCCTGCTGATGCGCTGCCCTACATTCAACAAGAACGTCCCGATATCGTCATTTTGCCGTTTATGATTCAGGTCGAGCAGCAGATCGGTCGGCATCTGCGCCAAAGCAACACCTCGCGGAGTATTTACTGCTTAGCGGTTGATGTTCTAGATTGCCATGACCTAGCATATCCGTTGCTTATGCTTACAGTTGAGCGCTCTGCTGTGGCATTGGAAACTGGAGCAGATGCTTATTTTCCGATGCAGCTTCAGGTTGCTCCTGCGATCGAGACTGAAGAGCGGCTGTTGATGGCGTATCTCCAAGTTGCCAATCAACAGGTGAGCCGTTATCGGGAACTCAACAAAGCCAATGATTTTCTATCAACGATTGCGCTCGCCGATCCCTTGACTGAATTGGGTAATCGACGGGCGTTGGAGTGGGAGTTGCCCCGTCAAGCGCAAAAGGCGAGGCTGCGGCAAACCCCCTTAAGCCTAATCATCCTAGATGTCGATTATTTTAAGCTGGTCAACGATAGCCATGGTCATCTGATGGGCGATCGCGTCCTCAAGCTGCTAGCAGCTCGTCTGAATAGCCAAATTCGTGGTCGGGATACGATCTTTCGCTACGGGGGTGAGGAGTTTGTGGTGCTGTTAAGCAAAACAGATCTTACTGCTGCTGAGGCAATCGCGGGACGCTTACGACTGGCGATCGGTGAGCAACCCTTTTCGCTCAATCGAGGGTTAAGTTTGCCGATTACGGTGAGCCTTGGGGTGGCGAGTTTCCGCGCCAGTGATGATGGCAAGGGTCGAAGTCTGCTCTATCGTGCAGATCAACATCTGTTGATGGCGAAGTCTCGGGGTCGCAATCAGGTGATTAGCGATCGTTCTCCTGAGGTGGGTGGGTAAAAGCCAATGCAGTTCAACAATGGCTTAACTGCAAGTGGGCTGCTGAGTCTCTGCCTCATGGGTTGTCGCGCCGCACCAATACCAGAAAGTCTCGTGCGCTCGGCTGTGCAAACCAGCCTTGCTGATGTAGCGATCGCCCCTCAGACCTTGAATGCGAATCTCGCTGACCCCCTACAGTTTCAGCCCGAAACCCGTTCCGAACCCTTTTTAATTCAGCCCCAAGTGACAGGCGCTCAACTCGTCACAGCAAAGGGCATTCAGCTAGCCCAATTCACTTTTACAGATGACACAATCAAACTCACCAATGCGATCGGGCAAAACGTGGGACAGGTAGTGATTTATCGGGATCGTTGGCAGCTTGAAGCATCAGACCAGACAGGAACAATCGCCATTCTACGCCGTCAAGCTGAGGGGCGTTATGCGCTCGAAACCCCCACATTTCAACCACTTTATCGCCTTCAAGCACATAGCTCTGGCTTAAGCCTTGAGACACCAGACCAACAGGTGCTTTACGATGTTCAAACCATCAGTAATCAAAAGGTGCTTCGTAATGCCAGTGGTCAAAGCATGCTGACCAGTTCAGGCAATGTTAATGCGCTAGCCTTAGCCTGTTTTGGATTTGACCTCCTCACCCGCAAACAACAGGCCGCCCTGGCCTATGCCGTGCACATCTCAGCGGGTTTGTGGGCTGATGAATCTGCTGAGAATTGAATAGCGCAATCGCGGGTGATGCAAACCTTGCTGGAGTCGGTAACATTCTAGAACGATCGCTGCCCTCTTCTTCTCCACCATGACCGTAACCTTCACTGCCGAGGAAGCCCTGCAACAGCTTGAAACCCTGCTGCCCCCCGAAGCCCTAAAACCGGCTACCCGTCTCGTCTTCTTACGGGCTTGGGAAGGAGAAGGCTACAGCACGATCGCCACCACCATTGGCTATGACGAAACCTATGTCAAACGTTTAGCGGCAGTACTGTGGCGTACCCTCTCAAAGGTCTGTCAAGTCAAGATCACCAAGAAAAATGCCCGTTTACTGCTGCCAGGGATTTTTGAGAAACAGCAAGCTGCCTCTGTGTCCAAGCGCACTCCTGCTTCCCCTGTCTATGATTGGGGCGCAGCGCCCGCATTGGATGAATTTTACGGGCGGACAACAGAGCTAGCGCAACTTAAACGCTGGGTGAGTGGCGATGAACAATTATCAGTGAACAGTGAACAGTTACCCGTTGCTACTTCTCAAAACGACTCCCCTTTTACGAAGGGGGGCAGGGGGGATGACAACCCGTCGCCGTTAAATGACTCCCTCCTTCTGAAGAAAGGCAGGGGGGATCAAGCGCGTCTAATCGCGCTTCTCGGTATGGGGGGCATCGGCAAAACGACTCTCTCGGTCAAACTCGCCCAAGACTTTCAAAACCAATTTGATGTGGTTATTTGGCGATCGCTGCGTAACGCACCACCGCTCAACACCCTGCTCACAGATTTGACCGTAACGCTGGCGGGTCAACCCACGTTAGCGGGTTCTGTCCCTGAGCTACTCAATACACTACGCGGTCGCCGCTGTTTCATCGTTTTAGATAATTTGGAAACAATTTTGCAAGCGGGCAAAACTGGGTTTTATCGCTCTGGTTATGAAGACTACGGCGATCTACTGCGTTCAATTGGAGAAGCTAAACACCAAAGCTGTCTCATTCTGACCAGCCGTGAAAAACCGCCTGAGATTGCGGCTCTCGAAGGTCAAAGCTGTGTCCAAGCCCTGATGCTTTCAGGGTCTCCAGAAGCTGCTCAAGGCATCCTGAAGGCGAAAGCGATTCGGGGCACAGCCGACCAGCAGACACAATTGGCCAACCTCTATGGCAACAGTCCCTTGGCGCTTAAAATTGTTGCAACCTCGATTCAAGATCTTTTTCAGGGAGAAATTGCCGCTTTTCTTGCCCAAGAAACCACTGTATTTAACGGCATACGACGATTGCTCGATGAACAGTTTGCCCGATTGAATCCGCTGGAAATCCAGATTATGACCTGGCTAGCGATTAATCGAGATTGGACAGCGCCAGAACAATTGCAACGGGATATTGTGCCGCCAGTAGCCCGATCGCGCATCTTAGAATCCCTCGAATCTCTAGCTTGGCGATCGCTGATTGAAACAGCTCCCGCCGCACCTGATGCAACCGTCGGCCGCTATACTCAGCAACCTGTGGTGATGGAATATGTCACCGATAACTTGATCGCCCAGATCTATGAAGAGTTAATCACCCTCGAAGGCGATCGCTTTAGCCGCTATCCCCTAACCCAAACCAACGTCAGTGAAGCCCTGCGCCAAAGCCAAGTACGCCTAATTATCGGCCCGCTGGTGGCGCTATTGCGTAATACATTCTCCTCGCCTCGATTATTGGCAAAACAATTACAAAAGGTGTTGACCCGACTCCGAGACAATCCTCAAGCTCGCTATGGAGCAGGCAACCTAATCGATATCTATGCAATGCTGGGCATTGATCTCACAGA
>JAAHHN010000285.1 GCA_010672165.1 Spirulina sp. SIO3F2 | reverse complement strand
GCCATGACCATAAATTAACGGTGGTCTATGGCCAGTCGGGTGTAGGTAAAAGTTCGATGCTCCAGGCGGGCTTTATCCCAGCGCTAACGCCCCAGGCCATCCAAGCGCGGACGGTGGCGATTGTGCTACAGCAGATGTATACCAACTGGGAGACGGTGTTTGGAAACTGTTTGTTGGAGGCGTTGCAGCGCCATGATTTGCAGCCCAGCTTGCCTATGGCGTCGCCAGTGGTGACGGAGCATTTGCAGCAACTCCGGCAGGTGGTGGAGGAGCAAAATGGGCTGGTGGTGTTGGTGTTTGACCAGTTTGAGGAGTTCTTTTTTGAATATAAAGACACGGCCCAACGCAAGCCGTTTTATGACTTTTTGAAGCAATGTTTGGATATTGAGTTTGTCAAGGTGGTGCTCTCGCTGCGGGAGGATTATCTGAATTATTTGCTCGAATGCAATCGTCTAGAGCAGTTGGATGTGATTGATAACAACATCCTGGATAAGAATGTCCTTTTTTATGTGGGCAATTTTACGCCGGAGGATGCGCGATCGGTGATTGGCCAGCTTACGTCCGAGACGGCGTTTCGGCCGGAGCCGGAGTTGATTGAGGTGTTGGTGGCGGATTTGGCGGCAGATTTTGGGGAGGTGCGCCCGATTGAGTTGCAGGTGGTGGGGGCACAGTTGCAGGCGGAGGGTCTAACGACGCTCACGGCGTATGAGGAGCAGGGCCCGAAGGAGCGGTTGGTGGAGCGTTTTTTGGAGGATGTGATCACGGATTGTGGGCGGGGTAATGAGCAGTTGACGCGGTTGGTGTTGTATTTGCTGACGGATGAGAATAATACTCGGCCGTTGCGAACGCGATCGGATTTGGAGTTGGAGTTAGATTTAGAGTCGGGCAAGTTGGAGTTGATTTTGGCGTTGTTGGTCAAGTCGCGGTTGGTGTTCCAGATCCCGAGTTCGCCGGAGGATCGGTTCCAGTTGGTGCATGATTATTTGGTGGTGTTTGTGCGGCAGCAGAAGTCGGCGGAAACGACGCGGTTGATTGCGGAGGTTGAGCAGGAGCGGGAGAAGCGGCGGATTACGGAAGCGCAGTTGGAGCGGGCGTTGAATGAGCAGAAGCGATCTTTGGTTTGGCGTTGGGGATTGGGGGCTGTGGTAGCGGGGTTAATGTTATTTTTGCCGTATGTTTGGACAGTACAAAATAATTCTTATTTGCGGGAATTAGCCACTAGAGCAGAACAATCGTTGAGTTCTAACAAGGATTTAGAATCACTAACTCTGGCTTTGAAGGCAGGCCGGAGGATGAATAGATGGTGGTCATTTGGAATTGAGCTAGAAACACGAATGAGGGTCACTGCTCGCTTACAAGATGTAGTATATGGTAGCCGATTAGTGAATACTTTGGAAGAGCATAAAGATAGCGTAACTGTTGTGAAATTTAGCTCCGATAGTAAATATATTGTCTCTGGTAGTGCTGATAAAACTGTAAGAATTTGGAGTATTGAAGGTGAACAATTAGACCAGGAAGAAGAGCACACGGACGATATTATTTCAGTGGACATTAGTCAAGACAATAAATTGGTTGTTTCAGGTGGCAAAGATAATAAGATAAATATATGGTCTTTTGATGGAAAAAGTTTAGAAAAAAAGAGAAGTTTTGAAGCACATAAAGCCACAGTGACAAATATTGAGATATCTCCGAATGGCGAAAGTATTGTTTCTGGTAGTGAAATTGGAGAACTTTTTATTTGGGATATAGATAATGCTTCTTACACTTCTCTTGATCAGGGATTTGGTAGTATAAATGAAATTGTTTTTTCTGAGAAGGGAGACAAGTTTATCGTTGATAGTCAAGGATCTGGAGTTACGGTTTGGAGTGGTGAGGGAGAACTGATAAATAGAATACGTGACCAGGGTGGTGGGTTCAATCCCTTTTTTAGAGAAGAATCGATTATTCTATTCAGACCTGACTATACCGAGATCTGGAAGAATTCTAATTTATTCTGGGCGCATACAAATCCTAGTGAAATATATTCGGATATTATGAAATACAGCCCAAAGCTAGAGGTTATAATTGCAGCCTATAATTATAGAGGTGGCTTCTTGGAAATCGAAAGATCTGACATTTTTGATCAGTTTTGGACTAATGACTGGCGACGAAAAGAACGACTAGAGGGGCATTCGGGAGCAATACTAGATCTTGATCTGAGTGAAGAAACAGGATATTTGGTTTCTGGAGGTGAGGATGAAGAAATAAAAATTTGGAATAGCCTGTTTGATTTTAAGGTAAATCAAGGTGGAGAGATTAAGTCTGTAAAGACAATAACTCCCCAAAACATTATCACTCATGAGTATTTACTTAATGTGTCAGAACCGTGGAATCGCCATAGGTACATGTCTCGAATTTGGGACTTCGATAAAGAGGTTCCTGAAATTATTGAAATTGATAGTTTTGGTATCAACTCTAGAAATGAAAAAATCATTTCAACTCGCAAGAGACATATTTCTTATCTTGTGAATCCTGAAGGAAATAGAAATATTGAAATAGAAGGGAAGATTTTTCAAAGAAAAATTAGAGAAAAAGGCGATTTGGTTGCCACCATACTACATGATGATGCTAGAGGACATGAAGTTAAAGTCTATGATATTAAAACAGGTGAGGTTTTGGCAAGTTTAGGCGATTTTAATGCCCCTGTGTATCACATTGTATTTAGCCCGAACAATAAGTTTTTGGCAACGGTTGAAAAAAATGATTCTCTTAAGATTTGGTCTATCGATGGAACAAAAATTAACAAAAAGCCTTTATCAACAATAAAATTAGATAAAGTTAGAGTACAGGATTTAGGTTTCAGTTCAGATGAAAAATCTGTAACAATTTATATGTCTGGGTATGGATTAAAATCTTATTCAATTAATGGTAAACTCCTCAAAGAGATTGATAAAGGTGACAAAAAAATCATTTATTTCTCTTTTGATCAAGAAGGAGAATCTATTGCTGTTGTCACTTCAAATCATGGGAATTATGAACTAGATTTATGGAAATTTGATTTAAGTTCCAGTAAAACTCTATTATCATCAAAAAAGCAAAACTACAGTATTGATAATTTGAGATTTCTTAATAGTGATCAACTTGTAAGTGCTCAGACTCAAGGAAGAACTTACTTTTTCCAAGTGTCTAACGGCGAACAAATATCAATAGTCGAAGAATCGTATAAAGTTTTGAGCAAAGATGGAAGTTTACTCCTCTCCGTTGATAGTGACGGAAATGTTAGCATACGTAATCGGAGAGGAAAATTAGTAGGAAACATAAATCCTCTTGTCCCAGCAAAATACAGAGAGTTTTTAGAATACCATTTCAGCGGAAATTCAAATTTCTTAATAATAGAGAATCCATTTCGTAGAGAGATAAATATATATAAAATAACTGGAGAACTAGCATTTTCTGTTGAATACGAAAAGCTTTCAAGGACAAAGAATACCCTAGACAAAGAAGAGAAAGTGAATGATTTTGGTGTCGTTATCAAGACTATTCCCGATAGCGATAATATTTTAATGAAAGCACCTGATGATTCTATTCTTTTGTGGTCTTTATTTTCTAATGAAATAGTTGCAGAGTACTCTGGTAATTGGGGTTTCTTTGAAGATATTTTTCCAATAAAAAGCACTGATTCTATTCTTGTTTCTGGGGGCAATTATCAAGTCACTATTCGAGACTTATATGATGATGCTATTGAGCAAACTTTTGAGTATGGCGTGAACGTGATAGATAGTGAGCTTAGCCCGAATGAATCTCTTTTGGCAATATCAGGAAGCAAAGGATACGCTACCTTAAGAAACTTGGATAATAATGAAGTTATTCCTTTGGTGGGGCATGAGGAAGCTGTGCTTGATATTGATTTTTCTCCCTCTAGTGTTTCTGTAGCAACTGTAGGGGAAGATCAAACTATTAGAACTTGGACTACTTCTGGCAAGTCCATAAAAATTTATAATGATATTCATTCAGATCGAGTTAACAGTGTTGTTTTTTCTCCTGATGGGAAGTTTCTCGTTACTACTAGTGATGATGGAAATGTAGGACTTCTTGATTTAGAAACACATAAAGCTTCAACATTCAGTGATAGTAATCTTCCTGTTTTGAATGCCACTTTCAGTCCTGACGGTAAATTTATCTACTCTGCAACTCATCGTGATATCAACATCTGGTCTCTCGACGGCCAACGTCTCGCCACCTACCAACGCCTTGGTCACACCGACTTCGACTTCATTGATGAAGACCTCACCGACAACCAATACTCCCTCGTCACCGCAGGTGGTGTTGAACCCAAAATCATTGAATTCGACCTCAAAACCCTCCTCACCAAAGGCTGTCAAACCGCCAAAAACTACCTCAAACACAACAAAAGCGTTGATCCTAAAGATCGCAAAATCTGCGACGAATTTCTCGACTAACCCCACCGCAGAACGCTCAATGTCTGCATTCTTGCGCAGTAAACTTAAGACAGACGACATCCCATCAGCCCAGTATCACTTAAAGTCAATAGCACTCTCATCCCTCAAACATGACCACCCTCACCATCCCCAGCGAACTCGCCCACTTCCGACTCCCAGACGCCGTGCAAACTCGCCTGCAAGCCCTCCTCGATCGCCAAGACGCTGGCCAAAACCTCTCCACTGAAGAACAAGCCGAAGCCCTTGGCCTCGTCGAACTCGCTGAATTTCTCTCGCTCCTTCATCTCCGTGCCCAACGCCAGAGCCATACTGCCTAATGCGCTACATTTCTGACGCCCTGCGGGAAAAAGTCATTCAACGTGCTCAAAACTACTGTGAATATTGTGGTCTAGCGCAAATTGGTCAAGAAGCCACCTTCCATATCGATCACGTTATTCCTGTAGCGGCCAACGGCTTGACGATCCTCGACAATCTCGCGTTAGCCTGTGTGTCTTGCTCCCTTCGCAAAGGCGCACGTCAAACTGCCATCGATCTCCAGACTCAGAAAGATGTCCCACTTTTCAATCCCCGGACTCAAAACTGGTTTGAGCATCTTGTTTGGGATGATTTACGGGTTGTTGGCTTAACTCCGACCGGACGAGCAACCCTGACGCTGTTGGCAATGAATCGCCCTACGATTCTTGCTATTCGCTACGAACAAAAATTCTTCAAACGCCATCCTCAACCTCAACCTCAATCTAGGGTCAGCGACTGACTCTAAAGCAGATCTAACTCCCGCTTCACCTCTTCCAGCGACAAACTCGGCTCCCCCTTATCTTCCGCTTTCGCCGCCTGCAAATCTTCCCAATCCTCTAAATCTTCTAGCAACTCTTGCAACGCCAAAAATTCAGCATAGGGCAACACCACAAACTCCGTTTTGCCCTCTTGGGGTAAAAACTGGGGATGCAATTGAACCATCAAAAACTCCTGCTAAGAATAGGCTTGACGACGATGTTTAACACGATAGATTGTAATCACATTCGCTTCGACTTCAAACAAAACGCGATAGTCCCCCACACGCAAACGGTAGGACGGTGAAAATTTCTTGAGCTTTTTGATATCTCCCTGCAACCCATCACGCAACAACTCAACTTTTGCCAAAATTCGCTCACGTATCCCAACGTCCAATCCCTTAAGATCCTTGAGGGCACGAGGTCGAAACTCAACCGTATAGTTCATGCTCACTTCTGCCTAATGCGCTCCTGCACCGTCTGACGAATCGCCGTCCAATCCGCCTCCGTCATTGGCGTCGCCTCCCCAGAATCTAGCCCCTCTAACAACAGGGCTTCCACCCGCGCCTTCGCTTTACGCCGCTGGTCTTGCCGGATTAAGTCCCGGATATATTCACTCACTGTGCCATAGCCCCCTGCTTCAATTTGCTCATCCACATAGTCCCGGAGGGTTTCAGGGAGCGAGATATTCATAGTTTTCATACCGTTTACCTGCCGCAGCGTATCAAAGAAGATACCTCTTATTGTGGCAAAAAATGCCAATTTCTGCCATTTCCACTCTACCTTGCTCCGTTAGCCCCTAACATAGAACAAAGAGTCACTAATCGCTCACAGCCCATGTTGCCCACCTTCCCCAAACCCTCCCAATTTATTGGCAACATCCGTCTCAAACCCGTCGATGATTGGGTCTTGTTCAAATTCGACGACGAACTCCAAACCCGTATGGAAGACCTGCTCGATCGCAAAAAACTCGATCAACTCACCCCCGAAGAACAACTTGAACTGGATCCATTGGCGAAATGGAACGCATCTTTACCCACATCAACGCCATGTTAATTGCCAAACCATGACCCTCACCCCCGCTATTCGCCAACAAGTGCGCCAACGGGCTAAAGGGCTTTGCAAATACTGCCATTCTCCTGAACGGATTTGCTCTACACGCTTCACCCTCGACCACATCATTCCCCGTTCCTTGAGTGGTAGTGATGCCCTGGAAAACTTAGCCCTAGCTTGTCATCGTTGCAATGAACGACGTTACAACTTTGTGGGTGGAGTTGACCCGTTAACCCAGAAAGTTCAGCCCCTATACAACCCCAGGCAGCAAAGTTGGGCAGGCCACTTCATGTGGACTCATGACGGGATTTTGATTCTTTGTACAACGCCCACGGGTAGGGCAACCGTCAAACGCCTCGACCTCAATGATGAGCGCTACCCTATCAAAGACTCAATCCAGAGCGCCAGACAACTCTGGCAGCAGGTAGGAATCCATCCTCCAGCCGATGATCCGATAGAGACAACTTAAATTTTATAAGATTTTTTCTCCTTCATCTACCAACGCCTCGGCAACACCGACTTCGACTTCATCGACGAAGACCCAACCGACAGCCAATACTCCCTCGTCACCGCAGGCGGCTACGAACCCAAAATCATCGAATTCGACTCTTTTTCATCCTGGCTCTGGCTACTCTCTATGTCTCGGCTCAAGGTCTTGATGTTGTCCACTCTGGTCGGTGTCGATGGGTTGACCCTCAATGGTTTCGCGGCAATAGCTATTTTCGCCTTGGTCTTGAGTGGATTCGGGCAGCTCTCTTCCAGGGCTGGCGCTTGATTCGCCACGTGGCCTTTTCTTCTAATTCTTCTCCTGAACCCGCTATGGCTTCTCGCCCTCAACATCAGCTTCGCTCTGAACGTCTTGAATTCTAGGTCTATTCCTCCCCTGACTGATTTTTTGTCCGTCAATCAGAGTGCCCTAACGCTTGCTGAACGACTGGTATTCATTGCATCTGCCATCGAGGCTTTATTTAATCCTTGATGTTCCATTGCCTGCGTAATTTGCCAAGCTAAAACACGCTTGAGCGCAATGGCATTCACTTCAGCTAAAAGACCTTCCTCTTCCAAAAAATCATCAAGAGAAGACCCTAGTACCGCGAGGCGGAGTTCAGAGTTCAAAGTTCAGAGTTCAAAGTGCTTGTACAACAGGCATTCTGTGAATTTTGAATGGATGGCTTATTTCTGCCGTTCTGTACTAGGTGGTTAATCTCGCTCATTCTTCTGAAACTGGCTCAAAAGCCTTCCAATACAATCTTGCCCCGTGCTGAACCACTCTCAATCTGGGCATGAACCTTGCGCAGCGTTGCCGCATCAATCTTGCCTGCAACCTCTGTGGCTGTGGAATGGATACGACCTGCATCCACCAGCGCTGCTACTTCATTGAGCAGTTTACCCTGCTCTGCCATGTCGGGGGTACTA
>JAAHHN010000284.1 GCA_010672165.1 Spirulina sp. SIO3F2 | reverse complement strand
TGGTACTCTTTAGCTATCATTTTGTTTGGATAGGTCACTTGCACTAATATTGACCTATCTTTTTTTGCCTCCTTAGTCTATATTCCTTGCTACACAAAGCTTTTGACCCTCTTTGTCACCCTCTCAGATGGAACTCAAACGAACCCGCTATTATCGTCGTGGTGGTTTTACCCTAGAAGCAGAAGGGTATGCATCTAGTACGCCTGATGAGTCTTATTCAATTGGTGAGCGTCGTCAATTTCCAGACATCGTGATTGAGGTAATTATTACCAGCGGCACAATCAAGCGCACTGATTTATATTTACCGCTGGAGATTCCTGAAGTTTGGTTTTGGCGATCGGGCAAGTTACGAGTATTTCAGTTACAAGATTCACAGTATCAAGAAGTTACAACTAGCCAGTTCTTCCCAAATCTGGACTTAAATATCTTGCTTAAGTATGTTCAGCACCCTGATCAATATGATGCGGTTCAAGAGTTTATTGCTGAGATTAGCGCTAGTTGATTTAGCCAAAAATATTTACTATCTATAGGAATAAATAATGAAACCCTTACTTCAGGTGCAAAACCTCAGCAAATATTATGGCGATCGCTGTGCTTGCGATCGCATCACTTTCGACCTCTACCCCAGTCAAGTTTTGGGCATTATTGGTGAGTCGGGTTCAGGGAAAAGTACCTTGCTTAATGGCATTGCGGGCCAATTGCCAATTGATGAAGGAGAGTTGACCTATTGCGATCGTGCTAACACCTCCATTAACCTGCGCACCCTACCCGAACCCCAGCGCCGCCGCCTAATGAAAACCGAATGGGGCTTTGTGCAGCAGAATCCTCGGGATGGTTTGCGGATGCGGGTGACGGCGGGAGCAAATATTGGTGAGCGGTTGTTGGATGTAGGACAGCGGCATTATGGCAATATCCGAGCGGAGGCGATCGACTGGCTTAGAGAGGTGGAGATTCCCCAAGCACGGATTGATGATCTGCCCAGCACGTTCTCGGGGGGGATGCAGCAACGGTTGCAGTTGGCGCGGATTTTGGTGATGCGGCCGCGGTTGGTGTTGATGGATGAACCGACGGGGGGCTTAGATGTTTCGGTGCAGGCGCGGTTATTGGATTTGATGCGATCGCTGGTTCGGACGCTTCACCTTAGCGTTATTTTGGTCACGCATGATATTGGTGTGGTGCGGTTGTTGGCGGATCGGTTGATGGTGATGCAAAACGGCCAGGTGGTGGAATCGGGGCTAACGGATCAGGTCTTGGATGATCCGCAGCATCCCTATACGCAGCAGTTGGTTAATGCGACGTTGGTGCCTTAAGTGAATTTGAGTTAATGCAAATAGAAAAACCTCGCTTGGAGTATGCCAGTTTTTGGCAACGAGTTAATGCATTCTTTGTCGATAGAATCATCCTATTTCCGTGGGCTGCACTCGATATGTGGTGGTCTATGAATTTTCATAGCTATTTTTTCTATTTTTTGCCGCTGAACTTAGCGTTAATGTTTTTCTATGAAATCTATTTGGTAAAAAGATTCAGTGGAACTCCAGGTAAATTGCTGACGGGAATCGTGATCACAAAATATGATGGTTCCCGTGTTACTTGGAAAGAAGCAGTCTTAAGATTCTCTATAAAGCTGTCGATTAGCTTTCTAATATCAGTTGCTTATTTTATTGCCGCATCAAATATTAATTCAAACTATTATAATTCTCTAACGATGTTTGAGCAAGATCAGATCATAAGAAGAAATATTCCATCTTGGATATATCCTTTAGATGAGATTATTTCTGTCTACGAATTAGTAGACCTGATTGCTGTTGTAACTGATAAAAAACGTCGTTCTATCAGAGATAGAATCGCAGGGACAGTTGTTATCAAAAAATCAGCTCCGAACAATATTCAGTAAACTCACAGAGCCTAGGATGGGAAATGCCCATCAAGAAAGATTCATCGTTTTAAAATATTTCGCAACAACAACCAAAGAAAATCATGACTCAACAACCCATTAATAAATTCTGTCCCCGTTCTGGAAAACCCATCCAACCGGACTCCCTGACTACCTATCGTGAGCACACTGTAGGCTTTTGCAATCCGGGCTGCCGCAATGAATTTGCCGCTAACCCAGACTTATACCCCAGCGATCGCGCTTATTTTGACACCTTGCTTAAAGAAAATGAACTTGATTAGAAAGTTAAATATGCTTTCATTAATCCAACTCATCATCAACACATGAACCACTGACTGATCTACTCCAAATAAACGTACTTTGGTAAAGCCTTCTCGTCAAATAACCTAACGGCATAAGAGAAAGAGGGGATTGTGCTGGATTTTATTCCGTGCAACTCAACTGAGTATTCTCTCTCTATTGTTTAGATATAACCAATCAATCATGGAAAAACAAGTTTTAAACTATGCTAGCTTTTGGCAAAGAGCCTGGGCATCACTACTGGATTTTTTTATTCTTTGCCCTGTAATTGCTCTATTTTTTTGGGGAGCACTTAATTTCAAAAATTACTTCTTCTTCGATATACCCATCAGTCTTTTGATTAGTTTTTTCTACTCTATTTATCTCGTCAAGCAGCTTGGTGGTACTTTGGGCAAACTGATTGTGGGAATTATCATTACCAAGCCAGATGGTTCTCCTGTGAGTTGGCGTGAAGCGATTTTAAGACCAAGCGTTGACATTATTTTGGGATTACTACTTTCAATAGCATTTTTAATTGCATCTTTGAATATCAGTCTTGATGACTACAATGCTTTATCTGGTTGGAATAAAATAGAAATATTAATAATGAACTTGCCTCCCTGGCATCGACCAGTTGATATCTTTCAGAATGTCTGGGTTTGGGCTGATTTAATTGCTGTACTAACCAACCGTAAACGACGTTCTCTACGCGATCGCATTGCTGGGACAGTTGTTATCAAACAAGTCATTCCACCTGACCTCATGGATTAATCAGACTGTGAAAGAATTTCCTGCACAGAATCCAATAGCTCATCGGGATCTCGTGACAAATCCAAATCTGACAATTGCATAATAACCTCCATTGCCGCATCAAAAGTTTTGATCGTGCTTAGCCAGCTTGTATTGATGTGGATCTCACTATCTTCGAATCCAATAGGTGAAACGTAATAAATTCCCGTATTTGCTAATAGCTGCTCAATCCGTTCAGCCTGTTTTTCGTACATTTCATCCTATCACTCCTAGAATTCCTAAATAATGACCATTTCAACCTTGCCACAAACTTCCTCTCCTGCTTCCCAAACCACTGCCCTGCTCAAAGCCGAGAATCTGGTCAAAAGCTTTATTCTCCACCACCAAGGCAGTGTTAAACTCCCCGTCCTTGAAGGCGTTTCGCTCACTGTTGAACCTGGTGAATGTGTGGCGCTGCAAGGCCCCTCGGGTTCTGGGAAATCGACCTTTATGCGATCGCTTTATGCCAACTACCGGATTGATAACGGCGCGATTTGGGTCAACCATCGGGGCGATTGGGTCAACTTGCCCCAACTCAAACCCCATGAACTGCTAGAGGTGCGACGCTATACGATTGGCTATGTGAGTCAGTTTCTGCGGGTGATTCCTCGTGTGCCTGCGGTGGAGGTCGCCGCTGAACCGCTGATGGATTGGGGTGTGGAAGCTGATGCAGCCCAGGACAAAGTTCGGGAACTCTTTGCTCGGTTAAATTTACCTGAGCGCCTCTGGGAGCTCTCGCCCACTACCTTCTCAGGTGGGGAAAAACAGCGGGTAAATATTGCTCGCGCCTTCGCGGTAGATTACCCAATCCTGCTGCTGGATGAACCCACCTCAGCGCTAGATGCCACAAACCGGGAGGTGGTCATGCAGCTTATTGAGGAGTGCAAGGCCAAAGGCTGTGCGCTGGTGGGGATTTTCCATGATGATGAAGTGCGAGAACGGGTCTGCGATCGCGCCCTTCAGTTTGGAGCGGCGTAATGGTTTTAGAAGTGGCAATTCTGGATGTGATTCCCGGCCAAGAAGCAGAATATGAAGCCGCGTTTGCGGAAGCTGCCCCAATTATTGCCTCCATGCCGGGGTATCGTTCTCATCAGCTTAAGCATTGTGTGGAAAAGGTAAATCGCTATATTTTGTTGGTGGAATGGGAGACTCTCGAAGATCATACCGAAGGGTTTCGAAAATCATCAGCATATCAAGATTGGAAGCGATTGTTACATCATTTTTATGATCCGTTTCCAACGGTAGAGCATTATGTTGAACTTGAGATGGAGTCAACTCATGATAATGATTGTAGCGGTATAGATAGTTGAGGAGTATAAAGCCAATGTCTCAAAAATCTCTGATTAGATCATGTACGATATACATCCTCGTCGCGCTAGGTTCAGTCGTCTTTTTTTCGCTAACTCTAAAGTCTTTGGGAATCGTACCAACTATTCTCTTGGGATGTCTCGTTATCGGTCTTTCAACAGTCTTGAGCCAAGGAGGTCACTATCGTCGTGGGGGACGGAATATTGCCAAAAGCATGGCCGAAACTCTGCTTGAATCAGAGCATATTCTTGAACTGGTTGAACCCAAACAGTTTCCTTGGCTTGATTATGCTTTCTATGAGCGTGTCACGCAAGAAATGCAAGCGTTAGGATTGAGTGCGATCGCCGATATTGAAGACTGCACAATCAGCCAAAGTGCTCCAAATCAGAGATTTTTTTTTCGTGTATTTGTTCATTCGCAGGGAGAGATAGCTGCTATTTGCTCGCATCTTCGTATACGTGGTTTTAATGGCTGGCTTGCTAAATGGATGGGTGGGGTACAAACTGACATCAAGCTTATCGAATTTAGTTCGACATATAGCGATGGCGGTGTAGTTGACACGAGTAACGCAAAAGATGCTCCGACCTTTGATCAGCCGGATTGGCGCAGTCAACGCAGGCTGCCAGCGGATACTGCCATTGCCCATCAATATGAAGTCCACCAGAAACATCTAACGGAATATCAACAACACCACCCCAACGCTGAGGTTGTCAAAATTTCAAACTATACGGGTTTTTATCGGCTCTATCAAGATGAGCTGCGTCGTAGCAGTGAATGGCGCAAGAACCGAGGTGGCAGCGGTATCACAGCAGAGGAAGTAAAGCGGATTGCTGGCCCCAAACTACAAGACACTGCCCATAATGTCGTCCAAGCCATGGAAGAAGAGGGCTTGCTTGGGAAGAATCAAGAGGAGGATTACTAAGCTATTTAAGGCACACTATCAATCCCGTATGGATGGTGAATTGGTTAGCATTAGAAGGGTTTGAGCTAGCCTAGTACTCGACGGCGGAAGTAAGCCACCTATTCAAAATCCACCCGATATCTGTCATACAGACACTTTGAACTTTGAACTCTGCACTTTGAACTTCCGCCCTGCGGTACTAGTGATTACTCCATACAACAAACTATGCATTGCATCCTGATCCACGGTATGGGGCGCACCCCCTTCTCGATGTTGCCGCTCCACTATCGCCTGAAGCAAGCCGGTCATACCTCCCGCCTGTTTGGCTACCTCCCCGCGATCGACTCCCTAGAACAAGTCAGCGATCGCCTCATTACCATCATTGAACAAACAGCCCGCAACCGCCCCTATGTTCTCATTGGCCATTCTCTGGGTTCGGTGATTATCCGCGCTACGGTTCCCAAGCTGACCCAGCATCCCCCCCAAACTTGTTTCTTCCTTGCACCGCCGATGGTGGCTTGTCAGGCTGCCCGCTTTTTTTCGCGGTTTTGGCCCTATCAATTCATTAATGGTGAAATGGGCCAACTCCTGACCCAAGACCAATTTATGTCAGATTTAACCCTGCCTGCCAACACAAAAATCTACATCGGCACAGGCGGCCCCCAAGCCGACTGGTTACCCTTTGGTAACCAACCCAACGACGGGATTCTCGCTGCTCGGGAGGCGGGTTTGGGGTCGCAAGCCCAGGTGATGACCGTGCCAGCAATGCATACGTTTATTATGAATTCCGACGCGATTTTTGAGGATATTATCAAGACATTGTCTGCAGTCAAACGCTTGTCTGCGGCGGAGCCTCATGAACATTAATACCGTGAGGCGGAGTTCAAAGCTCAGAGTTCAAAGTGCTTGTACAACAGGCATTCTGTGAAGTTTGAATGGATGACTTATTTCTGCCGTTCTGTATTAGGGCGTGTCGTCAGTTAAAACCAAAAGCCTTACGGGACAAGGGATAGAGCGCCCGACCCCAAAAGAGAGAGAGGGGCTGTAAGTCAGTCACAGCGAGAGTTTGAAGTCTAACTGACGACAGCCCCTAGCCTGAGCAATACTCAACGATAATCTAGGGTTAACATTTTGGCCATACGATTAGACATCTAGACAAATTTTGCTAGATTTTTTTGAACCATGCCCGAACAGATTTTCACCAATTACCGCCTCCAACTCCCCAGCGAAGAAGTTTTGGGCACATTGGTTGTGCGAGAGGGCGCGATCGCAGATATCCAACCGGGTGTTGTTAGCCAGGGTCAAAACGGTGAAGGGCAGTACCTGCTGCCGGGCTTGGTGGAACTGCACACCGACAATTTAGAACGTTGCATGTCACCCCGCCCCAAGGTGCATTGGCCCATTGATGTGGCTGCAGTTAACCATGACCGCGACCTGGCGGCGGCAGGTGTAACTACAGTCTGTGATGCGGTATCAGTCGGAGATATTACGCCAAATTCGCTGCGAATGACAAAGTTTGCGCCGATGATTGAAGCGGTGCATCGGGGCCAGCAGGAAGGACGCTTCAGTGTTGACCATCGCCTCCATCTGCGATGTGAGTTGGGCTATGACCAAGTGCATAATGTAACGGCGCAATATGCAGAGCATCCCTTGCTTTCGCTGATCTCGCTAATGGATCACACACCGGGTCAACGGCAGTTTGTCAAACTTGAGAAATATAAAGAGTATTACCAGGGCAAGCACGGAGTCACCGATGCAGAAATGGATGACTTTATTAATCAGCGGTTGGCTGACCAGCAAAAACACGCGGTGGAGAATCGTCGCAAGCTGGTTGAGATGACCCGTGAGCAGGGGCTCTCGCTGGCAAGTCATGATGATGCCACCGTTGAACATGTGCAAGAAGCGATTCAAGATGGAGCCGCGATCGCGGAGTTCCCCACTACCCTCGAAGCGGCCAAGGCAGCCCATAGTCACGGTTTGAAGGTGCTGATGGGCGCACCGAATCTGATTTTGGGCGGCTCCCATTCGGGGAATGTCTCGGCGATGGATTTGGTCGAGCGGGATTGGGTGGATATTATCTCCTCGGACTATGTGCCCCAGAGCTTGGTGCAAGCGTTGTTTATGATTGTGGAGCAGCAGCAAAAGCCAGTATATGAGGTGATGCGGCTGTTTACGAGCAATCCCGCTGAGGCGATCGGTTTGGGGAGCGATCGCGGCAGTTTAGAAGTGGGTAAACGTGCTGATCTAATTACGATTTATCATGATGGCGTTGTGCCGCGTTTAACGTCGGTAATAGGCCAAGGGCAACGGATTGCTTAGGGGCTGTCGCTAGTACTCGACGGCGGAAGTAAGCCACCTATTCAAAATCCACCCGATATCTGTCATACAGACACTTTGAACTTTGAACTCTGCACTTTGAACTTCCGCCCTGCGGTACTAGTTAGAAATGCACTTGTAGAAGTTGATGGTATTGTTTCTATTGATGCATTCAAGGAAAAAAATGAAGATGGAAGTAATAATCCAGAAATTTCTGTTTATCGAGATCACGAAGTAATTTTAAAGACTTCTCAA
>JAAHHN010000283.1 GCA_010672165.1 Spirulina sp. SIO3F2 | reverse complement strand
AACGCACTTTTGAGGGCTGAACCGCTGAACCCTAGCAAAATCAAGGGAGCGATTTGAAACCCCTACAGGATTAGCTTATCAAGGGGGGAAGGGGGGATCTCAAGGTGAAGTATTGCAATGCGTAAGTTCTAGGAGATTGAATCCATGACCCAACCCCTCACCCTGTCCAATGCCCCCCTTGAACACCCCGGCATGGACTATGCCCGCCTGCGCTCCGAAGGCATCAAGACGATCGCCAAGCTGGCGGGCAGTCGGTGGACAGACTACAACAGCGCTGATCCTGGCATTACGATCCTGGAAGCCCTCTGCTATGCGATTACCGACCTCAGCTATCGCCTCAGCTTTGAGATCGAAGATTTACTCGCTGCACCCCCAGGAGAATCGCGTCCGCCCCTGTTTCTAACCGCTCAGCAAGTCCTGACCATTAATCCCCTGACTATCAACGACTACCGCAAGGTTTTGATTGATATTGAAGGGGTTAAAAACGCTTGGCTCGAACCCATTGATGCCCCCGAACCCGCGATCTATTACGACGCCAGCACGGGCAGTCTGAGCTTCAGCCAGGGAGATTTTGTCGAACCCGTTTATATCCAGGGACTCTACCGGGTACTGCTGGAAAAAGAACCCACCTACCGCGATCAGCCCCTTATCCAAGCCGCAACGGCGAAGCTCCAACAACGGCGCAACCTTTGTGAAGATTTTGCTGAGATTCGGGTGCTGCCCATCGAGACGATTACGGTGCGGGCAGAGATTGAAATTGCTGACCAGGTTGACCCTAACCGTTTAATGGCGCAGCTCTACACCGCGATGGCGGCGGATATTTCCCCTTCCCTAGGAGTACGAACCTTACCGGAACTCTTGGAACAGGGGATGCCCGTTGAAGATATCTTTGCGGGGCCAGTGTTGGAGCAGGGGTTTATTGATGATGACCAGTTACAGCAGTTTCAGCGCAAGACAGAACTCCATGCCTCGGATCTCATCCAAGTTATTCTCAATCAGCTAGGGGTGAAAACCGTTCGTAGTTTAACCCTCGTCAGCGATCGCTCTCCCACCCCAGAAATTTGGGACCTTGACCTTGACCCCCAACTCACCCCGAGCCTGAAGGCGATCGCCAAAGCCATTGCAGCGGGGGATATCCAGTTTTACAAGGGTCAGATCCCCTGCCCCCTTGATGCTGCCAAAGTTAATGGAGCAGTTGCCGTTTTAGCAGCCCAGTCCCCCCAGACCTTAAACCGCAATGCCCCGAAAGATTTACCTATTCCCACAGGCGACTACCGGGAATTGGCCGACTATGAAACGATTCAAAACGAATTCCCCCTCGCCTATGGCATTGGCGATATTGGTTTACCCGCTTCGGCCCCAGATCCCCGTAAAGCCCAGGCCAAACAACTGCAAGCCTACTTAATGGTCTTTGATCAGCTCCTGGCCAACTACTTTGCCCAGTTAGAGCATCTCCGGGATCTCTTCTCCCTCAGTGATATTGAGATGCATACCTACTTCACCCAGAGCATCGCCCATTTCCCGGCGGGTCAAGCGGTGTTGAGTGAGGCTTATGCAGACTATCTCCAAAAGTCTCCCGTCAGTGATCCGGTGGAACTCGATCGCAAAAACCGCCTCCTCGATCATCTACTGGCCCAGTACAGTGAAACCTTTACCGACTATTCCCTCCTATTTGCGGGTGCTGATCTCTCCACCCTGGTGCTCAAACATAAGGCGGCCTGGGTGCAGCATTACCCCCAGGTGAGTGCAGGGCGGGGTCAGGCGCTCAACTATACCCTTGACCCCAATAACACCGAAACCTTTGAAACCAACATCTCCGGCTTGAAACAGCGGGTGGCTCGTCTGCTCGGCATTACCCCCAGCCGGCAGTTTTTATATGCGTCAGATGACACGGAAGTTGAAGGTTTTTACCTGGTTGAACATCTACTCCTACGGCCCCGTACTGAGGATGTTCCCCAGGTTGATCTGGATGCAGCTCAGGACACGTCCTTAGATTTTTTGAGTTTTTCGGAACCGATTACGGCGTTTCAAGCGTCAAGCCAGCCGGGTTATGTGACTTGTCTCTCAGAGGGTCATGCTTTGAAAGCGGGCGATCGCCTCGATCTCTTCTTCTCGATGTATTACAACGGCACTTATACCGCCACCAATATTACGGCCAATACCTTTGATATCCAGCATGAGCTGGTTGCGGGGGATGTGGCTGATAGCGGTGCATGGGTGCGATCGCAGCAAAATCCTGATCCCTTTTCTTTTCAACTCAGTGTGGTGCTACCGGATTGGCCCGCCCGCTTCCGGGAGGAGAACTTCAGACAGCTTATCCTGCAAACTCTAATCGCAGAAACCCCAGCTCATATCAGCCTCCACGTTCATTGGTTCAACAAGAAGCAAATGCAAGAGTTTGAGCCGACTTATGCCATCTGGTTACAACAATTGGCGGGACGCGCTGATGGTATTGTCCCTGAAGAAAATTATGCGAGTCGTTTGCTCGCTTTATTAGAAATCGGCTCCAAAACGTTCTACGAGCCACCCACTTCTTTGGGATATATGACTGTGGTTGAGAACGAAGATGATGCGGTTGAGAATCCGTTTATTATTATGTAGGGCAAGACTCGCAACCAACCACCCTAAGATTCACTGCACACAGACTATAGGTTCTACCTGTGCAATTTATTATGCAGCATTTTGCATCAGTTGAGCATCAAGCTTCCGAAGATAATCAAGACCGTATTCTTCATTTTCAAGGGTATCAATCAAAATAGACGGAATATCCTGCACAATTGCATTGGAGCAAGATGCAGCAGCAAGCGCAATCGTTGCAACCGTGTCCACATCGCCTGTGAAAGCGATGCAAGCCTTAAGGATTTCGCTGAGGGAATGGTAAGACATAACCGCCGTCAGTGCAGCATGGACACTCATCAGACCTTTTGAGCCAACCTTGCCTTGCCAAGGGGTCAGCCATGAACCAGGTACAAATTTAGCAATGAATTGTGGCAACTCAGATTTTGAACCGACATTGTAAATAAAGTAATGCGACATCAGACTGGCAGCGATCGCCGCATTGATGCCGTCTGGGGTGTTGTGGGTGAGCGCCGCCTGAAGCTTGCACCGTTCAATCACTGTGCCAACATCGGGAAATATCCCAATCGGAGCCGCCCGCATTGCAGCCCCACTTTTGTCGCTGTGCGGTCTGATTTTGGCGAGGAATTCGTCCCCATCATTGACCGCTTGGAGAAAAGCATAAAAACCGCCTGCATAGCCTTCGCGTGGATCACGTTTGAACGCAGCGACAAACCGATGCGCAAGACTTTCGCTGGTCCACGGTTCACCGGACACAATCGCCTCCGCGATCGCAATACTCATCTGAGTGTCATCGGTATAGCATCCAGGATGGATTCCGTGACGTGGGTGTTGAACGTAGCCGCTAAGATTGTTCTGCTCAGCAATCATACGGTTCGGCGAATATTCAAACCCAGCACCATAAGCGTCACCAACTGCGAGTTCGACAAGCATCAGAAACCTGTTCTCCTTACGATACAACGATAAAACAGATAAATTTCCTCTCTCTAAATTCCCTATACATAGACCTTATTAAGGTTTCATTTACATGACCACTCTATAGATTGTAATGTTGTACACGCTAGCGCCTCTTTTTAGCTGTTTTATAACATTACTGCTATATTGAAAAGCCTCAATTAGCATCTTTGAGCAATATGAAAAGCAGATAGGTATGAGAGCCGCAAACTTCCACCACAGTCACACTCAATTTTATCTCTCAATCCTTTAAACAAAGCCTCTTTGCTTGTATGGTCTAGCTTTAGGTAAGGTGAATAAGTATTCAAAAGTGTCAAATATTCATCAGCCGTATAAGTTATTTCAGATTCAACATAGCCAGAGACTAAATCTTGAAATAGACCTGAATCTTCGACTATTTGCCCTAATCCTTGCAAAATCTTTTCTTGTGTTTCTCGATCTTCGTAGCGACTTAGCGATGGAGCGTATAGTTGATAGACTGTGGAGAGGTTTTGGTACACTTCATAGGAAGGCTGAAGTTCTTTATTCCATAGCAAAATCAAATGTCCATCCGGCTGTAAAGCCTGTGCTGATTTTAGATATGCTACCTCTTGCGGTATCCAATGGAAAGAGCTTGCAGCTAAAACAGCATCAAACCGCTTAGCTTCTAGACTCCATTCCTCAAAGGATATATTTTGGATTTCTACGTTTGAATATTGATTACAGTTTTGTTGGGCTAGCTGGTAAAAATTTGGATTGGGTTCCAAACAAACCATCGTAGAGCCTAATGGCGCAAAGGCGACTGTTGCTGTTGCGGGGCCGCAACCGACTTCAAGAATTTTCGAGCTAGAGGAGAGTTGAGTGATTTCTATTACTTGACGAATCAACTCTTGTGGATATTTAGGTCTTGCTTTGTTGTAAGCTTCTGCTGCTGGCGAGTACCAGTTTTTCCGCTGCTCCAGATTTCTCCCAGAGTAGCTATTGATGGCTTGTTTTAAGTCACTGTCATTCATTTGAGATATGCTGCACTCCTTTGCGTAGTTTGGGTTGCAAGGGGAAACCCATCAATGGTGGGGAGGAGTTGGGTTGTGCTCCCCTCCAACTTAAAGGCTCTATGCTTCTATTGTTTTCCTGGGTAAAAAACAAAGAGTTTACAACCTGTCTTGGACTGAGGAACATGTCTTGAGCCTATTGGATGATGAATAAATGTCCCCTCTGGATAGTCGCGGATTCCATCATTGAAGACTCCGCTAATTACAAACACTTCTTCTGAACTCTCTTGGTGAAGATCGATCCCATCCCATTGAGCACCAGGCGCAATTTCAACAATGACTGCCTGTGACCCAGCATTATCTTGCCATAACTGACGGATATTAATCCCTTGGGAGATTTCTTTTGGAGAAACGTTTCTCAGATTCTCCCAAACAATAGTACTCATTAGAATATCCTCCTTATCCCTTGTACTTGAAGGTTAGATGGTTATAATTTATTTGTCAAAATGAACTTAATAAACCATGAATTCATTTTTATCGATAATAGGACAACGATGGAATTTAAACACTTACAAACCTTCCAAGCCATTATCAAAGAAGGCAGCTTTCTGAAAGCGGCTGACAAGCTTCAGTACGCTCAATCAACCATTACCTTGCATATCCAGAAGTTAGAAGAGGAATTAGGAGTTAAGCTCTTTTCTCGCCGGGGAAAGCGTACGGAATTAACTGTTGCAGGCCGAACCCTACAAAATCATACCGATCAATTGCTCTATCGCGCGGCGCAGTTACAACAAGCGATGACAGATTTAGTTGCAGGGAAAACTGGGCAACTTAGAATGGGTTCAGTTGAGCCTGTGGCAAGTGTGCATCTACCCGCTCTATTGGTTGAGTTTTGTGGCCAATATCCTAAGGTTCGTCTAACATTAGAAGTTGGTATTACTCAAGTCATCAGTCAACAAGTTGCTGCCGGAACATTGGATCTAGCCATTTGTTCATCACCTGCTGCAAACCTGGGACTAGCGTTTGAGCTGCTTTTCTATGATCCGATCTGCCTCTTGATTCCTCAAAGTCATCATCTTGCAACTCACAAAGAAGTCCCTATTTCTTTGCTTGCTGATGAACGCTTGATTTTAACAGAGGAACAATGTCCATATCGAAATATTCTAGAAAAGGCATTGATTCCCTACGGGATTAATCCCTTCTCTGGTATTGAAGTCATGAGCTTGGAAGCACTCAAAAAAATGGTACATCATGGACTCGGTATTGGCGTAATGCCAGCTGCATCGATCGCATCTCCACCACCTAATACGGTTACGAGAAATATTCTAGATCTTGATCTTCAATTGCCAATTGGACTAATTATGAATCCAGAAATAAACATATCTGGCTCAGCGCTGGATTTACTTGCTCAGTCTTTGAGGAAAAATCTTAGCACCATTGAATAGATAGCTTTGCTGTCTGTAAATAGAGCGGATATTGGCAAAATAGGCACTATATTTATAGAAAGATAAAGGGTTTTTTATCTAAATTTCCTTTATATGAATTTTGTCCATATAATCTATCTCAGAGATTTTCTGTCAGCGTTTTAACTAGATTTTTTGGCCCGATAATAGATCTCTTGCTTACAAGATTCTGGACAGGTTTCGAGCAGTTACCCATCTCACACACACCCCTTACTACACTGAGCAATCTTAAATCTATTCGCTCAAATGCGGCTTGCCCTTCCATACTGGATTTAGATGTAGCGTTAGGGGCTTGTGTCGCCTCGCTAGAGCAGAGCTGACTCAAGCCAGAACTAATGACCTCTCAGCGCCACATCATCAAACGCCAAATCTTGGATCTTCAGGTCAGCTCCGAAATGGGGGCATTGGAACTGCAAAATCAGGTCAGTGCTATCTATCGCAACAAGCTGCTACCCCTGATTGAAGCCTATTGCGATCGCCTCAGCAGCCCCGACCAAATTCATCGCATCGATCGCTTAGTCATCGATCTCGGTGAAATTGAATTAGCGCACCTAGACACAGATTTGGTGCAAAAGCTGGAAGCCGCCCTGGTCCAAGAATTGGCGAATCAAATCCCTGCATCCACACCTTCCCCAAATAAACCCTCTCCATCCACTGCACAATCTGAGCCTGCCCCTCAATCTCCTACGGCTGAGTCAGAAAAGAGTCGATCGCCTGAGCCAGCAGTAGAACAAACGCCACATACACCCCACACCCCAAATCCCCCATCCGCTCAACCTCAACCCATCGCCCCCCTAGACGCCGACCTAGAACTCTTGTGTCTCTTTCTACAAACCGGGCGTTTGCCCTGGTGGAGTGAACCGTTCACCCCCAAGCAACTCGAAGCAAAGGTCTTGCAACTACTCCAGACTGCCCCCCAACGCGCCAGCACCCTCCTCCAAACTCATCTGCGATCGCCTCAGGGACGGCAGCGCCTCCTGTATCAATTCTCAGAACCCCTCTGGCAAGAAGTGCTCAACCGATTCGCCCCGTCCTGGTCAACAGCCGTCACAAGATATAGCGCTGATCTGCAAACCTTAATTCCCCATATTTCTGAATTGCAAACATGGACGCTCCAGCATTTCAAACTCATGGTGTGGCAGGGAATTTTTTTGCACCTCTCCCTAGAGATGCCGCCCCAATCTAGCCCAGAGGTAGCATTAACCAACAATCTGCTGCACTTAGCCACCCAAGCTAATGTTGAACCCGCTATCCTGATTGCCCAACTACGGCAAGCGATCGCCACGCTTCGGCAAACACAACCCCTGCCCCAAGCCAGTCTCTTGCCTAAAATTCTGGCGAAATGGCCCACAACGCCCCCGCCTTCAGCAAGCAAGGCAAGCGCGATCGCAGACATCCAACCAACCACAGAGCAGGACATGGTTGCAATGCCAGATTCTTCAATATCAAAACCAATATCCCCAGAGTTTGAGCCAGCAACATCTGCTTTAGATGATGTACAAGGCGCGATCGCAGATATCGAGATAATCCCAGGCTCACCTATCACTGCTCCACAACCGTTAACACCAGAAAAGACTTATTTAGATGAGGAAGAGCAGAACAGAATTGCAGAGATACAGGAAGCGGGACGCGATCGCGGTGCATCCATCTCCCCAGATTCGATGGCCTCTCCATCACCTGAGCTTGTAGCGGATTCGCTCGCAGAGATAGAGCCGCCCTCACCCCAAACCCCTGCTGAGCGGTTAACTCCACTGAACGTAGCGCCAACTCCCACAGCAATACCAGCTCAGTCCCAGAGCGCGATCGCCGATTCCTCCTTGAGCCAGACTCAGCGCTCATCCGCATCTACTCCAGCA
>JAAHHN010000282.1 GCA_010672165.1 Spirulina sp. SIO3F2 | reverse complement strand
TCACAAATGAAATCAAAGCTCAACAAACTTGAACCCAGGACATATGCTGACTTGGTAGATGCTATCGAGCAATCTTTAGGTTCGGTCACTACAGAAGATATCCAAAACTGGTTTTCTCACTGTTGTTACTGCTCCTCATCTATTTGAAAAGGGCTGTATATTGGAAAATTGTGGGGCGGGCAGTACGTTGACGACTGCCCAAGAGTGCTACAGTTTCAGTAATGACATAGTTAGTGGTGATTAAAACTGTAGATTTTTCTTGAACTTGTTTAAACCAATCAGCAGCTTGAGCATGATAAGTTTCAGTAGGAATAAACAAACTTACCCAACCTGAAGTGTCTACGAAGAGCTTATTCACCTGAATTTAACTCCAGCTCCATTGCTTCAGCTAGATAGTGATCGTGGTTTTCAGCTAAATCAGTTGTGCCTAAATGTAGGGTTCCAATCAGCGATGCAAGTAGATCATCATCAGATGATGAGCTTTCCTGCGGCAAGACTCCTGCAGATATATCTTTCTCTTGTCTAAGTAAATTATTTACCTCAAATACATCCCCTTGTTCTTCAAGCTCTAATTCCCATACCTCTCGTCTACGCTGTAATCGATTATTGGGCTCGGACTCACTATTTTCAACACCAAAAGCAATATCAAAGCGATGCTCTAATGTTTCACTGGTCATTTCCATGATCAGATGCATCGCCACTGTGTTTCCCTTACTACACTCTAAAATCCAATAGGCTGTAACTACTTCTAGAGGCAAAGTATTAAATCGGCTGTGCCCAAGATAATCTGTTTCAATCTCTAAAGAGACGACTCTGTATCTCTCACCCAATAACTTATAAACGCTCTTGGACTCTAAAAAATGACGGGTGCTCAATTCGGATCGACCGATACATTGAGCTGCTTGAGTTTGGCTGATTCGATAAGAGCCGTCAGGTAGCATAAATCCTTCAACGATGTGATGTCCTAGTTGAATTTCTGTGCGTCTAGCTTTTACGGTCATATCAACCTCTTGATCGCTTGATAACTATAGCTAAAGTTGAATTTGTGTTTTTCAGCATAGTAAGGATGTGATGAATTACAGCCTATTTATATTTACAGTTTAGGGAAAACTCACAAGATTTAAATCTTCCCCTGCTGTTCCGATCGCTGCTGTCCACGCAATACCCCCCGCACCAACCGAATTTCGCCATAGGTATAGCTTTCATCTAGCTTGTTGCGAATCTCCGTAAGGCTAAAGTCCCCCACCTGCGCGATCGCCCCCGTAATCTTCTCCTGACGTTCTGGTGGCACTAGAGCATCCACATCGATCGCGTGACCCATTTCCAACACCTCGCTCAAGTGGCTCATGATCGTGGTTTGCCGTAAATCTCGTTGGGCGGCAATCTCCGCTACGGTGCAGCCCTGACGGTAGAGATCTAACGTGAATTGCTGGGTATCTGAAGGGTGCGATCGATTTACCCGCCGCCGATATTGCTGAGCAAACGCTCGAATCACAGTCACAAACGGTTCACCATAGCGGCTCAGCTTCGCTGCCCCCACCCCCGGAACCTGAGCAAAGGCTTCGAGGGTTTTGGGTTGCTGCTGGGACATGAATCGTAGACTAGAATCCGCAAAAATCATATAGGGTGCAAGGCTTTGCTCATCGGCCAGACGCTTGCGTAACTGCCGCAACTGCTCAAACAGAAGCTGAGCTTGCTCAGCACGGGGTGTGGCGCTAGCAGTCGTCTGGGTTGTGGCTTGGCGCGGCACCCGAATTTCCACTTGGCGCTGCTGCTTGAGAATTTCCCAACTTAACGGGTTGAGGCGCAGCACCCGATAGCCATCGGTGGTTTCATCAACAAAACCCTGATGACGTAGCGATCGTGCCAAAAGCTGCCATTGGTCAGCTGTGCGATCCTTGCCAATGCCATAGGTTGAGAGCTGGTCATGACCCTTTTGCAAGATTCGCTTTTGCTTGGAGCCCCGCAGTACATCAATGATGTATTTGGCACCAAACTGCTCCCGGCAGCGGGCCACACAGGAAAGAAACTTTTGGGCTTCAATCGTCCAATCTTCGATCGGAGACGGGTTCTGGCAATTATCGCAATTGGCACAACTACCGGGAAACTCTTCCCCAAAATAACTCAGTTGAATCGTACGCCGACAGCTCGAACCTTCAGCATAATCCACCACTTGATTGAGCTGCTGATAGGCGATGCGCTGCTCCTGCTCATCCGGTTTTTGCCGGATAAAATACTCCACCTTGTTGGCATCGCCTCGACTATAGAAGAGGATGCAACTGGCCGGTTCATTGTCACGGCCGGCTCGTCCTGACTCTTGGTAATAGCCTTCGAGGTTGCGGGGTAGTTCGTAATGGAAAACAAACCGCACATCGGGCTTATTGATGCCCATGCCAAAGGCGATCGTCGCCACAATAATGGGGACATCATCCCGGATAAAGCGAGTTTGGTGCTCGCTGCGAGTTTCAGCATTTAAACCGGCGTGATAGGGCAGGGCATTAATGCCATCGGTTTGGAGCTTAAGGGCTAGCTCATCAACACGCTTGCGACTGATGCAATAGATAATGCCCGATTGGCCGGGGCGCTCCAAAATGGCTTGGCGCAATTGCCCGTAACCCTCACGGGGGCGAACCTCGTAATAGAGATTGGGGCGGTTAAAGCTGGCGACATGGTGGCTGGGCTGTTGCAGTCGCAGTTGGTGGATAATGTCTTGCTGCACTCGCTCGGTGGCGGTGGCAGTAAAGGCAAACATCGGAATCTGGGGATAGCGATCGCGCAGTTGGCTTAGCTGACGATATTCCGGGCGAAAATCATGGCCCCATTCCGAGACACAATGAGCCTCATCAATGGCAAACCCAGTCAGGCTGAGGCGATCGCGCACTTGATCTAAAAAGTTCAAGAAACTTACCGTCAGCAATCGTTCTGGTGCAACGTACAGCAGCTTAATACGACCCTGGAAAATTTCCGTCTGGCGCGATCGCGCCTCCTCTAAGCTCAAACTACTGTTGAGAAATGTCGCCCCAATGCCGTTGTCTCGTAGAGCATCTACTTGATCTTGCATCAGAGCAATCAAGGGTGAAACCACCACAGTTAAACCGGGTTTCAGCAGAGCGGGCAACTGGAAGCAGAGAGACTTGCCCGCACCGGTGGGCATAATCGCTAAAACATCTTGACCCTGTAGGGCAGCTTCAATAATTGTGCGTTGCCCCGGTCGAAATTGGTCGTAGCCAAAGAACTGTTTGAGCGAAGCTTCAAGGGTATTGAGCTGATACATAATGACTCATTGGAATAACTTGCAGACAATCATACGCCTTCGCCTGCATGATTCATATAACGATATCGTCGGTGGCTTTTCAACTTCTCTCCGACCCACTTTTTCTCTGCATGACCCCCCAAAAATTTGTCAAGTCATCTATCTCCCTTGCGTTAAGGTCTGTGTTGACTGAGCTGGAAAGCGGTACAGATTCCGCTACACTACAAAAACCTGTTTGATCTGCAATGACGTATTTTTGTAACAACAACCTGCAATGCAATCTTAGTGGGTTGCAGCTAGCCTCCCAGCAATACAGAAGCTAAAGAAAGGGCGGGATTGCCCAGTACTAGTACTATGGAAGTCGCGTCAATTCAGCTTTAAACGGCAACACCCCATTGTGTAACTCAGACGGTCTCAAGCATTATGATTAAACCTTCTCCCTCCCACAATCTGGCGCAGTTGAATCTTGTGCAGTTGTACGTGAGTTTAGCGACTGTACCGATGCTGGGAATATTAGTCTTATGTGCTGGCTTTGCGCCTGTCCTGGTACAGCTCGGCAAGGTCAGTGAAGAACTCTTCCGGGGCGATCGTCTGCCGATGTTGCCCTTCCCCTGGGATCTCGTCAATCCAGATTAGCCTGTCGGTTTGTTGTGTCTAGATGACCTCTCTGTTCGGGTCAGATTAAACCTTAAGCAAAGTTAAATAAACCCTTAAGCTCTAGTCAACCGTGCTGTCTACACTGGCCACTAACCCGTACTATCAACATTAACCCCTCACCTAATTTGTGCATTATGAGTCCGCTTCTTCAGTCCTCAGATCCAGCCAATATGAAGGTTTTACAGGTTCCCTCCGCGTCTCGGTTATTGCTACAACACCGTCTCAAGATGGTCGAAGATATTTGGGGTTCGGTCTTGTTATCGGAATGTGGGGAAGAGTTGGTGAAGCTCTTGCAACAACTTCGGAGCATGTGTTCGCCAGAAGGGCAAACCGCTCTAGACAATACAGCAGTATTACAACTCATTGAACAGCTTGATCTCAATGCTGCAATTCGTGCGGCGCGGGCTTTTGCTTTGTATTTTCAACTTATTAATATTGTTGAGCAGCATTATGAGCAGCGAGAGCAGCGTCTGTCCCGGCGTGCTACCTATCGCATGCCCTCAGCATCAGTTGCTGTGCAGACAGAACGGAGTAATGGCGTAACGGCTGATGAAACGCCTGAACTTACGCCTGTGGGCGCTGAACAGCTTGAGCGGAGTTTTGCTCAAGATCCGGCTGTACCGAAAACGGGCACGTTTGAGTGGCTATTTCCCCACTTGCGCCAGCAAAACATGCCCCCCCAAAAGATTCAGCGACTGCTAGAGCAGCTCGATATCCGCATGGTGTTTACGGCGCACCCCACCGAAATTGTGCGCCACACCATTCGGCGGAAGCAGCGTCGAATTGATGATCTGCTCCATCAGCTTGATCATGCAGAAGAAGCCTATCGGAGTTTGGGTCTAGAGAGTTCCTGGGAAGCTGAAGCCGCGATCGAGCAGCTCCAAGAAGAAATCCGCCTTTGGTGGCGTACAGATGAGTTGCATCAGTTTAAGCCCACCGTGCTCGACGAAGTGGACTATACGCTACATTACTTTCAGTCCGTGCTCTTTGACACCATCCCTGAGTTGGCAGTGCGGCTTCGTCAGGCGCTCAAGGGGGCGTTTCCCACATTGGAACTCTCCCACAACGACTTTTGCTATTTCGGTTCTTGGGTCGGATCGGATCGGGATGGTAACCCGTCGGTGACACCAGATGTGACTTGGAAAACCGCCTGTTATCAACGCAACATCGTTTTAGAAAAATATTTGGACTCCGTTGATGAACTCACGAATTTATTGAGTCTCTCGTTGCATTGGAGCAATGTATTACCGGAGTTGCTTGACTCTTTGGAGCAAGATCGCGCCCATTTAGCCAGCGTGTATGAGAGCTTGGCAATTCGCTATCGCCAGGAACCCTATCGTCTCAAGCTGGCATATATTCAAAAACGCTTAGAAAATACTCGCGATCGCAACAACCTGCTTGCCAGTGGTGATCCCCAACAGCAAAAGCTTTTAGATGAAATTAATCCGCGTACGATCTACCGCTCGGGTGATGAATTCCTCGCCGAACTGCGCTTGCTCGCCAAGAATCTCACCGAAACAGGCATCGCCTGCCGCGACCTCGATCGGCTGATTGCGCAAGTAGAAATCTATGGGTTTCATCTTGCACGCCTTGATATCCGCCAAGAATCGTCGGTGCATTCAGATACGCTGACCGAGATCGCGGACTATATTCATACTCTGCCCAAGCCCTATAACGACCTCAATGAGGCCGAACGGCGGCAATGGCTAACGACCGAACTCTCCAACCGTCGGCCGCTGATTCCTGCGGAGGCCCCCTTTTCCGAGCGCACCTTAGAAATCATTGAAACCTTCCGGATGATTCGCCGGGTGCAAAAAGAGTTTGGTGAAAAAATTTGCCAAACCTACGTTATCAGTATGAGCAACGATGTCAGCGACATTTTGGAGGTGTTGCTGCTGGCTCAAGAGGCGGGTCTGTATGATCCGGTGACGGGGATTGCCACGATCCGGGTTGTACCTCTGTTCGAGACGGTGGATGATCTCAAACATGCCCCATCGGTGATGCGATCGTTGTTTGATTTACCCCTCTATCGGGCAGCGATCAGTGGTGGCCATGAGGCGATCGCCACAGCTCAAGCCGGGAGTCAGCCGATTGTGCCCCAGCCGTTGCAAGAGATTATGCTGGGCTATTCCGATAGCAATAAAGATTCGGGTTTCTTAAGTAGCAACTGGGAAATTCACAAGGCCCAAAAGGCGCTGCAAGCTCTGGCCGAAGAATATGGCATTGCCCTGCGGATTTTCCACGGCCGAGGGGGGTCGGTGGGTCGTGGTGGTGGCCCAGCCTATGAGGCAATTTTGGCCCAACCTACGGGCACGATCAACGGACGGATCAAGATTACAGAGCAGGGGGAAGTGCTTGCGTCTAAATATTCCCTGCCAGAACTGGCCCTCTATCACCTGGAAACTGCCTCCACCGCTGTGATTCAGGCTAGCTTGCTGGGCAGTGGCTTTGATGATATTGAGCCCTGGAATGAAATTATGGAAGATCTGGCAGTGCGATCGCGCCGTCGGTATCGCAGCTTGGTTTATGAGCATCCTGATTTTCTGGACTTTTTCTTGTCGGTAACGCCGATCCAGGAAATTAGCCAACTGCAAATTAGCTCTCGTCCAGCTCGCCGGAAGAAGGGTAAAAAGGATCTCAGCTCTCTGCGGGCGATCCCTTGGGTGTTTAGCTGGACACAGAGCCGCTTTTTAGTTCCTGCTTGGTATGGTGTAGGGTCAGCGCTCCAAAGCTTTTTGGATGAGGAACCGGAAGAAAACCTCAAACTGCTGCGTTATTTCTATGTCAAGTGGCCGTTCTTTAAGATGGCAATTTCTAAGGTGGAGATGACCTTAGCAAAAGTGGATCTCCGGATGGCTCAGCACTATATCCAAGAACTGGCTGCCCCAGAAGACCGCGATCGCTTTATGGCGGTGTTTGAGCAGATTCAAACAGAGTTCAACTTGACTCGGGATCTGGTGCTGGCGATCGCTGACCATGAAACCCTCCTTAATAGCGATCCTGAATTGCAGCGATCGGTCTATTTGCGTAATGGCAATATCGTGCCCTTAGGCTTTTTGCAAGTGTCGCTACTCAAGCGCCTGCGGCAATATAGCAGCCAAGCTTCTGGTGTGATTCACTATCGCTATAGCAAAGAAGAGTTACTGCGGGGGGCGTTGTTGACCATCAACGGTATTGCCGCCGGAATGCGCAATACGGGTTGAGCCTAGCGATGTGTGAATATGCGTGATGCTTGGTAGGGGAGGGTTCTAAAACCTCCCCTACAAGTGATTGGAGCGAATTTGAAATTGCCCTAACGTTCGATGCTCTACGTTAGAATCGAAAGCAGTTTACATTCCGTAATGCATCCATGATCGCAGACACCTGGCAAATCAAACTCCTCTACGATGGCGAATGCCCTCTCTGTGTGCGAGAAGTAAACTTTTTACAGCGTCGGGATGCAGGGCGCGGTTTAGTCGCTTTTGTTGATATTGCTGATCCGGATTATCAAGCCGCAGAAAATGGTGGTGTGGATTTTGCCACCGCGATGGGTCGCATCCATGCGGTACGCCCGGACGAAACTCTGGTGCAGAATGTTGCGGTTTTCCGTGAGGTTTACACTGTGCTAGGCATGGGCTGGATCTATGCGGCGACAGGTTGGCCATTGATTGGCACAGTTGTTGATTGGATTTATGGAATTTGGGCGGATTATCGGTTGGCAGTTACTGGGCGGCCACCACTAGCGGAGATTATTGCTGAACGGGAAGCAAAGTTGGCAGCGCGGGAAGGCGATCGCTGTCGAGTTTAATTCGCTCTATAGCCTTTTCCACAAATATGAGGTACAGCTATATTGGTAGAAAGTGAATAGAGGTAAGCGATGAAGGCATATTCGCTAGATTTCCGTAAAAAGATAATAGATACGTGGCAAAGTACAGGCATGTCCCAAAGAAACATAGCCAAGCGTTTTGACGTTACGCTGAGTTTTGTG
>JAAHHN010000281.1 GCA_010672165.1 Spirulina sp. SIO3F2 | reverse complement strand
CCGCATCCAGCCCCCGGCCAATATTGCCTAGAGCACTAGCTTCAATGTTCGTCACCACGTAGATCCAGGGCGTTTTGGTGGCGATAAAGCGTTGCAAATGTTCGGGGAGGTCTTCCCGTTGGGTGTCGGGTTTGACACGTTCGCGGAGTTCTTTGAGCCGGGCCTTAGCAATAATCACCTCATCCAGGTGGGGATCGCGCCGCTCAATCTCATCCGCAATGCGCTGGATGACAGCGGTCAGGCTAGCCAGTTCATGGGTGAGCTTGATCGTGTCAGACGTGCCGCCAGAGTTGGAGTTGGCCAAAAAGAGCGTATGCTGGCTCACCGAAGGTGGAATCGTATCCGACCCGGTGAAGCCATCGAGATTGATCATCGGTAGCGTATTCAGCCCCAACTTCCGGGCTAAATTCCCCGCGATCACATTGATCAAAAACGATGTACCCGCCGCCCCAGTCACAATCTGGTTCAGCTCCCGAATCCGGTGCTGACGCAAGGTCTCATTATCCGTGCCCATCATTAGCCCAATACCATTCGCTCCAGTGCGGAGCGTCACTGTGCCATCGGGATGGGTGCGAAAGAGCTTTTCGGTGTTCTTGCGTAGCGCTAGGGGCTGAATCACCACAATCTCTTCGCCATACTTGTTGTAAGGGCAGGGGATCGCGTTGCCTTGCAAATCTCGATAGGCGATTTTAAACACCTTCAGAGGTGCAAGACGCTCCTGACGAATATCGGTGTGAATATAGCTGTTGGCTTGATTTTGCTGCTCAATACTAATTAGCGGAATTTCTTGGCCGCGGTAGATATTAAAGAGGCGTACTTGCCCCTCAGCGGTCACTTCCACAATTTCACCGGGCAGCACATCATAAATTGGGGCAACGCCTTCAGTGATTGAGGCGGTGGCTTGAATTTCCTTGAGAAAGCCCACCTCTTGCACCACCGTTTCAGCCACTTCAATACGACCCTGAGCCAAAGCGCTAGGGTTTAATAGACTGATCTGTTCTTTAAGAGCATTTTCTTCGGAGGCAGAGAGAAAAGCAGCACGATTATAGTTACGGAGATCGTAGGTTTTGGGCAAATAAAAGATCAGTTCGCCCCCTTCTTCCCCACCGCGCTCTGTACCGCCGCGCAACATGGTGTAGGTGCCGCCACCAAGGGAGCCGTAGCCGGCCTGACCCAAGGGGGTATAGGATTGCAGGGCAAATTTGTTCTTGGGGTTGGAATATTCCAAAATCCGGGCCACCAAGGCTGCCGCGATCGTCTCCTGTTGCGCCCCTGCCCGCTTCATATTGTTAGCGAGTGCCAGCAATTCAGCGATCTTTTCGCTGGCAAGAGATTGGTCATCATCCCGCAAAAAGCCTTTTTGGGTAAAGTCTTGAATCGGTTGACCGTTCAGGTGGCAGAAGGTTATCGTTTTGCCCTGGAGTTGCACCAGCAAAGTTTTATTCGCAAACTGTTCTCCCAAGCTATAGTGGCCCACTGCTCCAGTACTATCAAGCACCGCCTGATTATTATCCAGGTAATCCGGATCGACATAGGTCAAACGGTAGAGCGCCCCTGACAAATGCCCAGCACGGACATGTTCATAAAGAAAGCGCTTCAGAGCTGGTTCGGTGCAGGAGTCAGAATTGGAGGCAAACTGAAAGCCCTCGTAGCTCAAAAAGCGTTTGTAGCGAGCGGCGTCGTTAATGTCACCGTTGTGGGTGTCGAAAAAGACCTGCGCACCTAAGGTATTAGGCTGTTCGGTGAAAAAGACTTCCCCCGATTCACTGAGTTGATAGATACGGAGTTGCTCACGGATAAATTTTTCTTGGTGGGGGTGAGCGTTGCTCTCAGAATACATATCGCCCTGAGAGGCTTGGCGCACGTGGGTTTCCCAGTTGGTGAGGAAGTCGGTGTTCTGAAGCTGAGTGCGCTCTAGAAGCGTGTCCCAGGTTTTGAGTAGGTCGCCGCCATCCCGCGCTACTTTGGTTTGGGTTTGCAGATCGTTGCGGATTTTCTTTGCGGTCTCCCCCATCTGTTCATGGCTGAGGGAGCTGACACGGTGCTGTTCTCGCTCGACCCAGTTTAAAACACCTGCCAGGTTAATTGTGCCGATCGCCATCCCGGCTGCGTCATAGCCCGCTTTGGTGCTCTTCTTTGAGCAGTCTTCCGCTAGAGCAGTGGCGTAGCAGAGGCGATCGCTCAGGTCGGCTTCAATCACAGGGCGCGATCGCAGTCGATAGGCTCCGGTATCCAAGTCACGGGAGAAGAAGAGATGCTCTAGTTGAACGGGACTCAGGAAAACGTTAAAGTTGCGGCACATGCAGGTTTTGGGTGAGTTCTTGCGGGGTCAGTGATGGGCGGCAGAGCCGTAATCCCAACTATTCTACTCACCAACGGTGGGGGTTTGGGGTTCAGAGACAGGAGTTTGATTGGCGTTAGCACGGGGCTTCCAGGTGCTGACCCAAATAGAGATGCCTGTGGTGAGCATAAACAAAGCACCTAGACCGTTAAGCAGCACATAAAACGGTTCGAGAAATTTGCCGAGGTATTCGCCTTCATGAATCACCATCAGCCAATGAACTTGATCGCGGGTCAGGCCAAACCAGCTTTTGCCCAAGCGGTAGGTAACGCCGGTGAGGATCGTGATCACGAGGGGGAGCATAACAAAGGGGGCGATCGTGCGGTGAAGGGAACGCAGAAGTTTGCGATTCATGGGTTAGTGGTGAGAGGTTGACGCTAGCGCTGATCGAAGCACAAGTTGGCCGTTTGGTGGGGTGTACATTGCAACACAACTAATGTGGAACATTTCGGGTTTAGCAAACCGTTAACAGCATCGCATAACCATTCTTGGCAGTGTCAATAATGTAAGTAAACGGATCGACTTCATCTTCATGAATTTCTGTATAAGCTTCACTGTAAGGATTTTTTACTCTTGAGATGATTCCTGCAATTCGAGAGACTTCTTCAGTCGTCCAATACGTGGTGTAGGAATCAATATGAACAAAGCGATGTCCTTGACTCCCAATGGAAACGAGATACTTAATTTCTTCAGAAGTAGCAACTGTCTCAAATTCTTCAGGTAAAAACCAAATGGCATCTTTAAGAGATTCAGCCGACTGGCCTTGTAACTCTCTAATTAGCTGAGGAATCTGACTGTGTACAGGTTTGAGATTGGCCACGCCCTGTTTACTCACAATCACCTTGACAATGGGTTCCCAATGCTCCGGATTCTCAATTTCATCCCAATGAAACAGAAGTTTTCCAGTTTCAGGGTAGAGCCTGAGTAATTCTAAACTTTCGGGTGAGATTTTGAGGAATGATAAAAATACAGACATGATTTGCTTAAAACAGGCAGATTTTGGTTTGAGTAGGTGATCGCAGCGCTGACTTTGGTTGCATCAGGTAATTTTGCGGATTGCATTTACGCCAAGTCATTTGTGAATGATGCAGGTTAGATTAAAGATAGACGCTCTAGAATAAAACATGACTCCACAACTCGAAGCGGCTTTATAGCCTTTTGCAAAAATATGAGGATCGAACCTCCCCCTTCCAAAGGGGGATTGAGGGGGATTAACGTACCTCATGCTTGTGAAAACTGCTGTAGCTGCAATTCAACCTCTCTCTGCCACAGAGCGTCAGCAGTTGTTGGTGCTAATGGAACACCTTGAAGCGCCTGCTGCCAGAATTCCACCTCACCTATCAAAACTCAATCAGGAATTTTGGCAAGGAGTCAATGTTCAAGAACTTCGCAGACTAAAACAGCCCATTGTCGTTGAACGAATTCAAGACCTAGCGGCTGATTTTTGGCCAGTTGAAGATTCGATTGATGATTTTCTGGGCTTTTTACAACAGCAACGGCAAGTTATGAATTAGTGCAGTTATGAGTCTGCTATTACTTGATACTAATGTTGCCTCATTTATTTTTAAGGGGAGTCAGTTTGCCCAACCCTATCAACCCCTTGTCCAGGGTCATGAGCTAGCCCTGTCGTTCATGACAGTAACAGAGTTGTTTCAATGGTCAGTTGTGAGAAACTGGGGCGATCGCCGCATCGAACAACTCGAAGACTATCTCTCGAACTACCTTATTATTCCAGTTGATCAACCGCTTTGTTGGGAATGGGCGAAGATCCGCGCAGAACGACAAAGAGTAGGACAGCCAATTTCCTCACAAGATGCTTGGGTTGCTGCAACGGCAAGACGACATGAATTACCGCTGATAACCCACAATGGTCAGGATTTCCGGAATATTGCCAATTTACACATTCTAGAACCTGATTCTTAGCAATCCTGATTCCTAATCAATAACGAGTTGGACTAGGGATGGCGATCGCCCAACCCAAACCCTCAAGCCAACGATTGAGCTTCTTGGTGATGCTGAACAGATTGCATCGAAACCGTCGGCTGATTTCTGAGGGGATAATAGGGCTGATGAATGCTAATCAGTTGAGCCAGGGTCTTCTTCAGTTGCGTGCGGGGAACGATCGCATCCACAAAGCCACATTGCTGGAGATATTCGGCACTCTGAAAATCATCCGGCAGCTTCTCTCGAATCGTCTGCTCAATCACCCGTCGTCCGGCAAACCCAATACTCGATTTTGGTTCTGCCAGAATCACATCCCCAAGCATCGCAAAACTGGCGGTGACGCCGCCCATTGTCGGATGGGTCAGAATCGGAATATAGAGGAGTTTAGCCTGCCGATGCTGCTCTAATGCCCCGGAGATCTTCGCCATTTGCATCAAGCTCAGCATTCCTTCTTGCATCCGTGCGCCACCTGAGGCACAGACAATCAATACGGTAAGACCTTCTTGGGTGCCATATTCAATCAAACGGCAGAGCTTTTCACCCACCACTGATCCCATACTACCGCCCATAAACCGGAAATCCATCACGCCCAGCGCCACCGGGAGGCCATCGAGTAAGCCTGTACCCGTTTGCACTGCATCCATAAGTTGGGTCTTGCTTTGGTAGCCTCGCAACCGATCTTTGTAGGGTTTGCGATCGCAGAATTCGAGGGGATCAATGGGGGCAATGTTCTCGTTGAGGGGTTTCCAAGATTGGGCATCAATCAGCTGACCAATCCGTTCCGAACTGTGGACGGGCATATGGTGGTCACATTCCGGGCAAACCATCACATTGCTCTGGAGGTCTTTGGTATAGGCTAAGACCCCGCAACTGGGGCATTTTGTCCAAAGACCATCAGCAATTTCCCGCTCATGGTGATGATCCTGAATAGGGGTGGGCTGTTTTTTACGGTTGGCGAACCAATCTGGTAGAGACATTTTCTCGGTCTAAATTCTCCTAACTAACAATTAAAACTGTAAAAATTGGCGATTTTAAATGGGAGGGGACAATCATTCAGTTGGATGCCGATTAAGGGAAACTAAGCTTCGTCATCTTCGAGCACGTCATCCTTCGGACTCAGCAGCAGCAGTGCTGTCCAACGATCTTGGGGACGCACCTGAAGTGCAGACTCCCCGGTCAAAAAGCATCCACTGGCCCCCAGACGCACAATGCGATTGGGAATTTCATGACTGGTTAAAATTTGTTGCATGAGTTCGGCTTCCCAGAGGGCATAGGTGGTTTTTATGGTAGTCCATACTACAGCACTCATAGTATCAAGTCGTGCATCACACGCAGGATTTAGTTGAAGGGGAAGAAGAGGGTCAGATAAGTTCTTACGATTCTCTCACCCCAAAATAGACTGATGCTTGCCCCCAGAGCCAAGTAGGGGCCAAAGGGCATCGGTTGAGCGCGATCGCGCCAGCCCAACACAATTGCACTCCCACCAAACACGGTGCCCAGCACGCAGCCCAAAAAGGTACTCAGGAGTACAGCTTGCCAACCGAGCCAAGCGCCCACCATCGCCATCAGTTTGGCATCCCCCGCACCCATGGCTGTTCGTCCCATTAGCACCGACCCCAGAAAGGCGATCGCATCGAGACCCCACAAGCCCACCAGTGCCCCAATAATCCGACTCATTAAATAGTTTGTGCTCTCTGCCACCGTGCCGCTTTGTTGCCAAGCGAGCAGCAGCGTAAAGCCCAGACCCATAACCAACCCCGATTGGGTGAGGCTATGGGGCAATGTTAGGGTGTCGTGATCAATCAGGGCTAACGCCAATAGCCAACTGAGCAGCGTTGCAGCCGCGATCGCCTCTAGACTCAAGCCCCACTGAGCATAGACGCCTGCAAACATTAACCCTGTGGCTAATTCCACTAAAGGATAGCGGGGGGCGATCGCAGTGTGGCAATGGCGACATTTGCCCCGCAGCCAGAGCCAGCCCAGAATCGGCACATTCTCCCGTTTGCCTAACCGCGTCAAACAAGTGGGGCAGCGGGAAGGGGGATGCAAGATCGAGAGGCCCGCAGGCACACGATAGACCACCACATTCAGGAAACTGCCGATCGCGCTGCCGAAGCCAAACACCAGGCCGCCGATGGCAAGGTGAATTAGCAGCAGAGTTAAGTCACTGGACACAGGTCTGGAGTAGGATAGCCGAGAAATTCAGAATCCTCATTATCACCCATTTGACAGCAAGAAAATATTTTGTTACATTAATTTACATAGAGCTTAACAAAAAGATACAAGCATTCGGAGGTATCTATTATGGCTATCGTTCTTTCTTTACTCGTGATCGGTTGGTTGGCGGCTGTAACCATTGGCTCTCAGGCTTACTTCCGAGGTGAGCAGCGTAAGCCGATTCATGAGCGCAACTGGAATTCTGAGGGTTTTGAGCAGATTGCCAAGTCGGTTACGGGCCAAGACACCGATTACGGCGATCGCGTTCCTGCCTACGAAATGGATGCCTACGCAACCGCTTCACTCAACTCATAGTCTCGGTGCATAACTCAATCTCACATTCAGGTGCATAACAATCCAGAGGGGGCAACCCCTCTTTTTTTTGTGGGTGGGTTTGTGTTTGGGGCAGTTGTGTTTGGCCTAAACTGGAGCCAAGTTGTGAGAGGAGCAGTCAATGTCCACAGAATCAATCCCTGTTGAGCTTGGTGATGGTGTGAGTATGATGGTGGAGACCACAATACTCGGTGGTGAAGAAGATGTCGGTCTTGATGCCAAAACGTTTGAGCCTGTATTTGAGGCAGTCAAAGCTCTATCTGGCAAAGTTCAAGAATCGCTGGCAGCAGCAAAACCCGACAAAGTTAGCCTAGAGCTGGGTTTGGAGGTTGGACTCAAAGAAGGTCAGCTTGTAGCGATGCTTGTACAAAATTCAACCAAGGCCAACTTCAAGCTCACTTTAGAGTGGGGTCAGTCTTAACCTCTTTGAATCTGCTTGATGAGTGAGTCAGCTAGTCCTTTAGACCATCTCAAACGTTGCACGGTTTGCATTAATAAGTCGAGTAGCGATCGTGGCACAGGCTTTTTTGTAGCTTGGGGCCAAGTGTTGACTTGCCACCATGTTGTGAAGGGCAAGACCACCATCAAAATTTGGTGGCAGGGTAAGCCTTATTCGGTGGAAGTGGCTGAGTATTCAAAGGAAGCTGATTTGGCGTTGTTGCAATTAACCGGCGCTGTGCCAGAGCATCCTGTTCTGGAGCTAGATGCAACAGTAGCGATTGATGATCAACTCTATAGCTTTGGTTATACCGATCAGTATGTGGAGGGAGATCCCGCAGATTTTGATTATGTAGACGAGACAGGTGGTGATTGGCCATTGATGAAATTCAAGGAGGGTCAGGTTCGGCCAGGTTTAAGCGGCTCACCATTACTCAATCGTCGAACGGGGAAGGTGTGTGGTGTGGATGGCGATATAGCCCGAGGTAAAGAGCAGCGCCGCTTCCTTGTGGTGCCAGTCGGCGAGTTCTGTCTCGAGCTCGACGTGGTAGTGGCTGGTCCCGGAAATGTTTCGGGTGCCGCCGGCGCCGACGCCGGTATTGTCGACCGCTTCG
>JAAHHN010000280.1 GCA_010672165.1 Spirulina sp. SIO3F2 | reverse complement strand
CAGTTCTCCAGGGTTTTGTTGTGGTAACTCAATTCTAGAGGACTGGCTCCCTCTTCTGAATTCTCTGTATCCCTTTCTGCATCTGCCTTTCAATTTCTTCTCAAACAAGTTTTGTCAGTCAATCAGGGGGCAATGATGCATTATCTTATCACTGGTTATTTTGTTTGATCTGACGTGATCTCTGTTTCAAACGTTCGATGACTTGAGCATTGTTGATCCCTTCTCCAATTGTAGTTCGATTATAGAGATGCATACCGCTGACGCAGAACCCTGACCAAAGTCTCCCATTCCGGGGGCGGCGGCGCGATCGCTTCAATTTGTTCACCTGTCACTGGATGGGTTAAACAGAGCCGATAGGCATGGAGTGCTTGCCCCGTCAGGTTGACGCCCACATGCCGCCCTGAACCATAATCCGGATCCCCCACAATTGGATGACCCAGCAAAGCACTATGAACCCGGATTTGGTGGGTGCGTCCCGTTTCTAGCCGGAAAAGCAGGATTGCATAGTTACCAAGGCGTTCTTGCACCTGCCAATGGGTCACCGCATGACGCCCACCCCGTTCTGCTGCTACTACTGCCATTTTTTTGCGATTGCCCGGATGGCGACCAATGGGTGCGTCAATCGTGCCCGATTCTTCAGAGGGTGAACCAAAGACCATACCTAAGTATTCCCGGCGGGCAGTTTTGGCTTGAATCTGTTGTTGGAGATGCAACATCGCTGCATCAGTCTTGGCCACAACAATCGCGCCTGTTGTATTTTTATCCAGTCGATGGACAATGCCCGGCCGCTCCACACCACCAATCCCGGCTAGGTCATCGCAATGGTGCAGCAGGGCATTGACTAATGTGCCGCTGCTGTGACCCGGTGCGGGATGCACAACCATTCCCGCAGGCTTGTTGATAATAATTAAGCTCTCGTCTTCGTAAAGAATATTGAGAGGGATTGCTTCAGCTTCCACCGCCAACGGTTGGCTGGGGGGAATCTGTACAGTAACAATATCATCAGGTTTAAGGACTTGCTTTTTAAGGGTGCAAGCCTGTCCATTGAGCTGTACCTGACCCTGTTCGATCAGTTTCTGGAGGCGCGATCGTGTTATATCTGGCAATTGTCCTGAAAGCCAGCGATCGAGCCGCGGGGCTGCCTGCGGCACGCTCAAAGAGTAAATTTCGCCGATTGCTTGGCTCTCGTAACGCTCAGACATCAGTAGAAGACACAAAGCTTATAAAAGAATGAATTTAGTTTGAGACTACATCCACACTATTCTTAGCCTGATATCGATAAAAATTCAGACGTTATTTTTTTGCAGCAGCCTCAACGATGGTATCAAAATTTTTCAGTAGAGCCTCAGAAATCACGTAAGATGCATAATCAGCTTGATAGTTGGGCATTGAATTACAACCATTGAACCAAATAGAATGGGTCGCTTTGCAAATTTTTTTAAGCGGTTCTCCAAATGATGTCACCTCAACAAAATCTGCACCATGACCTTTGCGATGTATAGGGTCAATGAAAGCCATGTTTGACTTTAGTTGGAAAAACTTATTTTCAGGAACAAAACGCCACTTGGGACAGTCATTAGAAGGGATTTTTGCGTTGACTATAATATCAGCTTCTCTCAAAATACAATCAATTAGCGGTTGTTTTAAACCTTGATCACTTATCTCATAAATATCATCATTACTATATTGCATTTGCCGATATTCGATTAAGTCTAACTTATCACTGACTTCCGTCGGGGGGCGTTGAGTAAAAACAATCACTTTCTCAATACCTTGCCGCAGCAGCTCTCTCGCTGCCCCCTTGCCGATGTTGCCGTAACCAAGAACAACCGCTAATTTACGTTGTGTTATGGCAGGGGAAGATGGCTCAAATTCACTGAGCTTGTCTAGGGTTTGACTCACCCCACACCGACCCGCAACATATGCATTTTTGTAAAGTAACTTTTGATATCTTCCATCATCAAAAATTCTGATATTTTCCAAATCCAGAAAATTGATGTTTCTGGATTCATTAAGAGGATGATTAAGATGATTAAACCAGCCAACTAATGTACTATTTGGCTGCATGTATTTCCACTCATCTGTGGGCTTCAAAGAAATTACAATATCGCACAGAGAGAGTAACTCTAATCGGCTTTTGACCTTGTATCCTAATTGTTTAAGCTGATTGTCTGCTGCTCCTTTAAATGTATGAGACCCGAAGCTCTGCTCAAAAATATACTCCTTAATCACAGGGTGATCAGGAGTATAGACAGGTAAGTGCTTATGCCATATTGGTGAACGCATTTCATTAACCATATGAGATTGGCTAATGAATCCTAGATAGTATTTTTCTTTCATAAGAAGTTCTTAATAATTGTTTTAGGTGAGGTTGAATACAAAAGGATGCGGTATGTTGAGAGGGATAACCGTTGTAAATAGACTTACACTACCAATTGTCAACAATGTTATCAAATAATGTATTTTTTGCAAATGTGCAGCCGTTCGTATGATATGGAAACCACAGGATTTCCAAATCCTGTGGTTGCTTGGGTTGAGTTGAAGTCTGCTAGCGAGTCGTCTTGCAGAGTCCCCCAACAACAGAAAAAGTTGTTTTAGGTGTCACTCTGCTCAGCATCAAACTATCAATTGAAGGTCAGCTGACCATTTAGACCTAGACCAGATTGTAAGCTGTAGTCTGCTTCAGGATACTGTAGGGAGGATTCTCCCGTAGTTGTCCCAAACTCAGTTGAGTTGCTATAGAGACGTTACCTCCACAGACTACCAGTTGTAATTTGAATATGGTTTAGCCTGCATTATTCACGACGTGCATCCCAAAATTGTCAGAAGTTAAATGTTAACCTAGTGTTGCGTCAAGCTTAAAACTGTGAGTTGTCCATTTCTATATTACTTACTCGGCAATAGTGCTACTGATAGACAAAACACAAAGTTAGAGTTGACAGAGCACTAGCAGCGAGCAAGATGCCTACGCTACGGACTGTAATTGAGGAAAAACCGTAGCGCAGGCATCCCGCCTGCCTGATGAACCAGGTTAGAAGAAAAATATCCTTTCTCGAAAAAGGCGAGTTATTTGACCTGATTAGAACTCCAAGCGGTGCAATTGTAATAGAGTTCGTTAATTCTCAAGTCCCTTGAGTTGTTGCTGATACCTTTCGGGATCAGTTCGTAATTCGACATACAACGTATTAATGCCTTTTTCCTCAAGCATTGCCAATATAGCAATGTGAGCTTCTCGCTCAATCCGAAAGAAAGAACTTAACTGAGTATATAAACGAAATTCAAAGACACGAGCATTTTGCTCAAGACCTTTAAAGCGAATTAAATGCTTATCTTTGACACCCTCTAGAGATTGATGAATCGATTTTAACCCCTCGCAAACACTGGCAGCTTGCTGTGCTGAAATCCCATCAATCTTAAGCGTAATCGGAATTCCCCATACTTCTTCATCACCTGCATCTTGAGACCAATTTTGAAAGATTCCAGAAATCATTTTAGAGTTCGGAACTTTTTGGATAGAAGCGCGGGTTGAACTGAGGAGTGAGGTTGATCTAAAGCCAATATCGACCACCTGAACCATTGCATCTAAGCCTGATACAACAATCCAGTCACCGACATTATAAAGTTTATCTGTGTAGATAATAACCGTGCAAAACCAGTCATAAATCAGATCCTTGAACAGCAAGCCCAAGGTAATACCTGCTCCACCTAGCAAACCAACCAATGCACCTGTAGAACCACCCAAGAAAAGTTCAGTGCCTTTGATGATCAGGATAACAATTGCCGCACCTTGAAATATTTTGGGTAGAAAAGGTCGGAGTAATTCATTCAGTCCGTCATCTTCAATGGTTGCAACAAGTAGGTTTGCACAAATCTCTCCTAATACAGGAGCACTCCGATAAAGAACATTGGTGATGATTACAATCGTCAGCAAACTGAGTCCATTGCTGAAGGTATCATTAACTTGAGTACTAAGTTGATTACCTAAGAGTAATTGAAGTATCCATAAACCAATCAGAAAAACAAGCAGCCTGATGGAGGGTCTGAGAATTTTAAGTAATTCAGGATCGACAGGTTCTTCTTTTTTTCGAGTGATTAGTTTTAGAACAGTAACAATTGCATTCGTTGCAAAGAGTCCCAAAACTGATGAGAGGCGATAAATAATAAAAATAACTCCGACAAGAGTTAATATTTTGATTAAACCTGTAATAGACTCATTAAGCTGAGGACTCAAGTCTTCAGCGAACATCAAGGGAATAAGCCATATTACACCAATATACAGAGATAAACTTGTTACTGGTTTTAAAATCTTCAGTAATTCGTCATCTAGCTCTGTTTCTGTTTGGCTAGCCAACCGCTCAATTTGCTTAATGACTACGGCAAAGAATATCTGCCTGAGCAGAATAACAGCAATAAAAACACAGACAAAAAATATGATCTTTCCAAAAGGGAGAGTCGAATAATCAACATCCCTCACGAGTTCTAAGAGTTTTTCCATACCTACTAATAAATCCAAAAAGACAAGTAGAATATATCACGATCTATTTCGTTGGTGTTAGAGGATCTTTACAAAAGAACAATTTCTTGTCACAATTCAAGGCTGTCTTCCAAACACAACGTTGCTCGATAGTTTGGTTCGCTCTCCTTGAGTCAAACCTTGATGAAAATAAGATTCCTGTATTATTTGGTTCCTGATGACTTAATGAGCCAACATTAACTTAATATTTTGAGAAAATTGGCACTACGACAAACTGTCTGTTGACAGAGCAAATCTCCACATTGTTAAGTTTGGGCATACTGTATTCTGTCCAACTGGTCTTACTATGCTGCGATCGCTTCTCCTTGCCCTCACGACAACTGCTGTCACGGTGCTAACTGCCCACCGTGCCGTAGCCGAAATCCAGGATATTGCGATTCAGTTTCAAGGCATGGTCGGTGATTCAAGTTTTGTGTGTGGCTTCAGCTATACAGGGCTTGGAACGACCCAAAGCACCATCACCCCCACAGATTTTCGACTCTATGTTTCAGAGGTGGCGTTGATTGCTGCGGATGGCGCGATCGTACCTGTGCAGCTCACCCAGGATGGCAAATGGCAGCATGAAAATGTGGCGTTGCTCGACTTTGAAAACAAAGCCGATGTCTGCGCTAACGGCACAACCGAAATGAATACGCAGGTTGTGGGTACAGTGCCTGTAGGTGACTATCAGGGGTTGCAGTTCTCATTGGGTGTGCCTTTTGCGCTAAATCATGAAGATGTCACCCTCGCCCCGTCTCCCCTCAACCTCACCTCTATGTGGTGGAACTGGCGTGGTGGCTACAAGTTCTTGCGGGTTGACCTTAGAGTGGCTGATGCTCCTGCATCTGAATCCCAGCATCTCGACCCATCGGAGCAGCATCATCACGATGGACATAAATCAGATGCACAACATGAGCATCATCCGCATGGCAACCACAATGGCCAACACCAAGAACATCACGATCTCCATAGTGGCTCACACCATGCCAATTCAGGCTTTTTGATCCATCTTGGCAGTACAGGCTGCGAAGTGGTTGGCGACAGCCAACAGCCCACAAGCTGCACAAACCCGAATCGAGCCACGGTTACGTTCCCTGAATTTGACCCCCAACATAATGTTGTGATCACCGATTTGGCAGCCCTTGTCGCTGGGAATGATTTGGCGGCCAATGCTGTTGATACCCCACCCGGTTGTATGTCAGGGGCAGGTGATGGAGATTGTCAGCCACTGTTTGAGCAACTCGGTATTACAGGAGAATCGAGTTTTTTCCGAGTCGGTCAGTATGGTCTCGCTCCTAGCCACCAGCATTGAAGTGAACTGTCTATGATGGGGGATGGTCTTTTTCGCAATGATAGGGTAATTACAAAATGCATGGGCGTAATTGGCTCAGTTATAGTGTTCTGGCGTTGGTTTCTAGCAGCATTGCAGTGGTGTTGAGTGTATTGCTAAATCTTCCGGCAACGGCAACGTCTGATATACCTGCTGCCTATCGTTGGGATATTCCTGAATGGCTACCGAAGCCGATTGTGCCTGCCAGTAATCCCATGTCAGCAGCCAAGGTGGAGTTGGGGCGATCGCTGTTTTATGAGCCGCGTCTCTCGGTGACGGGAGATTTTTCCTGTGCCTCTTGTCATGAGCAGGCGTTGGGCTTTACGGATGGCAAAACGGTAGGTGAGGGGGCAACAGGTGAGTTGCATCCCCGCAATTCCATGAGCCTGACGAATGTGGCTTATTATTCAGTGCTGACCTGGGCGAACCCTTTAATGCGCAACTTGGAGACCCAAAGCCTGGTGCCGTTGTTTGGCGAACAGCCGATTGAGATGGGGCTGGGAGGTCATGAGCAGGCATTGGTGGCAATGCTCCAGTCTGAGCCGGACTATGCACGAATGTTTGCGACAGCGTTCCCAGATGTTGAGAATCCAGTCACCGTTCGGCATCTAACCCAGGCGATCGCTGCTTTTGAACGCACCCTGATCTCAGCCAATTCTCCCTACGATCGCTATCGGTATGGCGGCGAAGCAAATGCTATTTCCGCCTCAGCCAAGCGAGGTGAGGCGCTCTTTAACAGCGAACGTCTTGAATGTTTCCATTGTCACAGCGGCTTCAATTTCTCCGATTCGATCGCCCACGATCGCCTCGCCTTCAAGGAAATTGCCTTCCACAACACGGGTCTCTATAACCTAGATGCCCAAGGGTCTTATCCACCGGACAATACGGGTGTTTATGAAATCACGGAAAATCCGGCGCAGATGGGTCATTTCCGGACGCCGACGTTGCGGAATATTGCCCTGACTGCACCCTATATGCACGATGGCAGTGTGGCGACGTTGGAAGAGGCGATCGCACATTATGCCCAAGGGGGACGAACGTTAGCGGTTGGCCCTTATGCGGGGGTAGGCAGCGCGAATCCGCTCAAGAGCACGTTTATGAGTGGGTTTAGTCTCACTGAGGGGGAAAAAGCAGATTTGATTGCGTTTTTAGAGAGTTTGACGGATGAGGAATTTGTTCAGAATCCGGCGTTTAGCGATCCGCATTTGAAATCAGAGCTTACGCGCTTGCAGCAATGAGCATAACTTACGAGATCCCCCCGGCTGTGCCGACACACTTGTTAAGGGGGTTTCTATGCGTTCAAACAAAGCCTAAATCCCTTGTTTCTTGGCAGTACAATGTAAATCAGGACATAGGATTCCAGTTATGCTAACGGTCGTTTCACCCCAAAAACTGTATCTTTCTGCTGGGACGGTAATGCGCACCCCTGCCACCTGGCAGGACTATCAATCGCTCTGTGAGCAGCGGGGAGATGATTCAATTCCCCGGCTCAAATATCGTTCTGGAGAAATGTTACTCATGTCCCCCCTACCCAAACATGGTCGTGATGTCAGTTTACTTGCAGACATCATCAAGGTGCTCTTGGATTCAGCAGGATGTGAATACGATTCCTTCACCCCTGTTACCATGCAACTCCCAGAAGAGAGTGGTATCGAACCGGACTATTGCTTCTATATTGACCATTGGCAAGCGGTTTCGGGTAAGGATCGGATTGACTGGCGCAATGATCCACCACCGGATTTGGTCTTAGAAATTGACATCACCAGCTATTCCGATGTCAATGATTATCTGCCCTATGGAGTGCCGGAGGTTTGGTTGTTTCGTAAACAAAAACTGCTCATTTATCAGCTTCAAGGGCATGAATATGTGACCCAAGCCCAGAGTCGCTATTTTCCAGAGCGGGATGTGGCCGCGATCGCAGCACAAGCGATACAGGTTGCCTATGAGCGCAATACCAGCGCAGCAATTCGAGCTTTGAAACAACAATTGGACACGTGAACAACCAGGGGGAAAGCGACGCTTTTTACCCCCGATCAAGTAAGTAGAAATGAAAGTTCGAGAAGTGATTCAATTTTTTGAATCACT
>JAAHHN010000028.1 GCA_010672165.1 Spirulina sp. SIO3F2 | reverse complement strand
CTTGTAGGGGTTTTGTAGACCCCCCTCACAGCAAGGATCTTGCGAACGCACTTTTGAGGGCTGAACCGCTGAACCCTAGCAAAATCAAGGGAGCGATTTGAAACCCCTACAGGATTAGCACATGGGGGGCGGCCATGGAGGTCCCACTCTTGTAACCGTAGCCTCCTCCTGGAACGGTGCTAAGGATACTTTGGCCGGGTGCCCCTAAATCTACTGTGGTGGGGCCGTAGTTTGAAAAATAGGCGAGCTGGTCATTGTGATCAGTCGCGGCAACTGAGATGACGTTATCTAAGTCGTAGTTGGATGGGTAATGGGGAGAGATATCGTTATTTTGACCATAGTCATTGCCTGCTGCCGCAATAAAGAGTTGTCCCGCCTCACCGGCCGCCGCGATCGCATCGTAGAGCGCCTGAGAATAGCCACCGCCCCCCCAACTGTTATTCGTGAGATTTGCCCCCATCAAGGTGGCATATTCCACTGCCTTAATCGCATTAAAGGTCGAACCTGAACCTCCATCGCTAAGGAACTTAATCGCCATAATCTTGGCCTGGGGGGCAACACCAGAGATACCGATGCTGTTGTTTTGGGTGGCGGCGATCGTCCCTGCTACATGGGTGCCATGACTATGACCATCAAACGGATCAGCGTCGTTATAGGCAAAGTCATAGCCGTAGACGTCATCGACATAGCCATTGCCATCGTCGTCGATGCCGTTGTTGGCAATTTCGCCGGGGTTCGTCCACATCTGATTCACCAGATCTGGATGGGTGTAATCAACGCCCGTATCAATCACCCCAATCACCACCCCCTCGCCTTGGGCAATGTCCCAGGCTTCCGGTGCATCAATATCCGCATCAACAGTTCCCCCGGTTTGACCCGTGTTATGAAGACCCCAGAGGCCACCAAAACTAGGATCATCGGGGATGGCATCCTCGACAGTCAGAGTGTAGTTGGGTTGGATATAGTCAATGTCGGGGTGATCTTGATAGCGGGCGATCGCCTCTTCCATCGTCATCCCATCCAACCGCCATAACTCAAAGCCAAATTCACGGCTTTGGGTTGTATCTTGACGCCAGATTCCCAACTCTCCATCAGCCTCCGGTAAGTTAAGGGTAGTGATGCCGCTTTTGAGTTTGACAATCACCTCATTGATCAAACTTGGTGTGATCGAGTCTCCCCCTGCCAAACTCGTTTCAATACTCATAATGCTTGGGCCAAGCCTCGAAGACTCACCTGATGTTGGACGCTGCATAACTGCGTGCTCTTGAATTTTTAACGACAGGAGCGGCGAAGTAATTCCAGTTGACCTGAACAACCGCTCTTAATAGATATATGCGGTCAGAGTGAACATTTTTTCGAGTTATCACCAAAAAGTTACTCAGCCGATACATACAAACATCCGTGAATTTCAGTCTGTTCTGACTCCATGCTAGCTATCATATGCGAGATGACCAATACCCTTCGACAAAACCACCCCTTGACGAGGAAAGCCAAACTCAATCCCCGCTTGAGCAAACGCTACGCTCAAGCGGCGACGATATTCTCGCGCCACATCCCAATGGTGGATGGGTTGGGCTTTGAGCAAAATCAAAATCTCGGAACCGTGATGATTGATGTGCTCAATGCCCAATAGTTCAGGTTGATCGAGGACGCGATCGCGCCAAGCTGCATCTGCATACAACGCTTGGGCCACATCGACCATCAGCGCCATCGCCTGTTCCACATCCGACTGATGGCTGACAGTAATGCTGCACTTAGCCTGTGACCATTCGCTGGTCATATTGCGCACTATCCCAATGGTGCCGTTAGGGATCGTAATGAGTTCCCCATCCAAGTTCCGGAGCTGGGTAATCCGGAGATTCACATCTTCGACTAGCCCTGCCACATCTCCATTTACCGCAATCACATCCCCCACTGCATATTGATCTTCGAGCAAAATTAAAATGCCATTGATCACATCCCGGATAAAGTTCTGAGCTCCCAAAGAGATGGCAAAGGTAATAATCCCTAACAGAGCAGTTAAGGGAGCCGCGATCGCGCGAAACTGGTTCAGCACCAGCAGAATAAAAATGCTATAGGCAATTACCCGTGTCACTCCTTGTGCTGCGCTCACAAGTGTGGGAACACGCAGGGGGAAACGGGCCGTGGCTGAGCGTCGATCGACCTGATTGCGGAGCCATTCGCGGGCTAACCGTTCAATCAAGAGGCTAATCAGACGTTCACTGAGGTTAATCCCCAGAAAAACGAGCAAAAGTTGAATCGGTGTGCCCACAACCCCCTGTTGACCCAGACTCCAGAACCATTCACGGGGCGAAACCCCCAACAACCAGTTAGCAAAAGGGCGGCTGAAATAAAACAACCGTGAGACCCAGCCAAGGCTCACGACCCAGAGCACAATTTGCCCCCAAAAGCAGGAGCGGCGCAGAAAGTGATTGAGATTGCGATCGCGCAGCCGATTCAAGCGTTGGAGCTGAGTTCGCAAGACAGCCCAGGGTCGGGAACCCGCATTAATTTCCTCAGAAACCGTTTCAGATGGGGGGGGCTGCTGTTGACGCTGCTGCCGATTTCGCAATTGTTGTTGACCCCAGATCATCAATAGACTCAAGGCGATCGTGACGGCTAAATGGAGGGCTGCCCGACCGGCCAGCGACCAGAGTACTAGGGGTTGGCGCGATCGCCACGCCATTAGCAAGCTCTCCACCAGTTGTTCTCGCCAGAGTTGGGGCAATTCATCCAGTGCCTGCCCCGTATAACGAGCATCTAACTCAGTCAGGGTCACAATCGGTTCGGGAGGCGCTGTTTTAGGGAAAGCAATCTTAAGACGATAGCTCACGCCTTCATCGTTGCGCGATCGCTGAGAAACAATCACCAACTCACTGGCCAATTGCTTGGCCTGCGCGTCGAGATCATCGAGTTCAACTAGTTCCGTACGACTATAAGCCGTCAGTCGCGCCACCATCAAATGCAAACGTTGGCTAATCTGTTGTGAGCGGAAGGCTGCTGGAGGGACGCGAGCAGCGCGATCGTCTGTTGCAATGGGATTGATGGCTGAGGCTACGCTCAACACCACTCGACCATCTAGAAAGACTGGTGCAACTTCCAAATCGCCGAGCTGGACTGTTGGAATATGGGGGGCAGCCGTAATATCCTCAACCGCCAAATCGAGTCCCGTGATCTGAGCCAGACTGAATTGATTCCATACCAAGCCCACGCTCAGAAAGAGCCCCAAACCCAAGGCAATGATGAAGCGAAGTACTATTGATATAGGGTGTGTTAGCGTAGCGTAACGAACCAATCCCAAGATTTTGGACAGTTCCAGCTTTGGGTGGTAATCGCGCATCATTGCATTACATTGCCTTCAACCCGTGGGCAGACCTGAGCGAATCTCGGCCAACATATCATCCGGCGTCATACCCGTCTGGTGCAGTAGTTGGGCGGCCATCGTGATGGGTCGTTTCTCGCTCCGGCTGAGATCCCATTCTCGAATCAAGCCCACCAGTAAATGTTCCGTGTTAATCAAAATATCCCCCATTTCGGTTGCTTCATCCAGCGCAAACTTCAGGCTCGTGATCGCCTCTGGCGTAAACTTGGCAGACTGAGGCAGAAACTGCTGGGGTAGGGTGATGGTTTTGAGGAGGGAGCGAATTTGGGTCACATCAAGCTGCCAGCGCTTCAGCAGACGATGGGTGATTGTGTTTCCCCCTTCGAGGCAAAGACCAAGAAGGATATGGGCAGTATTAATTGGCATTTGGCGTAGGCGCTCAGCCTCGGAGCGGGCCAACAGCAGCACTTGCAAGACCTTGCCGCCTAAGCGACCATAAATTGCTGCATCCAAAAAATTAGCTAAATTTTCTTGTTCAACATTGTTGATTTCGGCTTGAGTCCGCAAGCGATCTTTTTTATCGGTCACTTTGCCCCAATCCAGGATACGTTGGCGGACACAGCATTCCGCATAAAAGAACGCCAGTAAGTCTTCGAGCACCCCAATATTGAGCTGATAACGGCGATCGCCGCCAGCATTGTTCACCTGAATACAACCCTGAGCAACCAACCGTTCTAGCGCGGGCTGGAGCTGTTCTAGAGTAAGTTGATGCCGCTTCTGTAGCTCCCCCAAACGCATCGATTCCGGATGGCGCTCCATCAAGGTTTGTACAATCCCCAAACGCAGGGAATGACCCAGGGCTGCCATTAAATTTGCATAATGCTCAAGAGGGTGATTTGACATATCAGTGACTGGGTCAGGTTGAAGCTGAAGCCAAATTGGCGATTGCCTTTATTTAACGTTATCAATAGTTAATCTTATACATAATTAGACAGTGGGATGCTAGACATCAGCTTTCTGGCTATTGAGGGGACGTACTATCAGTAACCATCTACCGCAGAATTTTCAAAAGGGTAGTAAGATACAAGCTCTGAGTTTGGATGAGCGGCCGAAACCATGACCCAACCTCCCCAACAATTTTGGCAAGCCGTATTGGAGCGGTTGGAGCAGCAGCTCACGCCACCCACATTTGAAACTTGGATCAAGCCCATTGAGATCAAAGCGCTCACCGACGCCGCCGTTATTATTGAGGTGCCGAATCTTTTTGCCCGCAATTGGTTGCAAAAATACTATCTAAGTCAGATCCAAGCAGTGGTGCAGGAGGTGTTAGGTGTCCCTCGGGAAATCCAACTGATGACAGCTCAGGAGGGCGTTGCCCCAGAGGCTTGGCTATTAGAGCAACCCACCGCTTCAAACACAACTGTAACCTCGGCTGTAACTCAACCCACTCCCATTTCTTTCAACACCAAGTATGTGTTTGCCCATTTTGTGGTGGGGTCAAACAATCGTATGGCCCATGCCGCAGCTCTCGCTGTTGCCGAGTCTCCAGGGCGAGAGTTCAATCCGCTCTTTCTCTGTGGTGGCGTTGGCTTGGGGAAAACCCACCTCATGCAAGCAATTGGGCATTATCGAATTGATATCAATCCAGATTCGCGGGTGTTTTACGTCTCCACAGAGAAGTTTACCAATGACCTGATTACCGCGATTCGCCAAGATAGTCTTGAGCAGTTTCGTGAGCATTATCGGGCGGCAGATGTCTTGCTTGTTGACGATTTACAATTTATTGAAGGCAAAGAATATACCCAGGAAGAGTTTTTCTACACCTTCAATACGCTTCACGAGGCAGGTAAGCAGGTGGTGCTGGCGGCTGATCGCCCACCCAATCGGATTCCTAATCTTCAAGAACGGCTCTGTTCCCGATTCTCAATGGGCTTAATTGCTGATGTTCAAGCCCCAGATTTTGAAACACGGGTGGCGATTTTACAAAAGAAAGCGGATGCAGAGAATGTCCGCTTGCCTAGAGAGGTGATTGAATATCTTGCGACCCATTACACCTCCAATATTCGGGAACTAGAAGGTGCGCTAACCCGAACGATCGCCTATGTGGCAATCTCGGGTTTACCCATGAAAGTTGAGAGCATTATGCCGTTGCTCAACGCTAATACTAATGTGGTGGAAGTGACACCTGACATGATTCTGACGGTGATCACCGATGAGTTTAAGGTTTCTCTCGACGATCTCAAAAGCAGTTCCCGGCGGCGGGAAATCAGTTTAGCGCGGCAAATGGCCATGTATTTGATGCGGGAACATACCAACCTAAGCTTGCCGAGAATTGGTGAAGTCTTTGGGGGCAAGGATCACACCACAGTGCTGTATAGCTGCGACAAGTTAACAAAACTCCGCAAGAAAGATAACAAGCTCAATCAAACCTTGATTCTGCTCAGTGAGCGCATCATGACCCAGCGTTGAACAATTTTCTCGACCCTAACGTTAAATCGGCATCTTCCCTATCGCAGGCGCACCCTCCCCGTGCTTAGCGTAGATCCTAGTACTCGACGGCGGAAGTAAGCCACCTATTCAAAATCCACCCGATATCTGTCATACAGACACTTTGAACTTTGAACTCTGCACTTTGAACTTCCGCCCTGCGGTACTAGGGAGCACCTTCTCGCCCGAGCAACTATACGTGTCCGCTGGAACGCCTTATATATCGAACTATTAAGTTCGACATACATGTTCACAAAACAAATTAAATATTTTCTTAAGATTTGAGACGATCGCATTTTGGTAGGGCAACTTATTCCTTATCCTGTAAGTAATCCCCCCTTAAATCAATCCTTCTGAAGTTCTTCCCGGAAGATGCCTCATCATGAAACGGATGCCTGCGTTACAATCTTGTGCTTTAACTTTTCTGGTTAGCTCCACCGCTGTTCTGCTATGCATTAGTGCAATAGTGGGTATGGTGTGCTTAGGTCGCTGGCTTCCGGGTGTTGCACAGCAGAGTTGGGAACTGCTGGCGCTGCTTCTACAGGTGCTAGCAACCTTTGGTAATGGTCACTCTGTTCAAGGCAGTCTATTTATTGCTGCTGCTTGTGGTGGTGCGATCGGCTTGTTTGACCTTCTCACTCCCTATCGCTACGAGCATTTGAGCTAGTACAGAACGGCAGAAATAAGCCATCCACTCAAAATTCACAGAATGCCTGTTGTACAAGCACTTTGAACTCTGAACTTTGAACTCTGAACTCCGCCTCGCGGTACTAGGTTTCGTTCTGAGTACAGGATAAACAATCAGACATTATCTGAAACCCTCATGATTTCGTAGGTTGGATTGAGCCTTAGCCTGCTTTATGCACGACTCTCGCCAAAAATTTTTAGAAACTTGATTCAGCAAAGTAGTGGGTATCTTGCCCGCCACTGGATTAAGCTTAATGCCCAGCGGCTTTGGATGAGAGTCATGAATAATGCAGGTTAGCTCTGTTAAGGAATATACTATTGCGCCGACAGCGTCACATAGGCAACCTAACAATTGGTTTATAGGTGTTTTTCACGCTGCTCAACACCGACCTACAATTTACAGATTATTTCAGCAGTTCACTTCCATCATCGTTACGGGGGTGTGTCAAAGTCCGACTTTTGGGACTGCTCAGGTGTGAGGGTATTGAATGGCCCCGCATCATACTTACTGCTTTGACTGACACGCCAATAGGCGATCGGAAATGTCGCCAGTGCCAGTAAACCCAAGCCGATATAGATGGCAACATATTTATAAAGGTGCTGCTTTGGGGATACGGGGTGGGTGTTTGGTGTTGTTTGAGTCGTGTTGTCTAACTTCAACATAGCTTTAAGCTCCGTGGGAAACATATGAGAGGGGGCATTATTTGGGCATCAATGGGAGGTAGGGAAAGAGAGGATGCCAGTTCATTACGGTGGCAGCCACCACAAAGAAGAACAAACTCCCAAAAATTGTTAAAGAGGTAATGCACCAGTGGCATATTTTCCCGTAGCCGGGCCTGTGCCTCATTCTCAGGCGCACGATAGCGCATGTAGACCCAGTTCCCAGAGGCGATCGCCAAAAAAGATAAACAGGTCGACAAAAATCTCAAGCCATACACGCAGGTTGTGGCAATAGGCAATATCTATTGGTCGTGGTGTGGTGCTCAGTTCCACATCTGGAGATTTCGCCATCATTCGGATTTGTCCGCTAATGATTTAAATGTTCGGTCTCCAGCGTCGGCAAAGAAAGTAAAAAACTCGGAAAGCAATAGAGATTTATTTTATTGGCAAGAAATTCAAGGATTCTTTTGTTTTTGGTGAATGAAAAAAGGTTCCTTGAGCAAATTAATTATTTACAATATTTTCGAGTATGCTTGACTTGAAAAAATACAGTCAAGCGAAGATGAGATGATGTTTGATTTGCATGGGTCAGCGGTTGGGTTACGACATGTTGGCAGAGTCTTCTACACTCACCCTTCTGCTGTCCCTAGGCTTTCACGCTAAAATGAACCGATTATCACTCACTCAAACCACCATGACTCAAGCTGTTCAAGACGCCCAACCCACCCAACAGGGTATTCTGCTCTCCGATGCTGCCCTCGCTCACCTCAGGCAACTGCGCGATCAGCAGGGTCAAGACCTTTGTCTGCGCGTAGGGGTACGCGGTGGTGGTTGCTCTGGTATGTCCTACACCATGGATTTTGAGCAGACAGAAAATATTAAGCCCGATGATGAAGTCTATGACTATGACGGCTTCCAGATTATCTCTGACCCCAAGAGCCTGCTCTATATCTATGGCATGATGCTCGACTATAGCAATGCCCTGATTGGCGGCGGCTTCCAGTTCACCAACCCCAATGCCAACCAAACTTGTGGTTGCGGCAAGTCCTTTGGCGTGTGAGCATAGACGCTTGACGCTATCTCCATTCCCAGACCGATCATGACTGAATCTTTGGCTGACTTTTATCAGGCCGCTTTGCAACGCTATAACGATGGTGAAGCGGCAGAAACGCTTATTCCAGTGTTTAAAGAGATCTGCGATCGCGGCGGCCGGAAAAATGCAGCGGCCTGGTCAAGTTTGGCTTGGCTCTACATGTTGGTGGACAAGCCTGAGAAAGCAGTTAAAGCCGCCCAAAAGGGGGTCAAGGCTGATAGCCGTGCGCCTCAAGCTCGGATTAATCTCGCTCTAGCCCTGCTCGATAGTGGCGAGAAAGGGGTTCGCAAACATATTGAAGTAGCTCAAGAGAGTATGTCCTTGAGCACCGAACTCCGAGACGATGTGCTGGAAAATATCAAGGATGGCTTAGAGCGTAAGCCAGATTGGGATAGTTTGAAGCGAGTGCAGAAGTGGTTGTTTGAATAATTAATAAACCAATGACCTCGCCCAAAATCCCACTCATCGGCCTCAAAGCCAGCCAATTTCGCCACCCGCTGGATCAAGAGGCAACCCAAGCCCTCCAGCAGTTGCCTGGCATTGATTTGGCGGTGCGGAATTTATTGGGGCCAGTGGCGGAGCAGGTCTTTTATCTCAACAACATTGCCACGAGTATCCGGGTGAGTGAACAACAGTTGCCCCATTTGCATCAGCTTGTGGTGGAAGCATCCCAAATTCTAGACCTCGAACCGCCCCAGCTCTATATTCAGCAAAATCCGGTTCCCAATGCCTATACCCTCGCCATTCGCGGTCAGCAGCCGTTTATGGTGATTCACACCTCGCTGATTGAGTTGCTCACGACCGAAGAGATTCAAGCGGTGATCGCCCATGAACTGGGGCATCTCAAATGTGAGCATGGCGTGTATCTCACCTTGGCGAATTTAATGGTGCTGGCATCGAATCTGTTGCCCGCTTGGGGGGCGGCATTGGCTCAAACGTTGCAGATGCAGCTATTGGAATGGTTGCGCTGCGCGGAGTTAAGTTGCGATCGCGCCGCACTCCTAGCTATCCAAGATCCCAAGGTGGTGATGTCGGTACTGATGAAGCTTTCGGGCGGCTCCCCCAGCCTAGCGCCGTTGTTGAACTTGGATGCCTTTATTGCCCAGGCGCGGGACTATGACCAGTTAAGCAATACTCAGCTGGGTGAGGCGATTAAATCGTTGCAGAGCCAGCAACTCACCCATCCATTTCCGGTGTTGCGGGCGCGGGAGATCGATCGCTGGGCCCATTCACCAGACTATCAGGACTTGCTGACGCGAGAGAAAGGTGGTTATAATACCAAAGCTACGGGCAAGTGGCGGAATTGGTAGACGCACCACACTCAAAATGTGGCGGCCCCGGTCATGAGAGTTCGAGTCTCTCCTTGCCCATTTAGGATTCTTGTCGATCACAGCTTTGACTGGAAGCATAAATCATCCTGATCAATGCTTCTAGTTAGACTCTTCTCTTGGAAGCTATCCGTTGCGCAAAAGTCGGTATACCCCTTCTCAGCTTGGCTTTTGGGGACTATCTGTAAGCATAAGAATCTGGCTTTTAGCCTGTTTGAGTTTTGAGCCAAGCGGTTGAGCGCTTGGCGGTGTGGGTTGCTCACCCACAGAACCTAGGAGCCTGGAGCTAAACCCCCAAGCTCAAAGCGAAAACCCGCTCAAGTGAGTTCAAACTCTGCAAACAAACAACTTGCAATCGTCCCCTGGAACCCTTTTTCTTATTCGATCGCTATGATGACGAGTAAAAATTCGGCTTTCGGCTTCTTCAAACGCTGGTGGATTTATCAGCAGGAACGATTCCCAATTTTTAGCTATGGTCTGCTAGTCTTCGCGTTCAGTAGCGCTGCTGTTATTTACCCCACATTTTTTCTGGCTATTCAGCCCCGACTGCACAGTCTAATTGTTACTTTTACCACTCTCTTCTGTGCTTTCTTACAACTGCGGATCGCGGATGAATTTAAAGACTATAAGCATGACTGCCACTATCGCCCCGATCGCCCCGTACCTCGGGGTTTAATTCAGCTTCAGGAACTGAGAGTTCTAGAAGTTATAACTGTCTTTATTCAACTCGTGGCAACGCTAACTTTGAGTTGGCAGTTGTTGCCCTGGTTGGGATTTCTCTGGATCTTTCAGGCATTGATGCGAAAGGAATTTTTTGTCAGAGATTGGTTGCGATCGCGTTCTCTCTTCTACCTTCTCAGTCATAACTTAGTCTTACCATTGATGGCACTTTATGGTGTTATGACCAATTACATTGTGGTCTCTCTCTTTCCCCATCATCCTCAAATTATTATTTTTTTACTTCTCAGCAGTGCACATGGCTTACTCATCGAAGTCGGTCGAAAAATCCGTTCACCTGATCAAGAAATTCCTGGCGGTGAGACATATTCACAGATGTGGGGATTGAATAGAGCAATTTTGGCTTGGTTGAACATTGGACTAATTAGTAATATTTTGAGCACAATAGCCTTCAACAAGATAGAAATTTATGCCACACCAAATATTTCACTCGTTATTAGCTTGCTCTCTATCATTGGACTAGGTTTTCAGATTTTAGTAGCATTACAAGTTTCCTCAACTCAATTTGCGAAACGCATCTATACATTCTCAGCCCTCTGGGTCTTGGTTAGCTATCTTGGTTGTGGTGTAATTCCTTGGCTGATGCAACGATGAAATATGTGGTGCGTTTACAAGACCGACCTGATCCCAAGCGTATGGGAGGCAAGGCCGCCCATCTGGCGCAACTTGTCGAGCGCGACTTCTTAATTCCCCAAGGGTTTGTGGTGACGCCTGCTGCATTTATGGATAGCTTGACCCGCTACCAAGGGGAGACGCTGCGGGACTGGCAACAACACGACAATATTGAAGTCCGGGAATTGCAAAATCTCTTAGCCACTTTGCAACTGGGCGAAAGAGTGCAATCGGAAATTTTGCAGACTCTAGCAGAGATGTTTCCCTATGGCGGTCAATTTGCGGTGCGTTCCTCCGCAGTTGAAGAGGATCAAACCCAACAGTCCTTGGCCGGTCAACTCAGCACCTTCTTAACCGTTAAACCCGAAGATCTTTACGACAAAATTGCGCAAGTCTGGCGATCGGCTTATCGGGAGACCGTGATGATTTATCGCCAGCGACAGGGCTTACCTCCATTGCCTGAGCCGCCAGCGGTCTTGGTCCAACAGATGCTCGAACCTTCCGTAGCGGGCGTAGCGTTTGGCGCTGATCCAGTCACGGGGCGACGTAATATTCGCTTGATTTCCGCCGTCTATGGATTGGGAACAACACTGGTCTCGGGGGAGAGTGATGCTGATACGTTTTATTTGGATAACCGCAATCAGATTGTGCAGCGTCAGATTGCGCGTAAGGTCAAGGCTGCCTGTGCGAATCCCCTCAGTGATTCGGGGGTTTCTGTCGAAACCCTTGACGATCGCCGCAGATTTGAATCAACACTGACCGATACCCAGATTCTAGATATCGGTCAACTGGTACGGCGGGCAGGGCGGGAATTAGGCGCACCACAGGATATTGAATGGGCGATCGCCCAAACGGGTCAACTCTATCTGTTGCAGTCACGACCCATCACTGCTCTGCCCTCAGCCCCTGAACCCACCGGACTCCAGCAAATTTGGGACAACAGCAATATTGCCGAGAGCTATAGCGGCGTTACCACACCACTGACCTTTTCGTTTGCCCGCCGTGCTTACACCGAAGTCTATCGCCAGTTTTGTGCAGTAATGGGCATTCCGCGCCAGGAAATTCAACAGCGCGATCGCGTTTTTGCCAATATGATTGGCTTGCTCCAGGGTCGGATTTATTACAACTTGCTCAACTGGTATCGGGTGTTGGCAATGTTACCTGGGTTCCGGCTTAATCGTCAGTTTATGGAGCAAATGATGGGGGTTAAAGAACCCTTACCCGAGACAATTGTGGCCGAGATTGAAACCAAAAGTCGTTGGCAGGATGGTTGGAACTTGGGGCGATCGCTCCTCAGTTTAGGTCTCAATCTCATCACATTGCCGCTGCGAATTTGGAGCTTCACAAGACACCTCAAAAAAGTCCTCAGCCAACAACAAGACCTAAGCTATCTGCGCATTGATGAACTAGCGAATTATTACCGCGATATTGAACAGCAGCTTTTGCCTCAATGGCGAGCCCCGATTATCAACGACTTTTTTGCAATGATCTTTTATGGGGTGTTGCGCAAGCTCACGGCAGGGTGGTGTGATGATGTGGATGGGGCGATCGCCAATACCTTAGTCCAACAGGCGGGCCAGATGATCAGCATCCAACCTGCTCGCCAAATTCAGGCAATGGCGCAACTCATCCAAGACAACCCCGCCCTGATCGAAACCCTTAGCCAGGGGACACTCTCAGAAATTCAAGCGACGTTGAAGTATCACTCTGAACTGGCGCAACGGTATGACGCCTATCTCATGCAATTTAGCGATCGCTGCTTAGATGAACTCAAGCTTGAAAGCCCGACGCTAGCAGATAACCCGCTGCCGCTACTGCGCTCGATTAGTCTAGTCGCCCGCTCCCAAGACTCCCGTCCTGCCCACAATACGCCGCTCCCTCATTTCAAGCGCCGCCTGCGAAGTCTGGGTATCAAACGGGTGCTATTAGGGCTTGTGGTTTACAATGCTCGGCGGCGGTTACGCGATCGGGAGAATTTGCGGTTTGAGCGGACGCGGGTGTTTGGCTTGGCCCGCAAGATCTTTTTGGAAATGGGCAAGCGTTTGTTTGCGTTAGATGCGATCGTCCAGCCCCGAGATATTTTCTCGCTGGACATTGCGGAAATTTTGAGTTTTACCGAGGGTACGAGCACCTGTACCGATCTCAAAAGTTTGGTGGCGCTGCGCCAAGCGGAGTTTGAACGCTATCGTCAGGCAACACCGCTACCCAGTCGCTTTTGCACCTATGGCGTGCCCTACCTCTACCCTGGGCAAACTGCATCACCCAGTTCAATGCCTGATGCTTCATCACGCCAGGGTTTGGGCTGTTCAACTGGGGTGGTGCGCGGCAGGGTTAAGGTGATTCGTGATCCCCAACAGGCTTTGGCAGACCCTGAGGGTATTCCCACAGGGGCGATCCTGGTGGCAGAACGCACTGATCCGGGCTGGATTTTGCTCTTTCCGGCGGCAGCAGGTCTACTGGTGGAGCGGGGTAGCCTGCTCTCCCATGCGGCGATCGTCTCGCGGGAGTTGGGCTTGCCCGCGATCGTCTCGATTCCGGGCGTGATGACGTGGCTAGAAGATGGGGATTGGGTGGAGTTGGATGGGGGAACGGGGCGGGTGGAGAAGATTGAGCCGAGACTGTAGAGCTGTGCCTGCGCGAAGCAGGATGAGAAATGACAGTAGCATGTTTCAGAGTTTACGCCGCTTCAAACTCCCTAACAGCCCACCGACGCCCAACATCGCCAAAATTACACCCGGTTCCGGTACGTCGGTAGTATCCGCGTCTGCAACCGCAGTACTGACCACATTAAGCGTAAAAAAACCAAACATATCGGGCTGACCATTGGGCTGAATCCCGTAGGCAAAAACACGATCGCGCTCCTCGGCTTCAGGGCTAAACCATTCAAAATCAGTCAATGTAACTTCAAAATTGTCCGGCTGATAAACCACTGTGCCTGCCCCCAGCACAGTTTGACTCTCCAGATTACTGATATTGGAAGCGGCGGGAAAAAAGGTGCGGCGGGGGGCGGTTGCACCGTAGATCCGCTCAGTCACCGCTGAGATCCCTGGACTTTGAGGATTGTGGTCAAAAAATAGATTGAGCCCAAAGCGGGATATCGCGTTGAAGCTTGGCAACGCATCCGCAAATAAGCCAAAGGTGTGTTGACCAGGGGATAATTGGTAGTCAAAATCTGGTTGGAGCGTGAGGAAGTCGCCTTCCAGTCCGCCTGGGGCAACCCATAAATCCCAAAACTTGTTGCCAACAACCGTATCCCACTGAGCCTGGCCACTAAACCCCCCTGCACCATTATCCGAAAAAATCGATAAACCCGTTAAGCGGAGTTCTTCTGCTATTGCTGCTGTCGGCAGCATGCCGAGCAACAGAGTGTTTGCGATCGCCCCAAGCCAACGTTTTCTTGTCTGAGCCATTGTTTCTTCTTCCGTCGTCTTGCGGTTGACAGCGTTGCAGCCCCAGTCTAAAGCATTTTTCTCCAGTTGCGATCGCCCCCTGACTATCCTGTTTTCCCGCAATTCGATACAGTAAGCCCAGCACAACATCATCTTGAGTTCACGACAAAGTATTCATGGCAGATCAACTCATCCGAGCCACCGCCGCTGATCATGGGATTCGGGCAGTGGGGGTGATTACCACCCGAGCGGTGGAGCAGGCGCGTCAACTCCACGGTTTGTCCTATGTTGCCAGTGCAGCATTGGGGCGAGCGATGTCGTCAGGTTTGATCTTGGTCTCTAGCATGAAGCGGGAGGGGTCGCGGGTGAACCTGCGTATTCAAGGGGATGGCCCCTTGGGCGGATTGATTGTGGATGCCCGTCTTGATGGGACAGTACGGGGTTATGTGAAAAACCCGAAGGTGGAGTTGCCGCCTAATGCTAAAGGCAAGTTGGATGTGGGGGGCGCGATCGGGCGTAATGGTTATCTCTACGTGATTCGAGATTTGGGCTATGGGTTTCCCTATTCGAGCACGGTGGAGTTGGTTTCGGGCGAAGTGGGGGATGATGTGGCGAGTTATCTGCTTAATTCCGAGCAAACCCCTTCAGCGCTCTTGGTGGGTGTTTTCGTTGGTGCAGAAGGGGTTACGGCTTCGGGCGGTCTGCTGTTGCAAATTTTGCCCAAGGCTGCTGAAGAACCCAAGTTAGTCGAGTTGCTCGAATCACGGGTCTCTGCCCTCACCGGTTTTACGCCTCTATTACAACAAGGGGCAACCTTACCGGAAATGCTCCATAATCTGCTGGGCGATTTGGGCTTAAATATTCTGCCGGAAGTGCAGATGATTCGGTATCATTGCGGCTGCACAATGGAGCGGATGTTGGGAGCGCTCAAGATGGTGGGCGCGACTGAGCTGCAAGATATGATCGAGACTGATGGAGGGGCGGAGGCGACCTGTCATTTTTGCAATACGGTTTATCGAGCTGACCCGGATCATTTGCGTCGGTTGATCACAGAAATAGCAGCAGAATCGAGCTGAGGTCGTTAGATAGTGATCGCCCTCCTCTCAGAATTAAGGTGATGCATTGGGGTTAGAACTTATGGGGAGAACAATATGCCGAAAATCCAACCGCTGCCCCAAGAGGTCATCAACATCATTGCTGCGGGCGAAGTAATCGACTCTTTTGCCGCCGTGGTGCGAGAGCTAGCCGAAAACGCGATCGACGCCCAGGCCAGTCGCTTGAGCCTACAAATCTCCCTAGAGCGATGGCAGGTGCAGATCGCCGATGACGGCCACGGCATGACCCTGGCAGACTTGCAACATTGCGCCCTGCCCCACAGCACCAGCAAAATCCACACCTCAGAAGACTTGTGGCGGATCACCAGCTTAGGCTTCCGAGGGGAGGCGCTCCATAGCATCGCGCAACTGGCCGAACTGGCGATTCGCAGCCGTCCCGCCGAGTCCCCCCAAGCCGGTTGGCAGATGACCTACGATCGCCTTGGCCATGTCCAGCACCAAGAAACTGTGGCGATCGCCCCTGGCACCATTATCACCGTCTCAGAATTATTTGGTAACGTTCCTGTACGTCGTCAGGGTCTCCCCGCAGCCAAACAACAGCTCCAAGAAATCCAAGACATTATCCAACACCTCGCCCTCTGCCATCCTCAGGTGAATTGGTCAGTGGAAATCGAGCATAAGTCTTGGCTGCAAATCCTGGCAGGTCAAACCGCCCAAGACATTTTGCCTCAGTTTTTGCGGCGGGTGCAGCCCAGCGATTTGGGCTATGTTGAGCATGAGGTGAGTGAATACCCCGATTCACAAATTCAACTGGTGCTTGGGCTGCCCGATCGCTACCATCGTCATAAACCCGACTGGCTCAAAGTGGCCGTTAACGGCAGATATGTGCGATCACCCCAACTCGAACAAACCATCCTGGCTGGGATGGCTCGCACCCTGCCCCGCCATCGTCATCCCGTCGCGTTCTTGCATTTGCACCTACCCCCGGAGCAGATCGACTGGAACCGCCATCCTGCCAAGACGGAAATTTATTTGCACAACCTGGACTTTTGGCGGCAGGCCGTGAGTGAGGCGATCGCCCAAGTCCTAAACCTCAACCCCAGCGAACCCACTGCCGCCCAGAACCAACGCCTAACCCAGTTGCTCAAGGCTGCTGAACCAGGCGGAACCTACCGCCTCGATCGCACAGTTGCGCCGACAGATGCGCCCAAAAGCGAGATTGGCTTGATGCCCCTCAAAGCGGTTGCTCAAGTGAACCAGATGTATATTGTCACTGAGCACCCCAATGGGCTGTGGCTGATTGAGCAGCATATTGCCCATGAGCGGGTGCTGTTTGAGCAGTTGCAAGCGGCTTGGGAGCCAATCGCCTTAGAGCAGCCTGTGATTGTAAGTGGGCTGCGCGATCGGCAGGTGGAGCAGCTCCAACGGATTGGTCTGGATATTGACCCGTTTGGGGAACAGATGTGGGCGGTGCGGAGCTTACCGGGGTTACTCGCCGAGCGAGAGGATCAGGCTGACGCTATCTTGGAACTCAGTCAAGGTGGTGATTTGCAAACGGCTCAGGTTGCCACGGCTTGCCGCAGTGCGATCCGCAATGGCAAAACGCTGACGCTCTCTGAAATGCAGACACTCATCGAGCAGTGGCAGGCGACACGCAACCCGCGTACCTGTCCCCATGGCCGACCAATCTATCTGGCGCTGGATGAATCCTCACTCTCGAAGTTCTTTCGCCGCCATTGGGTCATTGGTAAGAGTCATGGAATTTGACCAGAATGCTTTTTAAGTGAAAGACAGGGTCAGAATCCCGAGAATTTTTGGGAGTTCCTTGATGTAATACTCATCGCTATCAATCTCAAGGGTGTGGTCAATCAACCGTAGAAAACGCCACACATTGCCTGTGGTCACCCCACCATAAATCTCGGGTACAACTTGCCCATAATTCTGATTAAAGATCTGAGCTGCAATCATCGCTGCGGCGCATTGACCTAAGCCTCCAATAATATTTTCATTTTTAGCTTCCACAATAATGGCCACTGGGGCTTCAATAAAAAGCTGTTCTTTGGATTTACTCAGAAGAAAATCACAAAATCCTGTGAGATTTTTTTCAGCATCAACATTGAATTCTTTCCCTGAAAAGAGCGAAATCGGTTGAGTTACATGGTGGCGTACATCCGCAAGTATCGGCGCGATAATAAATTCCGATCGCGCTTTTTCACTATTCATTGCTAGTGCAAGGGGCAAATAGTCTTGAAGCAACTGTTGCAAGAGTTGAGAGGGCTGAACTTGAGGCGGCTCAGTAAATAAAGGTCGATCCTCTTGAATAGTTAGCTCAAATTTCGCCTTGACTTGATCCAGCGTAAATTGACTATATGACATAGACGGTTTTAGAGCGCTATGGAATCAGCATACCGTATCAAACATTCAGTCAAAGATGATAGGCTGCTGAAGTTAGCGGGCAAACTCAGTGCTCTAGGTAATGAACAGGTTAAATTACGGGGTCAAATAGCAGCACTTGTACTTCAGGAACTGCGGCAAATGCATCAACAACTAGCGGTTTCACGATTGCCCAAGACAAACCTCCCAGCCCGCAACCCAATGGTGGAATGGCGATCGATTGGATTTTCAATCGCTCCACAGTTGCAATCAAGTCCGCCAAACCTGTTTGAATATCTTCTAGCCGAGATTTGGAGCGCCAGTGGCGCTTGGTCGGGAAATTGATGATGTAGTGAGGATGCCTGTCATTAGGTAGGGATATCGTCAACATCTTCCCTGGCTGTACCATCTGTTCAGCACAAGCTTGTTTGTACTTTTGGAAATTATCAGGAAATTGGCGCTTGAACTGCAATGCGAGACCCTTACCCATAACACCTACGCAATTGACTGGGTTCACCAATGCTTCGGCTGGGGCTTGGAGAAGGTCTCCCTGGTGAATAATGACCATATCCTGAAATTTTTTGAGTCCATTAGAACTATTTTAGCCAAGTTAGTAACGCGACCTTAAGGCCAACACGTAAACTAAGAAACCGTAGTTTCCGCCTGATTAGACTGCTAGCCCATGACCGCGACTCAAATCCAGACTCCAGCTCCTGCCACCCAAGAATACGATGTCATTGTGATTGGCTCCGGCATCGGGGGTTTGGTAACGGCAACCCAACTGGCTGCCAAAGGGGCAAAAGTGCTGGTGCTAGAGCGCTACTTGATTCCGGGGGGCAGTGCGGGCTATTTTGAGCGCCAGGGCTATCGCTTTGATGTGGGCGCATCGATGATTTTCGGCTTTGGCACAGAGGGTACGACGAACCTGCTGACGCGGGCGCTGGCTGCCGTGGGGCAAAAGATTGAAACGTTTGCTGATCCGTGTCAGATCCATTACCACTTGCCCAATGACTTGGAGTTGAAAGTCCATCGGGATTATGAGGCATTTTTGCAGGAACTGGGCGATCGCTTTCCCCATGAACGAGAGGGAATTCGCAAGTTCTATGACGAGTGCTGGCAGGTGTTTAACTGCCTCAATGTGATGGAGTTGCTGTCGCTAGAAGAATTGGGCTATTTGTTCCGGGTCTTTTTCCAACATCCTCTAGCCTGTCTGGGCTTGGTGAAATATTTGCCCCAAAACGCAGGAGATATCGCCCGACGCTACATCAAAGACCCGGAACTCCTGAAATTCATTGATATGGAATGCTACTGCTGGTCAGTGGTTCCTGCCGATCAAACCCCGATGATTAATGCGGGAATGGTGTTTAGCGATCGCCATTATGGCGGCATCAACTACCCCAAGGGTGGTGTGGGACAGATCGCCCAAAAGCTAGCAGATGGGCTGGTGGCTGCTGGGGGCGAGATTGTTTACAAAGCACGGGTGACGCAGATTTTGCTTGAGGGCGATCGCGCCGTTGGTGTTCGCCTGGCCAATGGTGCTGAATATCGGGCGCGACGGGTGGTCTCTAATGCCACTCGGTGGGATACGTTCGATAAACTCCTGCCTTCAGAGAAACTGCCTGGGAGCGAAAAAAGCTGGCGACAGCGCTATCAGAAGTCGCCCAGTTTTTTGAGTTTGCACCTGGGCGTTCAGGCCGATCTCTTGCCTGCGGGTACAGAATGTCATCATATTGTGCTCGAAGACTGGGCGGATATGACCCAGCCGGAAGGTACGATTTTTGTCTCAATTCCTACGCTCCTTGATCCCAGTCTAGCTCCTGCTGGACATCATATTATTCATACCTTTACCCCCAGTTGGATCGAGGATTGGCAAAACCTGACGCCCAGTGAATATCAAAGCAAGAAAGAAGCAGCAGCGGCTCGATTGTGCGATCGCCTTGAAGCCATTTTCCCTGGTTTAAACGCGGCGATCGACTATCAAGAAGTGGGCACAGCCCGTACCCATCGGCGGTTTTTAGGTCGGGAAGATGGTACTTATGGTCCCATCCCCCAACGCAAACTCTGGGGTTTGTTGGGGATGCCCTTCAATCGCACTGCAATTCCCGGCTTATATTGTGTGGGGGATAGCACCTTTCCCGGCCAAGGTCTCAATGCGGTGGCGTTTTCTGGTTTTGCTTGTGCTCACCGAGTTGCAGTGGATTTGGGTGTTTAGCTCTAGCTGTGCAGTCCTCAAAGAGCCGCTATGCGTTGGGAGCATCCTTCGAAGACGACTTACGTCGACGGCGCTGGCGGATGTCCTGAGCTTTGGATTGTAGGTCTAGGAAAAAATCAGTTTCGGCAATTTCTCGCACTGCCTTTTTGCGCTTGGTGTCGTCAATTTCGATCCTCAGTTCCTGGACTTGGCGTTTGAGGCGTTGCTCTCGAACATGGATTTGACGGGCCATATCTTGAAAGACTCGGGCGAGTTTCCCCAGTTCATCCGTGCGTCGGGCAGGGCGATCGAGGCTTTCGGTGGCAAATTCGCCCGCTTCAATTGCTGCTGCTGCATCGGTAATCATGAGAATCGGGCGAGCGATGGCGCGATCGCTCAGCACCACAGCTCCTACTGATCCGACCGCGACGAGAAAAAAGACAAGCCCCAGCAGAATTTGTTTATTACGATTAATATCTGTTAAAAAGATCGCTTTGGGCGTTACTGTTCCGACCAGCCAACCAAAGCGGTCAAGGGGTTTGAGGGCCACATAGTAATCTTGCCCGCTCTCAGGGTCATGATAGATAAACTCCTGTAAATTGTTGATCTGATCAAGCTGAACCTTTTGCTCCGTTAAGCTACGATGGGCGACGCCTAAGCTGTAGGCATCAATTTCATCGAGACGCTTTAACTGGGGTTTCTCCTCACCCACAAAAGTTTCTGCCAGTTTCTCAGGATTGCTAAAGGCAATAAGTTGGGCTTGCTCATTAATAATGAAAACAGCACCGGTCTCGGCTAAATCAAGATGGGCAAGATAGTCAGAAATTTGACGCAGTTCGAAGGCAATACTGATCACCCCCAGGAAGGGGCCTTGAATGGGTTTGGCATCGTAAGTAATGCTCGCCTCAATACCCACTGCTTTACCCGTTACAAACACATGGAGGTCGGTCCACGCGTCTTCGCCTGGGCGATCCGCCGCAACTTCATAGAACGGTCGTACGGGTGAATAGTAAACTTCGGCAATTTGACGTTCCCCCACTTTTTCCCAATCGGAGCCTTCATGCCGATAGGTATCAATAGTCTTGGTGGCAGGCGTCAGCGCTTCTTCCCAATGGCCAGTATTTAAATATTCTTCGACATATACTGCCCGTTCTGCTTGTTTCTGAGCTAAGGGGGTACCGGGTTCGGCAAGTCGGCCGAGTGGGTCATCCCATTGGCGGCGGATCACATTAAACAAACCATCAATACGGCGCTGTACCCCCAAATAGTCGCCATTGGCATAGCCAAGCTGCACCCAAGTGAAATTGTTGTTAGCGCGGAGCAAGCTCAGATACAAGTTTGCTTGTTGTTCAGGGTTGTAGGGATCAATTAACTGTTGATCAAATAAGTCAGCAATAAGATGCTTTGCTGAAAGTACATTATCAAAAATTTTCTCAACCTCTTGACTTGTGCCACGCATGATCTCTTCATTGAGCTGAGCCGCGAGACTATCGACATTCTTTTTGGATGTCCAGAGCCACGGAAAATGAACCAGAGCCGCTGTAACCGTGACTGTCATCAGAACAACACCAGTCAATGTGGCTTTCAGGCTGAGTCGACGCCGGGGTTCAGGCCGTGGCGTTGCTCGAATTTGGTCTTCAGAGGGAGACGAGTCAGGCATTCGATTTTAAAGAGGAGAGTCTAGCGTAGATTAGGAGCAGAAAGCCGAGCATACGATACATTTAGGACATTATCCTATCGCACTTGAGTTCAGCATCAATTGGAGGTAATGCATGCTCACGAAATCAATAATGCAATCGATGCTGTCCCGGCGTTGCTGGGGTGATGGCCTGTATTGATGCTGGCTTTACTGGAGGCTGCCATCAATTCGGTTCAATGCATTGCTCTAACTGCTTTAGAGTTCCGAGTTGATTGGATCGGGTTGGGAATTATTGCTTATCCTTCAAAATTTCTGCGATGAACCGATGACATGCTCCAGAAGCTGTCAGCAGCGAGATAGTCCAGTTTTGTCGCAGTAAGGCTGACTGCCCCTCATGCTTATTGGGCTGGATGTGTGCTCAATAACCTTACAGTGCTGTTGTGAGCAATTGGTGTTGGGCCTTGGGAGGTCTCCCTACATTTACCTTTAGCTCCGTATTTCCCGCTATGCTCTAGTCCTCCGTTTATGATGCGCTTCCGACAACCCCGATTTTTGCTTGCGAACAGCTCAGCTGGTCTGGTGGCTGGCCTGGTTACGCTCACCTATAGCATTTCTTATGCAGCGCTCATTTTTTCGGGAGATTTAGCCCCCTATTTGTCGCTCGGTGTGAGTATGGCACTCATTGGTGCAGTCATCCTGGGGGTGAGTGTTGCTTGTATGAGTTCACTCCCCTTTGTCATTGCTGGGCCAGATGGTAATGCAGCGGCTTTACTCGCTTTGATTGCCACAACGATTGCCCAAGAACTCCACGCTCAAGGCCGAACGTCCCAAATTCCAGTCACTGTAGGGTGTGCGATCGCCTTGAGTACCATTCTCACTGGAATTCTACTGTTTATTTTGGGGCGGCTGCGGTTTGGCCGATTTATTCGGTTTATCCCCTACCCTGTTCTGGGGGGGTTTCTGGCAATTGTGGGGGTGTTGCTGACCCAAGGCTCTTTCACGGTGATGACCGGCCGCGCTTTAATTTTTAGTAATTTATCCATGCTTTTAACGCGATCGCAAGTGGTGTTGTGGTTCCCTGGCCTCGTGCTCGCAGTTGGCTTAAAATTTTTGTTACCGCGTTACCAACAGTTTTGGGTGCTGCCTGCGATTCTCCTGGGGACAACCTTGCTCATTCATGGTGGTTTAGCTGGATTAGGCATTCCGCTTGACCAAGCGATCGCTCAAGGGTGGCTGTTTGAACCGTTCCCTAGCACTAACCCCCTGCAAGTTTGGCAGACTTTATCTTGGCAAGACATTGCGTGGCCGAAGTTAACGGGGCAAATGGGAAGCCTGTTGACCCTCTTTGCAGTTGTTGCCATTACCATTTTGCTCTGTGCCACCAGTATTGAAATGGCGACCGAGCAGGATATGGATCTGGATCAGGAACTACGGGCAGCTGGCTTAGCAAATGCAGTGACGGGTCTCTGTGGTGGGATGGTGGGTCATTTATCCGTGAGCCGCAGTTTGTTAAACCGGGCAGCCGGAGCGACTCATCCATTGGCAGGGATTGTCGCAGCAAGTTTTTGTGGCGGGATGGCCATCTTTGGGAATCGTCTGTTATCCTACTTGCCTCGGGCTGTATTGGGGGGGCTACTGCTGTATTTGGGGATAACGCTACTGATTGAATGGCTCTATGAAGCGTGGTTTAAACTCTCAAAATTAGACTATGCCTTAATCGTTGCGATTGTGATGGTGGGTGCTAAATTTGGTTTTCTAGCGGGCGTTGGGGTCGGTCTAATGATTGCTTGCTTTATGTTTGCACTCAACTACTCTCGCCTGCGGGTGATTCGGAATACCCTTTCGGGCTTAACCTATCAAAGTAAATTCAAGCGCTCTGTCCATGAGCAGCAGCGACTTCGAGAACGGGGGGCAGAAATTTGGATTGGCTTAGTGCAGGGTTATCTCTTTTTTGGGACAGCTTATACATTGCTCAATCAAATTCGCCAACGTTTAAACGATCAAACTCAATCCCCAATCCGGTTTTTAGTCCTCGATTTTCGACTGGTCTCTGGTTTAGATTCTTCAGCAATTAACAGCTTTGTCAAGCTCAAACAAATTGCGATCGCCCAAGATGTACTCTTGATTTTTACGACTTTGAATCCAAGTATCTCTAACCAATTAGCGAGCCATGGAAGCGTCATTCGTGAGCAGGATGAGGCGGTGCAGGTTTTTGCTGATCTCGATCGTGCTGTGGAATGGTGTGAAGCAAAAATCTTGGAGTCTTTTCACTTGAGGCGTAAACGCTTTTTACCCCTCGCCATTCATTTAGAGGATTTTTTCACGGATACACGGCATATTCGCCCGTTTATGAAATATCTCGAACGCTGCCGATTGGAGGCGGGGGACATGTTATTTGCCCAAGGTGAACCCGCAGATGCTTTATATTTTTTGGAATCAGGGCAAGTATCGTTGTTTCTCACCTTGGATGATGGCCAGAGTAAACGCTTACAAACCAGTAGTGCGGGCACTGTCCTGGGTGATGTGGGGCTTTACCGTCGTGCAGCGCATCGTGCATCCGGAGTTGCGGATCAACCCAGTCGGCTCTATAAGCTGGCGGGAACAGCATTGATGCAAATGCAAACGGAGGCGCCGCATTTGGCCGCTGCTTTCCATGAGAGTATTGCCCGTCTGTTGGCAGACCAGGTGGTTCGAGCCACAGATGGTGTCGAAAAACTCTTGCAATGATGTCTTTCGTATTTTTGCTCTATGACAATTCAAACAATTGCCTTGGCAGATTGCCAGGTTAAATTGCAACACAACCCACAGGTTTGGTCGCCCTTTAGTGCGACTGAAATTCTCCAAGTCCTCAAAGCCCAAGGCTACCTTGACAATCTCCAGCACTCTCATGTGTTGGATTTTGGTACAGGCTCCGGTATCTTAGGCATTGCCTTGGGTCTGGCGGGGGCAGCCTCCATCACGTTGAGTGACTATTGCGAGATAGCTGTGGCGATCGCTGCCCAAAATGCTAAACACAATGGTCTAGAACAAATTGAAGTGATCCATAGCGATCGCTTTACCCAGGTTCAACGTCAAGACTATGATTTGATTCTCTGTAATCCGCCGGTTCAACCCTGGCTCTATACCGATCTTACGGATCAATCCCACCGTCAACGGGTCGAAGCCTGGAATGAGGCGGGAGCAGACGGTCGTCTGGTTTTAGATAGCCTTTTGCTCGAAGCGATGAACCATCTCAAGGTGGGTGGACGCTTGATTACTGCCACATCCTCGCGTCATGGCTATGCTAAAACCCAACATCTGCTGGATGTGTATTGGGGCCAGTGGCGAGAGATCTATGCCGTTGAACAACCTATTGTTCCGGATTATCACGGCCCCTATCTTAAAAGCTGGCAAGCAATGCAAGCCCAGGATCTCGATCTGCGGGTCTATCAAAAAGATGAGCAGGGTCGCCCGTTTGCGTTTTATCACCAAGCCGGTGTGCCAGAGCTCATCACACTAGAGAACGAGACACCTACACGTTGGCAGCAAGGGAATACTGGCTGGCAAACGATAACGATTGACGGTCAAAACACAAAAACCCTAACCGAGGTAGACCTCAATCGTTTGTTGCAGGCTCAACAGGAGAGTTGTTGGTACTATATGTACTATATCGTGGAGGCGATTAAAACGTAAGTAACATCAACCCTTGGATAATAGGGGAACTAAAGACGCCTAGAGGGATGAGGCTAGCTAAGCTAGCCTCATCCCTCCTGTAATAATTTAACGGGACTGACGGGATTCGAACCCGCAACTTCTGCCGTGACAGGGCAGTGCTCTAACCAATTGAACTACAATCCCTTTTTTTGGAACGTTTCCCAATTTAAGGGACTTTCAATCACTTGTCAACAAAATAGTTTGAGTATTGTGGTGGGCTGTGTGCAATCGAAGGTCAGAACATTGCTATAGAGTTAGCAGATTCCTGCATTCAGGTTGTTTGCTGCTTTCGCTGACGGCTATGCGTTGAGAGCCCGCTTCAATGCCACCGGATGCCTAATCTCCAACGACTACTGAGCCCAAGCAAAGCGGCAAGCGCTAATAATTGCAAAGACCAATGGGCGATCGCACAGGACCAGACCCAACAGATGATAAAACTACTTATGGCCAAAGCACGATACACGTCATGATTGGTTGTTTGAGATAGTAGAAATGAACTCAGGGCGAACCCAAAGAGTAAGAGGGGAAACAAAAAAGTTGACATTGTCATGACCCCCGTCAGAATTGATGATGTTGAGTGGATAGAGCGCGAGTTGCACTAGCTAGATACCTTAACGCTAGCATTGCTGATTCAAGCCCAGAGGGCGATCGCGCGTTATCTCCTGCGTCCCTTGACATTTCTTCGCAAAAGTTCATCTCAAGTGCGTATTCCTGTGAAGTTTTTGTGGAGGGGGTAAACTTGACCCAGCCCTTATTCACATCCCTAACGCTGCCCTTGTTTGTTTGTTATGCCTTCTGAGATTCCTTTAACTTGCAAAGTTCCGGAAGCCTGGTTTGAAGAAATTGACCGCTATGCCCAGAGTCAAGGGCTCTCGCGAGCTGATGTTCTCAAGGCGGCGATCGCCCACCTGCTGGATCTAAAAGAACCCACGGACTGGCCAGCCCAGTTTGCCCAGCTTGAACAGCATCTAACCAAGCTCTCCAAACAAGTCACCGTCCTCCATAAACGACTCCGTTCTGTGGAACAGCAGTCTCTAGCTGCATCCCCGCCATCCCCGCAGCTCACTGCCTCAGTTCCGCTCCCCTCGCTGCCCACTCAAGCCCAGACAGCTGCTCAACATCAACCCGCCCCTCTATCCGCAGCCTCAATTGATACTGTGGAGGGGGAGCTACTCCACCATGATTCGCCCCCTGCCCCGCTTTCTGTTGTTGTGACTCCACCCATTCTGTCGAGCCAGTCTCAGGGGGGCCAATCCTTGCCCAATCAATCTGTCCAAAAGTCGCCAACACTAAACCCATCATTGCCACGTGATTCCACGCCCAGTTCCCATGCAGCGCGATCGCGCCGGAGTGCCCAAAAAGCCCCATTAGGCACATTGAACCTTGAAGAACTCTGTCGATTGAACCGGATGAATCCCCTTACCATCCAAAGCAAAGCGGATGCAGTGGGGCTGACCCTGGCTGAGGCCATTGAACTGGAAACGGGCTGGAAATATGACCCGAGGAGTAAAACCTACACACCGCCCATTTGATTGGAATCTTTCTACATATTTTGGTCACATATTTTTAAATTTTCGAGACAAAAATAGACGTAATCTAAACATGTAGATAGAAAAACGACACAATCCCCCAGATTTTCTTAAGGCGGGAGGGATATTCAACCATGATCAAAAAAATATTGCTTGCTGACTCTGGAACGGGCAACCCTAAGGAGATGCTCAAATCTTTACGAGGTTTGCCTGTGGTGCAAGGCGCAGCGGTGAACATTTTGCATGTGGTTCCACCTCAAGCCTCAACCGCAACGATGACGAGTCGGCTTAAAGATGCGGATGAATTGCTCGAAAAAGCGATCGCCGAGCTCAAGCTCGAATCTCACCAAGTTAACGCCATCAAGCGCCAGGGTGATCCGAAAGCTATAGTTTGTGAGGTTGCCGATGAAATTGATGCGGATTTGATTATCATGGGCTCTCGGGGTCTCAAGCGCCTGGAATCGATTTTGGAGAATTCGGTCAGTCAATATGTATTCCAGCTAGCGAATCGCCCCATGCTGCTGGTGCGGGATGATGCCTACGTTAAAAAGATCAAACGCATTATGGTGGCATTGGATAAGTCTGCGGCTTCACAATTTCCTTTAGAATTAGCGATTTCCTTCGCCCGAGGAACCGAAGTGGAGTTGCTCTTAACTCGGGTAAACCCTGATCTCAATCCAGAATTTGCGCCGTCCGCCCGGGCGGAAATCGAAGCCAACCCTGTGATTGCCGCTGCTCTTCCTCAAGTCAAGCGCATGGGCATTAAGTATCGGGGGGTTGTTGCAGGGGGCCGCCCTGGCGTTCAATTGTGCAAAGCGGCTACGGAAAACAATGCAGATTTGCTGATTCTCGGCTCTCCCGATCGCCGCCCTTCGATTGCTCGCGCTCTGCCCGATCTCGATCGCCTCTTAGGCACCTCCCTCTCCGACTATGTGCGGGTTAATGCAGAATGCCCCGTTCTGTTGGCGCGGCGGAGTGAATAGGCAAGTCATCATCTGTTGAATAAAACGGTTGCTTTGGGTTTGTCCCTACACCACCACGATCGCTGCTCTCACTCGGGTGGCGATCGTGCTATCGTTTGCCTGGCAAGGCTTTACAGCATTGTTCAATGCTCCCTCAAGCGTGCTGATCGGCGTCAGATTGCCAGCCTAAATCCAAAGAAAATCGGAAAACCATGAAAAAATGCGGGTTTCAGCCCACCATATTCGTCAGACTACGCTTAGAATAAGTCAGTGAAACATTGGCAGTATGGGCTTTTCGGCAGTTCGCCGCAAAATCCACAGCACGCGACCAATGCTTTTTAACCATATCAAGCTAATGGAGAGGAAATTTAGCCATGAACAAGGGTGAACTTGTGGATAAGGTGGCCAATGCAACGGGTATTACCAAGAAAGATGTCGATAAGGTGATTACCTCAACCATTGAAGCCATCATGGATGCTGTTGCCGACAAAGATAAGGTGACTCTCGTGGGGTTTGGCTCATTTGAACCCCGTGAGCGCAAAGCCCGTGAAGGTCGCAACCCCAAAACGGGTGAGCCCATGACCATCCCTGCAACTGTTGTCCCTGCCTTCTCGGCAGGCAAGCTCTTCAAAGAGAAAGTTGCTCCCTAGTGGTGCATCTCCACTGAATCGATAGCTCATGTTGAACCGACCAGCTCATGGGGGGAATCGTGTTTGGGCGGCCCAATTAGCCCAATGTGCTCCCCATGAGTTACTTGATTTTTCAGCGAGCATCAATCCCCTAGGCCCACCCCAGAGTGCGATCGCGGCACTTCAGGATAGTATTTCCGATCTTTGTCATTATCCTGACCCCGATTACACAGCCCTGCGTCAAGTCCTAGGGGCGCATCACCAGATTGACCCCGATTGGATCTTGCCCGGTAATGGTGCGGCCGAACTTCTCACCTGGGCGGCTTGGGATCTGGCTCAGCTGGATTGCACGGTGCTCTTAACACCGGCCTTTAGCGATTACTTTCGTGCACTGCGCCTATGGAACGCCCAGGTGCTGACCGCATCAATGTTGTATGATTCACAAAGCCTACGGTATGTTCATCCTGACGGCCAAGCAGGTATTCTCCTTAATAATCCCCATAACCCCACCGGCCAGAGTTGGTGTTGCGTGGAATTTTATGAGCTGCTCGATCGCTATGAATTGATTGTGATCGATGAGGCATTTATGGAATTCACTGGGTCAGAGGGAGAGCGCCATAACAGCTTTATTGCCGAATTGTGCAGCGGCAGCTATGAGCATGTGATTGTCTTGCGATCGCTCACTAAATTTTATAGTCTGCCGGGTCTGCGACTGGGTTATGCCGTGGGGCATCCCGATCGCCTCCGCCGTTGGCAAGCCATGCGTGATCCTTGGTCAGTTAATAGTTTGGCCGCTCAGGTGGGAGAGGTGATGATTAACGATCATGCCTTTGCCCAAGCCACTTGGGATTGGTTAACACCCGCACGAACCCAGCTTGAGCAAAGTCTTGCTCAGTTCCCCGCCTTAACACCTCGCCCCAGTGCAGCAAATTTTCTGCTAGTGAAGACCCAATCCAGCGCCCCGCTATTACAAGCCGAACTGTTGCAGCACGATCGCATTTTGATCCGCGATTGTTTGAGCTTTCCGGAACTGGGCGAAGATTATTTTCGGGTGGCAGTGCGCACCGCAGCCGACAATCAACGTCTGCTTGATGCGCTCAGCCAGATCCCCAGTCTTCAGGGTTGACTCACGATGCCAACCTACAACTATGACCTGATGGTCATTGGCAACACATCCACCGCTCGCTATGCTGCCCTCTTCGCCGCGCAGCAAAAATCTAGGGTCGCCCTAGTGACCCAAGGTCAGCCTTTGCGCAATTCAGTTCTCCGCAGTCAAAGCGCCCAGCATCAAACTCAAGCCACGGATAAATATGACCCGGAGCATCCTGCGATCGCAGCAGCCCAAGCGCAGCTTTCGACCTATGCTTTGGCGAGTGCAGGGGTCGATGAAATCACTGTGTCTGGAACCTGGACAAATGACCCGCATTGGATTTGGCAAACAGAGCCTGCTGGGTTGCAAGCACGGCGTTATCTCTTAGCGACAGGTGCCCAGATTGCAGCACCCACCATCGCTCAGGATCTTGAGCCCGTCTTAACCCTAGATCAGCTTTTGAATCAGAGCTGGGCAGAGCTGCCTGAACACCTGACGCTTATTGGCGCGACCCCCACAGCGCTGGTAACAGCTCAGAGCCTCCAACGCCTGGGAAAGACGGTGACGTTGGTGACTGACGATCGCCTTTTGCCCCAAGAAGATCCGGTGGTGGTGCAACGTTTGCAAGCCATTCTTGAAGCGGAGGGCATCAAAATTTATACCCATCGCTCGGTGACTCAGGTGCAACAGCGAGGGGCTCGGCAAGGGCTGCAAGCGGGGGAGTTGGAGATTGAGAGCGATCGCCTGATTTGGGCAGAACTGACACAACCCGATTTAGCGGGCTTTCCTGTGCAACAGCCCATTCGGGTCAACCGTAACCTGCGTTGCTTGAATGCGCTTCACTTATATGCTTGCGGTGCAGTGTTGGGAGGCTATGATTCGCCTGGAATTGGGCAATATGAAGCCGCGATCGCGGTTCATAATTGTCTGAATTCTCGGCAGCGAACCGTTAACTATCAAGCAGTTCCTTGGGTGTTGGCAACAAATCCACCACTAGCTCGGGTCGGGTTGACACCGCAGCAGGCTCACGCCCGTTATGGCAAAGCGATGCAAATTCATACCCTATATCGGCAGGCACTCCCCTCGGCGATCCTCACTGAAACGACCACAGGCTTATGTCGTTGGGTGACAGATGAGCAGGGGCGCATTGTGGGAGCGATGCTGTTGGGTCAGGGGGCAGATGTAGCAGTGGGCGCGATCGCCTTAGCCATTCAGCAGAGGTTACGGGTTGATCAGCTCCCGGCTTCGTTCTGGGGGTGATACCAAATCCGAACGTTAAAATCCCAAAAATTTTCCTGTTGTAGGGGCTGGGTTTCCCTACCTTGCGGGGTATTTGATTCTTGGTGCAGACAAGATGGATTTCGTATGAAATGATGCTCAAGTTGCTGGCGCAGTTCGCACAAAAAAATGCCCACCTTCAATACATCATCAAGGTGGGCGCTGATTGCTCAACAGGAGGCAGAGTGGTAGGTGCGAGGATAACGACGGGCAGAGAAGCATTTTGCTCTACAAACCGGTTAGAACTCCAGGCATAACAGGTTATCCTTCATAAGGTGAGGATTCAACAACCTTTGAACGATGCTTTTTTGTTGTAATTACAAGCCATAGGCAGCTAAGCATTGTGCCATCGCTGCACCAGCAAAAAGCTGACAACCATGCTCATAGGCTCCCGTAAAGTGAGCGGGTTGATTCGGATATTCGCCACTGGGCATATAGGATAAATATAGGGGAATGCCGTCCTCATCAGGTATGGGTATTATGGTCTTTCTGAGGTAAGGTTCATACCCACATTTGCGAGAAACAGGATGAGATTGTAATGGAAAGAAACGGGTTGGTGGCTCCGATGGCTCCGATGGCTCAGAATTTGGGATGGAAGAACAATAGACTGAAAACATGGATTTAGGGGGTAAAGAAAATAGAAAAGTGCAAATCAGAGAATGTTTACTGGAAATCCGAATGTGAGATCAACATTCCCTAATGCTCCAGTAGTGATGACATTTAAAGTGAATGCGATTAGTACAAGTAAATCTCGCTAAATGCCAAATAAACAAATTAACTGGTGACGGCACTCACAATAGCAGGGACTGCTTTGGTTGCCAGTGATAGGAGTAAGCCTTCTAGCAAACTCACTTGAGCACTTGCATGATTGAACCCAAAAAAAGAATTCCAGGGTTATCTAAATGGATAACAGGTGAAGATTTGACAGGGAGATTTTTGGCTTTGATTTTCCATGAAAACTCCACTATAGATAAAGGCTCGCAGGATAGAGAGATTTGAGTCTCAAAAACTTCACAAGGATGAAGTATCGCTTTTATACTGAATCCAAATTGTATATGCTCAGAAAGCGAAGACTGAGTAGAATCGTAAGCTTAACGGCTGGCTACGCCTACGTGTAGTATCCCCAGAGGGAATAGTCAAGGTGGCTGGATTTTGACTCCGCTCATCTTTATTATCTGGATTCAGCATTAGAAGATTATTCTAACCTCAATAGAGTCTGATCTATGCCAACTTATAGGTTGAGCTTCATACTCTACTACAAGGGAATAGAATAACAAAGAATAAGAATATTTTTAGTCCCCAAAATACTCTTGTCGAACCAAAAAACAGCTTCAGGTACCCATAAAAGCCTGTCCAGCATGGTTCAATGCTAATTGACCAGCCTCTTGAACACACCCATTTAAACAGGCCCTCAGATAGTCAGTCCAATCACTGGCCTCAACACCAGTACTACCTGTGACAGCACTAGGGCTAACATAGCGAGTAACGGGAATAGACTGGACGGGTAGGTTTTTTTTGTTCATAATATCCCTTGAAATTTGACTTACATTAAATATCGGTCACCAAAGCAAATTCACAATCAAACTACAGAAAAAGTTGGCATCAATCTTGAAGCCCGATAAATCATGGGTTGGGTTATATGGTAAAAACACCTAACCCATGATTTGAATTTTTTCTGCGTTAAGATCTAGAAACTTATCTCAAAAAATTCCCAAATGAAATAGAAATTTTTTTTAGATCTGAACAGAAGTTGCCTTGTTTTTAAATAGAGACTATATTCAGTGAGTCGAACAAAAAAATAAAATCTTTGATTCAACTCTTCAATAGCTCTATAGAGTACGTGCAATTTTACCAGCAATAGGCAACGCAACCTGAGCAACTTGACCAGCAATAGGCAGCGCAACCTTAGCGACGTGGCCAACAGTGCTGCCGATGTGTTCGAGCGTATCCCAGAAGCTAGAAGCTTCAACACCAGCACCACCATTGACAGCACCAGGGCTAACATAACGGGTAACAGGAGCAGATTGGACGGGCAGATTTTGCTTGTTCATAATGTTCCTTTTTTTGAACGAATTGTCATTTTGGATTAGGGTTTAGCTGAAACATTCACCACAGCGTTCGTGGTACATGTCCAGCCTGAATTGGAATCAGCATGGCTCTAAGTGGTTAGTGGACATAACCAGCAATACACAAGTTACGAGATGCACCGGGTAGTTTATAGCAATCATCAATGCTAGAAGGCATGACTTGTGACTGCTGAATTGGAGATTGTACTGAACTATTGAGTCGGACAACAGGTTGAGATTGTTTGGGAAGGTTCATTGTAAAAATGCTCCAAAAAATGAATAAAGATGATCAAGCTTGAAATTGTGCTTAATACGCACCAGGGGCAGACCAAGTCCGTACAGGCCCCATGGTGACTGGCATTTCATCACTGACATCAATGGTATATAAGTAAATTTTGTTCGCTTTGCGATCGTTCTCTGGATCAAAGAAACTGAGTCGTACATCCCAACAATCAGAATCAATGCGACAAAAAGAACTACGCTTAACGGTGATATCAGCGAGTTGCATGTTTGCCTGTAAGGCACTTTGCCAAGCAGAAGCGGCTTGGAAGGCATTGGTTGCGGCAAAATTCAGCGCCCGATCATGGGACGTCTGTCCTAAATTCCGAAACTCATAGTAAACGCGGTTGAGAAAATCCTCGAAAGAATTTCGAGCGGTAGAAGAACTACCGCCTGCTGCTTGGACTGCTAGTTGGGAGAGTTGATTGACATTCCAGCCATACATGCCAATTTTTTGAGGAACCACTACTGGAACAACTTGACCAGAAAATAAAGTTATACTGCGTCCAGTAAGCAGACCCGGTAGAGAAATCCGTGAGATGTACTCTGGGTCTGTATCGGGTTGAATCTGCCCCTTAAGCAACTCCAAAATATATTTATAAACATCATTCGCAAAGGGGCCTTCTGGCTGAATTGCATAAATAGGAGTTAACTCAATATTTAGAGTCAGAATTAAAGATTTTGTGGCAGAAGGATTGCTGTCTAAATACGGAAGGAACTGTTGGGCATTATAAGGATTGGGAGGAGGAGCATTTTGTGCTTGGGGCATCTGCTGCACAAACATATCCCGTCGCGCTTCTGTGCCAAAGTCATACCCTAAAGTCCCGATCGCATAGACAAGAGATTCGACCCCTGTGTACGCCAAAGCATGGCGGAACTCTGACACCCGTTTATCCATGCCACTACTGCTGGTTACGCCATCACACCCACAATCTGAGGCGGTGACCTCACTGGCAGTCACAGCGCCTGCATGAGATGGCATTACTGTGCCTGCGGCAGGGGCTGTTGCAACTGTATTAGTTGGTGGCGGTGGGGCTTCTGCTGCCTGCACACCCGTTGCTGTCGGTGGCGGATTATTCGTCGCAAACTGATTTTGACGGCTCCATTCGACGTTGGGAGCAATCACGGGTGAAAGATTACTTTGTTCTTCGCTCGGTTGTACTGTTGGATTTTCTTCAGACATCTTGTGTGTGTCTCCGTTGTTTTGCAATGAGGCGTGAGCCCCAGAAATATGTAGAAGTCCAGCCAAACAGCGCTGACTGTCAGGCGTGGCTTCCGGGTTGCAAGGTTTAGCACTCGCCAGGAGCGCCTCTCGCACCGCTTGCGGATTAGGCGTTTGACCCTGTTGCGCTTGCAGGCTTAAGAGCAGTGCAGCAATCCCTGACACAATAGGGGTGGCAAAACTCGTCCCCGTTTTGGTGGTCAGCCCCCCACCGACTTGTGCCCCCCAAATGTGCTGGCCGGGGGCCAGAAGCCCTTGGGTTTGGTAGACTTTGCCCCAATTGCTAGAGCCTAGGGGATGACCTTGGCTATCTAATGCACCCACCACCAGGACGGAATCTAAGGCAGCCGGCACATGGAGGCAGTCGCAGCCATCATTGCCCGCCGCTGCCACAATCAGCACATTGTTGTTTCTGCACAGACGTACTGCTCGTTCCAACTCCGGGCGAGCCTGGCCAGATGGGCTCAATTCACCGCCACTGATGTTGATGACCTGTGCGCCTTTATCGACTGCTTGTTCAATGGCCCGTGCCAAGTCAAGTTGAGACAGAGACCCCCGATGATCTGAAAACACCGGCACAATAAGACCCCGACATTGGGGGGCAATCCCATGTAAGGGGCTGCCCGATTGGCCAAAAATGATGCTGGTGGTGTGGGTACCATGACCCGACATCATTCCGTCGCCTGCGGTGTCTGTAACCAATGTGGGCAACCGTTTCAAATTAGCGCCCTGAAAACAGGGATGCTCAAGATCCACAGGGCCATCCAATACGGCAATGCAGATATCCGGTGTGCCTTGGGTGGTTTGCCACAAAGCGTCTAATCCTGGCAAAGCCGAGAGAGCCGTGGCCGTTTTTGTGTCTACAGCGTGGTTGGCTACATCAAGTTCCATGCAATCAATCACTTCTGATGAGTTAATCTGCGACCGATTAAAGTATCAGTCGCTAACCTCAGAAAGTGTTTCCTGTGTCCCTACATCTTTAAGACGATCGCTCATCAAAACTTCTGATTTTTTTGAGTTATGGGTTGATTATTGTGATTGGAGCTGAGCAGGATACTTTGGGTATGAAGGCAATGAATCCTTTGTGTGGCAAGGGTCTTGGTTGACGCCAGTAATAAGAAAAACAGACTTGGAGCGATGAAAATAAAAATAAATCCTCAAAACTTTCCGGATTTTGTTTTTGACAATAGAAGATAATAAGCTTTGGGGTTTTATATCTGCTCAAAATAGATTTAAAAATGCTCTTGAACTGATTGTGTTAAGAAATATTTTTATGGATCTTGACAATCAATAATGTGATGGATAAACCTGTTAGTCAGTTAAACCCCTAAGTCAAGAGCAAAAGAATGCGAATGTTTTGAATCGCATTTGATTTAAAAATTAAATCCATTGAATTCTCTTGATTTATCATCTCCTTTATTGTTTCCCAGGAGGGATAATGAACCAAAAAAGACTATCAAAGCAATCTCCTTTAGTGGATTGCTCAAACTTTTGGCAACTATGGTTACTCCATGAGGAATATCTGTATAAACGTTGCCTGTCTTGGATGTCTGGAAATATTAATGATGCCCAAGATGCGATCGCGCAAGCTCGTCTCAAAGCTTGGGAAAAATTCCCAAAATATGAAAGTCAAATTCAAGATCCGAAAGCCTGGCTGATCCGGCTTACACATAATTTGTGTATAGATATTTATCGTCAAAAAAACCGTCAAGTACTTTCCTTGGACGAGGTTGGAGATTTTGTCAATAACTCACTCAATAGTATTGAATCTGTTTCGGATTTACCCGATAGGGAATTGGAAAATAATGAGCTTGGGATTCTGATCAAACAAGCGATAAACTCACTACCAGATACACTCAGAGTTCCATTCATTTTAAGATTTATTCACGATTTATCTTATCAAGAAATCTCACAGAAACTCTCAATAAAAATAGATAGTCTCTATAAGATCATCCAAAAATCAAGAAAAATATTGCAAAGACGCCTATCCGGCTACCTAGATGCAATAAATATCATTGAGTTTTCTCAGTATGGAAGCAATCTAGAGAGAGTGGAATTGATCGCTGAAGTTAAGAACTCTTCTGTTTATAGACCAATAGAATCAATTAGTTATTCTATCACAGCACTATGTCCAGAAAAACTCATGTTTGCCGAGTGTGGGTAGATGAACCAATAAAAAAAGAACTCAATCTTGAATTTGTTTGTTTTCTAAACAGTACTCGAGCCACACAAAAAATCAAAACACTCCAAAAGTATATTCAGAAACATCCCACAGGATGGAAAAAACACTTGGAGCTGGGAGAGCTTCTCTATGAGCAAGGCAATTGGACAGCTGCGATCGCAGCATATCAGCAAGTCATTGAGCGTCAGCCCCAACTGATCAATATTAGAATCAAGCTCGGTAAGATTTGGCAGCTTATCGGACAACACCAAGATGCAGTGCTGCTCTACCAAGAAACAATTGAGATCTGCTCTAAAAGTGCAACTCAACAGCATATCCGAGGATTGATTAGTTTATGTGCTCAGAAGCTTGCACAAGCAGAGAATTACTTTTTTTTAGCCACTCAGGAAGAACATCAGAATCCAGCCCATTGGTTAGCGCTGGGTCGCACTCAACTACAGCAATGTAAATATAAGGCTGCGTTGAATTCCTTTGAGAAAATAGTGATGATGGAGCCTGATGATGTGATTGCCCTCTGCCATATTCATGACTTACAGCTTATCTTGAAGCAGGGAGAGGAATCAAAAGTCACATTGCAAAAGATTGAGTCTTTAGCACCTGATGATTATCTTACTTTGACACGACTTGTGGCCCAACGGTTACGACAAAACTTAATATCAGGTATAGAAGGAAAACAAACTCAAAAGATTTTAATCACACTATCAAAGTTAGCACCTTATTCGGTCAAAGTCACCCAATTAAAGTCGAAATATTATCAGTTAAAAGGTAAGCGCTCTAAAAGCCTGGAATTATGGCAGGCGTTCACCCAAAACTATCCAGACAACTTCCAAGGCTGGTATTGCTATGCCAAAGCCCTATTCAGTCAACAAAAAAATCAATCTGCATCTGAGATGATTTTGAAAGCATATCAGCTCTGTCCTCAAGATCCTCAGATCAAAAAAACATTAGTAGATATTTGGCATCGTGCAGATAGATCAAAAGAGCTTTTGGAAGTAATAAAAAAGCATCATTAGATACTTGGTATCTTTTCTATTTGAGATTTGAGTTGATATTTATATGTCAAATCAAAACGATGAAGTCTAAGCAAAAACTCGAAAAAATTCAGAAATCAAGCCTCATACCGTCTTAGAAGTATAAAACATAGGAGGAATCTAATCATGTCTCCAGTACAAGTCCGACCGGTTAGCCGTAATATCCCATCAATGCTCTCTAAAAATCGTTTGGCAGCTTCAGGAATTCAAGCTAGCTGTACCTGTGATGCAGCGGGAAATGTAACTTCTGACAATTGTGGGCCAAAATATAATCCACAGTGTTATTACAACCAAGCAACACAAGCGTATTCATGTAATTGTGTCTAAAGTTCTATGGTGCTCACCTAATCCATCAGCATGACACGTTCATAGATAACTGCAATTATTGAGGAATAACCTTATGCCTTTCCCCATTCAAGCTTTGCCCATAATCCGTGACTTAGGCTTTTCTCATCTTTCTTCAGATTCTGGAGTTGAGATATCCGCCAAGCAAAAGTGCTACAGTGCCAGAAATTGTTCGGGTAGAGTTCTCAATAATCGAGATGCTCATAATTGTAAGCGAGTTGGAGGTAAATCCTGGAAAAGTAAATTTGGTAACTGTACTCGCCGACTCTAATTACTTCCCCTTGAAACACGTTCTCAACCACAGCGACAAAGACTAAGGCAATCGAGAAATTTGAGAAGAGGAAGATAATCCTCTTCTTTTTTTGTCATGTGTTGATGCTCACCGGATTATTACTAGTACTCGACGGCGGAAGTAAGCCACCTATTCAAAATCCACCCGATATCTGTCATACAGACACTTTGAACTTTGAACTCTGCACTTTGAACTTCCGCCCTGCGGTACTAGTGCTCTGTCAACTCTAAAAATCAGGTTTTTGCGTAGGTTGTGGTTGAGGAACGTTCGCGTAGCGTCTCCAAAGGAGATAATCCAACAGCGACAATGGTTGTGTTGGGTTTCGCTTCACTCAACACCAACCTACAATTAAGGCTTGACGCTGCACTAGCGTTATTCTAGGATTTGTTTTCTCGTACCCAACGGCGGAAATCAGCAACCTGTTCAAAATCCACTAAATATCTGTCATACAGGCACTTTGAACTTTGAACTCTGCGCTTTGAACTTTCGCCCTGCGGTACTAGTTGTATCAGCATTTAGCCTCGAAATGCCCATTGTTGTCGCCAATCGACGTAAGCAGCTCAAAACCCTAGAGCGAGAATTCCCAGGCTACGAAATCATTGACCTCACCTCTAAAGCACCTGAGCCTTGGGTGCGGTTTAGCCCGTTCTATCCCCACGGCAACATTCCTGTTCCGTTTTCAGCGGCGGTGAGCCAGTCGGTGGAAGGGTTATGGCAGGGGCTGAAGGTGTTTGAGTCAGCGGATGTGGACTTGAACAAGTTGCAGGTGACGAGTATGAAAGGCTTGAAGCGGACGGTGCGTAAATATGGCAAGGTTTTAGGTCATCGGCGCGGGACGCAGGGCACAGAACTGCTGGATTACTTAACAGCGCGGCAGCAGATTTATCTACCGGCCTATCGGTGGGTGTTGGAAAACTGCTTACAAACGGAGGTCGAACTGTTGCGGGCAAAAGCCGACGCAGGGGTGGTGTTGCTGGATTATGAAACCAATGGTGATGTGATGGATCTTAGTCGGCCGTTGAGTCATGCTCAGTTGGTTAAGCAATATTTGGAATCGACACAGCCCGTGTCTTGACTTCGTTAGAATACGCTCGTATTTCCCAGAGATGTTGAGAGGGCCTGATGAGTGCGATCGCGCCAATCCTAAACAAAACCGCCAATTCCATTTGTTTCCAGGTGGATGATGTCGAAGCCGTCACCACTCAGCTCAAGTTTAAATCGGCAAAAGCATCGCTTGAAGCCTATTTAGAAGCGCCCCTATTGGCGTTTAGTCATGATGATGATTTTCAAGTGGTGGAATATTGCTCCACTCACCCTTTAGTCTATGCAGTGCATCGGGCGTTTAGTGAGCATCGACCGTTAGTGTTGACGCCGGATATTATCTGGCTAACGATCGCTCAAGGTTTTGCCCAGCATGTTAATAACAATGCGGAACGGCTCCGCTCTCGCTTTGTGGCTCATCAGGGTAAACAGGAGTTGGTGGTGAATGCCCCCTTGCCTCAAACGGTTGAGGATTGGCGATCGGCGGTGCAGGGTTGGGCGTTATTGATTCGTGATCATGTGGGGGCAGATGTCTATCGCTTGTTGGAGTGCAATTTCAGCACCACAACGCCTGTGACCCAAACGGCGAGTCATGTGGTGATGATGGATGCATTCAAGAAATATTTTGCCTATGTGCTGGCTGGAATTTGCGGTATTCCATACATCACGTTAATGGGGACAGTGGCTGATTGGCAGAGTATCTACAATCGCGTTGAGCAAATGGCGCAATATGATCTGGATTGGTGGACAGACCGTTTGTTACCGATTTTTCAGGGATTTGTTGACACTGCATCGGGTCAACCTTCCCGAGAGTTTTGGCAGCATATCTATAAACCTGAGGAGATGTATGGTGGTGATTTAATTACAGGTTGGCTAGCAGATTTATTCCCTTACATCCAGCATTCAGTTACTGAAGATGTGTCTGTAAGAAATCCAATTTTCGATGTGCCACGTTCAAAGCTTATTGTTGAGAATGGAATTTCTTCCCGCTCTTTACCGAATGAAATTTCTCAATCGCCTATCACGGTCGAGTTCAACGGACACAAAATTTCCTTGGGTTTGGTTTCTGGCTTTGTTGGTGTACAACAGACTGAAGATAGTTATTTAAAACCTGAAGTTGGCTGGGCAGTTCGAGAGCTGGATAGAGGGTTTGTAGAGCTACTCGATGAAATTCAGCAAGAGCATATTACAAAACCACCAATGGACTGGAATAATCGGCAGCCTGGGCGGGGTGAAATTCCCAAAGAGTATATGCAGGTTCTAGAAAAATTTAATGGAGCAGTACTATTTCCAAGTAGTCAATATTCTTGGGAAGTTAAAGCATATAAGGGTTTGCCTAAGCATGAGGAAATTCAAACCGAATTAGATCGTATCTCTAACCCGGTTGATCGTAGAGCACATTATCAGAAAATATTATCAGATAATGAAGAACAACTTTATTCACTTCCAGATTTACGGAATGGCGATACAGAACCTTTAATTAAAGTACGAAGTGACTATGCAGAGCATTTCATTAAGTTAAGTGATCGACGTTGCATCGCTTATTACTGGACACGTGATCACTGTTGGATGCTCTTAGGTAGAGTAGTTCGTGGTTCTAATGTAAGAGGTGGATTCGCAAATAGTGAAGACCTTCAGCTTTGGAACCCTGTGATTATTGCTGATGGGATATCCCAGCTATTTGAACGTATTTTTGCAGCTGATGGTCGATATTTCTTTGATGACCCAGGCTTTGAGCCGATTTCGTTGAAAAATGTGATACTGAGATAAATATTTGAGCGATCGTCTCATCAAACTACACTCACCATCGCTTGAGCTTGCTCAATTTCTGTATTACTCCAACCCTGCTGATTTAAGCGACTTTGGATTTGACTTTCGCTAAACCCCTTGGCTTGAGCCTTGCGGATATAGTTGACAAGACTTTGTTGCTGGGGCGTCGGCTTCCGAAGCGAAGGTAAAACCTCGCCTCCCTCAACACCTGAGCGTGATCCGCCCAACGCAAAATTGCTGAGATTAATCCCCAGAACGTTAAGGATTCTCGGTGTTAATCGGCCCGCCAACCACAAAACCAATAGCCAAACAATCCAACCCTGCTTAGGCGTTTGGTCAATTAATGCCACCAGACCAAATACCCCCAAGGGTACAGCAATCATTGAAACGCCAAGAAACCCCATAATCACGGTTCGAGCCATGTCACCAAATTTCTGTTGCGGTGTAGCGCTTTGCCCATTGATATTGCAATAGTTAAAAGCGGCTAAAGTTAATCGACCTAAAAGCCAAAATAAGGGGAGCCAAATCAGCAAAGCGATCCCCAGCGTACAGACGATCGAGACCACCATAACCCCGCCAAAACTCCAGATGCCTCCGATGATGATGCTCAGGGCGATCACGCCAGTGAATAGAGTTTTAAGATTCTCTAACAATATGTTTTGAGTTGGTGAATTGTTTTCACTCATTGTCTTAATTAATTAAGCTGAAGTTTCCATCGCGCCTTGCGCCTGCTCAATTTCTGCCAAGCTCCAGCCCTCTTGACGCAAGCGATTCTGAATCTGACTCTCACTAAAACCCTTGGCCTGCGCTTTGCGAATGTAATTCACTAAACTTTGCTGCTTCACAGTGGCACGGCTCACCGCAGGTTTAAACACCGCACCAATCGATTGACTCTGCCCTGGCAACGTCAGATTTAAGCCAAAGCCAACGGTTTGAGCGATGCCGAGGATAATCCCGACCGTAATAAAACCGGCAAGCCAAACGAGAGGAACCCAGATCAACAATGAGATACCGAGAGTGCAAACGATCGAATACAACACTAAAGTTCCTGCGTTGATGGGATCGCCTGTGATAATAATTAACCCCAGCGCTACAACGACTAAGCCCACTGGAAAAGCGATCGCGCTCATCACAGCGATGTTTTTTGCAATGTTCTCAAATACTGTCTCTTTATCGACCATGACAATCTTGTTGATAATTGGATGTTTTCTGATTTAAAGATCGCTATAAGCTTTTTTGGTATTGGGTTTCTTTCGTCAACTCAACCTGCTATTAGCTAATTCAGGTGTATTTTTAATAGAGCGATAAGTAGGTTGACCAGTAAAGTTCGAGGTGGGTAAGGCATGAAGAGCTTGTGCTGTATGGCTTTTGATCATGGTGTACCTCGGTTTAATTAGGTCACTCTACTTATAACCTACAGGCGATTATCTAAAATCGTTTCCCAGTAGCGAATAAATGCAATGACAAGCGCCATATAGCAAGGAATTGCAAAGGCAATTTCAACAGGTGTATTAAGCAGCGGTGTGATATGCCCTGTGAAATTATGCGTAGCACTTTCACCATATACACGATAGTTATTCGCCATTAGCCAAGCCTCTGTTGGCCAAGCGATCGCCCCCGTAATCCCCATTGCCAGTAAAAAGCGATACACCACCGGAAAATGTAGAAAGAGGCGATCGATCACTACCGCTGCAATACCGATGATCAAGACCCAAGCGCCCGTGAGAATAACGCTGATATCAAAGAAAATATAAGACCATTGCGGAAAACCGCGATTCTCCACCATCGGTTGAATCATCACTTCAAACAAAAAGACGGCGAGAAAGGCAATAAAAATACTCCGTAGCCATTTGCGTTGCTTGCTGGGAATCAGCGGTTCATCTTCAACAATAAACATCCAATATTTATAAAAACTAATCACCAAGCCCATAAATACCGGGGTGTAATAAAACACATCCACAATCGGCACACCTAATACAAAAACTGGACTCATATCCGCCAGCACTTCCGGTGCATAACTCCGAATCCCCAAATTCACCACCAACATTTCCAAACCGGTCACTGCTACGGTGAGCACACCCAAATACGCTGGGAAGCGTTGCCATTCTTTCCATTGCTCCAGCAGGCGATCGCACACCGTCACCACAGTCAAAATCAAGCTCGTCCAACCAATGGTCAGTACCCAACTGACATCGAGATACAAATACGCCCAAACCCCCAACTTCTCGTTCTTCCACATCGGCGCAGTGAAGAGTTCAAAGAGCAAAACTGCTCCCGCTAAAATCAGAAAACGCAGCCAAACTTTGGTTTGAATTCGATTGAGCAGCCAGAAGGCGATCGCGGTGCCAGTAACAATAAAGAGTTCAAAGCCAATAATCGCAGGGGTAGGCGTTTTATCGAAGCTGCAATGAGCAAGGAATAGGGGGGTTAGCATGGTCGGTTGATTACATTACAGGGTATTAGATTGAAAAATAGATTTTTGGCGGCAGTGATTGGTGAGTTTGGTTCGTTACGCAGGAGCGGAAACTGTTCTGGTTTGCGTAAGTTTTCTCCCTGCTAACTCACTCTACAAGATAGCGATCGCACTACTGTGTCGATGCTTCCCCTATCGTGAAGTCTTCATGCACCCCAGTCTCTGCGATACAGCGTTGCACAATTCCCTTAAGGGTCTTCAAAATCTTGTCTGCTTCGACTTTTTCTAGGTAATCCCGTGAGGATTCCACCACCAGTGTGGGACGCTCCGCCTCCATATCGCTGACCTGGGCTCGCACAAATGTCCAGGTATCCGCGATCGTGTAGCAGCCAAAAACAGTTTGAGGTTCTCTCGGTTGCGCTTGCCAATTCAGTCGCGCTGTGGCCAACAATTGACCATAGAGCTGATATTTGGGGTTCTCGGCTTCTAGCCCTCGTTTGGCCTCAACTACGACGAAATAGGGTGTCCGGAGTTCTCCTTCTACACAGGCGGCCAGCACACCATCGGCAATGCCTGAGACGGTAAAAGTGGGATAGGCGGCACTCACTTCCACCTCTGCCCAGGTTTGCACATTTTGCTGTTCTGCCAACATCAATACGGGATAGATTGCCCGTGCCCAAATTGTTGCTTCGTTCATCAAGAGAGTCCGCTCTTGGGCCAGTCGGGTTTGTAACCATTGAAGCTGGGTTTGCTCAACAGTGGTCAAGGTAAGAGCGGTTGTATCGAGCCAAGGATATTGACCCATGCCGCGCTCTACTAAATGAATCAGTGGTTTGAGGGTATTGGGTTTAAGTTTAGCCAGACTCAGTTGAACAACCATTGCACTCAAGGGGGATTTCGTTGCCTTAATGGTAGCAAGCGTAATCTGTTTGAGCAGTAGTGCCATGACACACCTTAATTGGTGCATTAGAAAATCGCTATGATTTTTGAAATTCTTGGGTTTAAGTTAAATCCTATTGCCTGTGTCATGGCACTACGCAAAGACTGTTTGTAGCGGGAAAAATCGCATTATTTTATATGTTTTTCGGGCGTTACGATGGCATCGAAAGCAGTGAATTTTCTCCCCAACATTTGAGCCACCGAACACATCCATGCCAACACTAATCAGCCAGCTCGCTTAGAACTTGAAACGCTGATTGACTGAATTTTGTCAGTCAATCAGGGGGTGAGGTGTTGCTGACAATCTTCATTTACCAGCCGTCCTGGCGCAGGCTGTCTAAATCGATTTCGAGGTCTTCGATATCGTAGTGAACACAAATGCTGCGATCGGCGATGAGTTGTTGGAATTCGAGTTGGTGGAGTCCAGCGATTTTGCTGGCACGACCGAGGGTGATTTGCTCTTGTTGAAAGAGGGCAATGGCGATTTCTCGAAACCAGTCGGTTTCGTTGAAGGTGTCGGTTTGGTTGAGGGTGTCGGGAAGATTGAGGATGATTTGCATGGGGGGTGAGGTGAAGACATTTTTTGTTAGTGATGCAGCATCAATGGCTTAGATTGAGCGGCTGCGGGCGGGTGAAGAATTGTTAGAGTCTTTGGGGAGTAGACAATACTAAATCCTGAGAGGGTGACAAAGAGGGTCAAAAGCTTTGTGTAGCAAGGAATATAGACTAAGGAGGCAAAAAAAGATAGGTCAATATTAGTGCAAGTGACCTATCCAAACAAAATGATAGCTAAAGAGTACCA
>JAAHHN010000279.1 GCA_010672165.1 Spirulina sp. SIO3F2 | reverse complement strand
CAGTAATCCTTTCAGTTCCTCTACACTCTCTTTTATCTCTAGTCGATAGACTCCTGTCATGGCATCTGTTTTGGATTCTGCTTTCCTATTCTACTATCTGTAGCTCTCTTTATTCGATTTGGTATAATGCAGGTCGAGAGGCTCTGCCTCTAATCATCCCAAAGTTTGAACTGTAGGCAGCAGAACCCTAACACGAGGGACACAGAATTAATCTTCCGCTTTCAACTCAGCCTCAGTAATCCCCCAATAAAGTTCAACAACCGCTCGACAGGAAACCCTAACCCCCTCAAGAATGGCACAATTTGCCGCAGCAGCGCATAGCGCTCCAACCGTCGCCCTTTTTCAATTCCTTTGAATCTTCCTGCTTACACCACCGCATAAAACCCACCCTCAGCTCCGAAACCCGAAGCAAACCTGCTCCGACTCGGCCTGGACTGATACAATGAACTCGATTTTATACAACCCGGTGTGAGTGGAGATGCGCATACTAGCTCTTGTCCCTGGTGGAATTGGCGATCAAGTTCTGTTTTTTCCGACCCTAGCCAGCCTGAAAGCGGCCTATCCCGAGGCCAAAATTGATGTTTTGGTGGAGCCGCGCTCAAAGGTCGCCTATCGCGTTTGTCCTTCAGTGCATGAGGTTTTACTGTTTGACTACAAAGACAATAACGGTCTGGCGGACTATCTCAACTTAATTGGCATGCTCCGCGATCGCGAATACGAAGCCGCCGTGGCTCTCGGGCAGCGCTGGTCAGTGGGTCTCCTGCTCTGGCTTAATGGCATTGGCAAGCGCGTCGGCTATGTGAGTGGCAAAGATTGGTTTTGGACAGACACCGTCCCCCTCAATCGGAAGCAATATGCTGCTGCTATGTATCACGACTTGGTGCAGGGCTTTGGGATTGACGCTGGGTTTGCCCCACCTCAATTAGCAGTTCCCCGTGCGGATATTGAATGGGCTGAAGCCCAGCAGCAACGGCTAGATATCAAAGAGGGGTATATCCTGATTCACGGTGGCTCCAGCCAGATGGCTCTCACCAAAGGTATCAACAAGATTTATCCTGTCCAAAAATGGCTGCAAGTGGTTCAAGACCTGCAAGAAAAGCAGCCAGATGTGCCCGTGGTGATCATTAAAGGCCCTGAAGATGATGCCTGGGTGCAGGAGATGATCACCGCAGCCCCCAAAGTCAAAGTTGTCTCCCCTCCTGATATCGGCAAACTTTCCGCACTGATCGCCGGGGCCAATCTGATGCTCTGTACTGACAGTGGGCCGATGCACCTCTCTATCGCGGCTGGCACCTATACGCTAGCGCTCTTTGGCCCCACCGATATGGCTAAACTCTTGCCTCCCAATAGCGATCGCTTCCTTGGGGTGCAGTCTCCGACCGAGTCGATCGCCGACATTGCCCCTGTGACGATTTTGGAGAAAATCTGGAATGGCTAAGCGGGCAGTTTTCCTTGATCGAGATGGGGCCTTAAACATTGAAAAAGGCTATATGCACCAGGTGGAAGACCTAGAACTGATTCCAGGCGTTGCCCAGTCGGTGCGACGGCTTAATGATGCGGGTCTTTTTTGTTGTTTGGTCTCGAATCAAGCGGGCCCAGCACGGGGCTATTATCCCTTAGCCCATGTGGAGGCGTTGAATGCTCGGCTGGTCAAGTTGCTGGCGGCCGAAGGTAACGCTCACCTGGATGCAATGCATTATTGCCCATACCTAAGTCCAGCCGAAGGGGCAGTGAATCCTGAATTTGCCATCTGGGGCACCTGGCGTAAACCCAACACGGGAATGCTGGTGGCTGCGGCTTGGAAATATGATTTAGATATCCGCCGCAGTTTTATGATTGGGGACAAAGCCACGGATGTGGATTTAGCCCATAATGCCGGAGCGAAGGGGATTCTGGTACAGACGGGATATGGTCAGGCAGTGCTCTCGGGTGACCATCAACATGCGACGCAACCGGACTATACTGCTGAGGATCTCAATGATGGCGTGGAGTGGATATTAGAGCAGCTTGAATAATAACGGCAAATTCAGCGTTACCAGTTATACACATCAAAACTATAGACTGAGCGGTTCGCCTTAAAGTTATTCGCCTTTGCCCATTCGTTAATGGTCTGGGCAAAGGGCACCTTTTTCTGGCCCAAATGGTGAGGGAGGAGTCGATATTGACCGTTGGGTTTGATTTGAATGGGATTTTCCGGATCGTTTAGATCACTTTGCTCAAATAAATCATAAACTTCGCTCAGGGAATGCTGATAGGAATAGAGCGGGTTGCGATTGGGGGCAAATCTGCGAGCAAAATTACGAATGATATGTCCCAGGCATTCTCGGTTATGAAAGGAGTTGCGGAAGCCGAGCAAACCACCGGGTTTCAAGACCCGCCGAACTTCTTTCATCAAAAAGCACAGATCTGTTTTAGTGAGATGCATAAACACTGCATCGGAAATCACTAAATCTACAGAAGCATCTGGCAGTGGCAACTCTTTGGCTGGCATACAAATCAAGGTGAATTGCGCAGAGGGATAAAAGTCATACGCTGTTTTAAAGACTTGTAGGCGACGGAGCTGGGGCTCTGAAATATCAATGCCACAATATTGCTGGCAATCTAAGCCCCGGTTTTTGGATAAATGGATTGAGGCCCGTCCATCCCCACAACCAATTTCTAAAATTGAATTGTATTCTCGCTCAATCGGCAATTCATTCCAAAGTCCCCCCGGCCGACCGATCGCGTCTCGATAGTCTGCGGGCGGCTGGCGATTAAACTGACCCCGACCATAGTAGTTTTGCCCGATTTGATCCCAAAGCTGTTTTTGTCCAGTATTTTCTTGATACAGATGCTCTTTGAGGAGCCAAATGCCATCAAGCTGCTCAAATTTTTCAGACATCTGGGTTGGGGGATTGGTCATCATGTTTTAAAGCCATCAATAATGAATAATTTAGGGCGCGTCGTCAGTTAACGCCAGAAGTCTGACGGGACAAGGGATGGAGCGCCCGATCTAAAAAGTAGAGCAAGGGGCTGTCAGTCCGTTATAGCAAGAGTTTAAAGTCTAACTGACGACAGCCCCTAACTTAGGGCAGGGCTGTTTTATGCTTCTGAAAGAAAAAAGAAAACCCAAGGGTCTCAGATAGAGACTGGGTCTCCCTGCCCTGCAACCCACCTGATTCATTGGCAGGATGGTGTTCAAGGGTACGTGGGGGCACGGAAACCGAGCCCCTACAGCAGATCTGGGATTTTCTCTGGTTAATACAGATAACAGCCCTAACCGCTGCGGGGGAGAGGGCTCCCGATCAACTCCTGCAATAGGGGCCAGCATTTTGGATTCAACCCCTGTTCAAAAGATTCACTGATCTCAAATTCAGGTTCAATATTGATATCTCACACTTTAGTTGTCTTCATCGCAATAAACTTCATGAAACGCGTTTTAACTTTTTGTTTGATTAGTCTAATTACTTTAGCCAGTGGCTGGAGCTTCAACAGTGCTTCGGCGATGGCAGCATTACCGGGGATGTCGGCGCTTTTTGCGGGCAATGCACCGGAATTGGGGGTGATGGACGGTCACTTGAGGGCTTGTCCGGATTCGCCCAATTGTGTGGTGAGTCAGGGTGGTGATACGGCACATCAGATTGAGCCGATCGCGTATCAAGGCGATCGCGCTACGGTTCGAGAGGCAATGCTGAAGGTGTTGGCTGTTGTGCCTCGTACCCAGGTTGTGACCGAGACTGAAGATTATATCCGCGCGGCGTCGGAGAGTCGGTTGTTGGGGTTTGTGGATGATCTGGAGTTTTATTTTCCGGCAGATGCGGGGGTGATTGAGGTGCGATCGGCGTCGCGGTTGGGTGAGTCGGATTTGGGCGTGAACCGCCGTCGGTTGGAGCAGATTCGGTTGGCGTTGGTGGATTTGGGGGTGGCGCAGATGTAAGTGCAAGAGCCTAGTACTCGACGGCGGAAGTAAGCCACCTATTCAAAATCCACCCGATATCTGTCATACAGACACTTTGAACTTTGAACTCTGAACTTTGAACTTCCGCCCTGCGGTACTAGAGGTTCTAGTTCATTGCGTTGGCATGGGCAGCGGGGGTTTGCCTGTGCCAGAATGGCGGGGTAGTGCAGTAGGCAAGGTGGCGGTATGACGCGGGATGAGTTGCTCCGGGTGATTGAGGAGGCGGCGCGGACGGGGGCGAAGGAGCTGGATCTGGCGGGGCAGGGTTTAACGGAGTTGCCGCCGGAGATTGGACAGTTAACGGAGTTGGAAACGTTGGTTTTGGGAACGTGGACTGCTGATAGAAAAATTCGCACCAATCGCTTGACCAGCCTACCGCCCGAGATTGGCTTGCTCAGAAACCTTAAATCACTACAAATTGCCGGTCATCCGATTAATCCAAGCCAAGGCAACCAGCTCAGTGAACTACCCAACTCCATCGGACAGCTCCAAAACCTCACCCAGCTTTATCTCAATTCTAACCAGCTCAGTGAACTGCCCAGCTCCATCGTCCAACTCCAAAACCTTACCCAGCTTTACCTCAGTTCTAACCAGTTCAGTGAACTGCCCAACTCCATCGTCCAACTCCAAAACCTCACCCAGCTTTACCTCAGTTATAACCAGTTCAGTGAACTGCCCAACTCCATCGTCCAACTCCAAAACCTCACCCAGCTTTACCTCAATTCTAACCAGTTCAGTGAACTGCCCAACTCCATCGTCCAACTCCAAAACCTCACCGAGCTAGACCTCAGAAATAACCAGCTCAGTGAACTACCTAGAGAAATTGGACAGCTCCAAAACCTCAAAGTACTGAGACTGGGTGAGGATATTTTTGGTAGAAGTTCTAACCAGCTCAGTGAACTACCTAGTTCCATCTTCCAACTTCAAAACCTTACCAAACTAGACCTCAGAAATAACCAGCTCAGTGAACTGCCTAGGGAAATTGGACAACTTCAAAACCTCACCGGGCTTTACCTCAGTTATAACCAGCTCAGTGAACTGCCCAGCTCCATTGTTCAACTCCAAAACCTCACCGAACTAGACCTCAGAAATAACCAGCTCAGTGAACTACCCAGCTCTATTGTCCAACTCCAAAACTTCACTGAACTAGACCTCAGAAATAACCAGCTCAGTGAACTGCCTAGGGAAATTGGACAACTCCAAAACCTCACCGGGCTTTACCTCAGAAATAACCAGCTCAGTGAACTGCCCAACTCCATCGTCCAACTCCAAAACCTCACCGAGCTAGACCTCAGAAATAACCAGCTCAGTGAAATGCCTAGGGAAATTGGACAACTTCAAAACCTCACCGAGCTAGACCTCAGAAATAATCAGCTCAGTGAACTGCCCAACTCCATCGGACAGCTCCAAAACCTCACCCAGCTTTACCTCAGTTGTAACCAGCTCAGTGAACTACCCAGCTCCATTGTCCAACTCCAAAACCTCACCGAGCTAGACCTCAGAAATAATCAGCTCAGTGAACTGCCCAGCTCCATCGGACAGCTCCAAAACCTCACCCAGCTTTACCTCAGTTATAACCAGCTCAGTGAACTGCCCAGCTCCATCGTCCAACTCCAAAAGCTGAGGTATATTTTCTTAGAAGGAAATCCATTACCTGTTATTCCTGAAGTTCTAGTCAATCCGTATCAACCCCAAGCAATTTTTGACTTCTACTTCACCACCCAAAATCCCAACGCCACAGACGACCTCTACGAAGCCAAATTCCTCATCATCGGTGAAGGCGGCGCAGGCAAAACCTCCCTGGCCAAGAAAATCCAAGACTCAAACTATAAACTCGATCCCGATGAAGATCCCACCCATGGGATTGATGTGGTGCAATGGCGCTTTGAGCACCCCTGCGGGCAAGACTTCCGGGTCAATATCTGGGACTTTGGCGGGCAAGAAATCCACCACCAAACCCATCAATTCTTCCTTACTGAACGTTCCCTTTATGCTCTTGTTGTCGACACCCGCAAAGAAAACACTGACTTCCCCTATTGGCTGAGTTCCATCGAACTCTTTGGCGGTGATAGCCCCGTCTTAGTGATTGAAAACGAAAAAGGCGATCGACCCTGCAACGTCAATCAACAACAACTCAAAGGTGACTTTGCCCATATCAAAGACTTTTTGCCCACTAACCTCAAAGACGGTCGCGGTTTAGCGCAAATCAAAGATGCCATTCAATACCACATCAGCCGCCTTGATCATGTCGGCACACCCGTGCCCAAACTCTGGGCCAAAGTTCGCTATGCCCTTGAAAACGACGCTCGCAACACCATTGAACAACACGAATATTTTGAACTCTGCCAACGCAATGGGGTAGCAGATCGGGTTGAAATGCTGCGGATTAGTGACTTTCTGCATAAGCTGGGTATTTGCTTACATTTCCAAGACGATCGCGTTCTTAAACACATTGTTATTCTCCGCCCCGAATGGGCAACCAACGCTGTCTACGCTGTAACGACCAACAAACAAGTTGCCCAAGCCAAAGGTCACTTCACCGATGCTGACCTTGCCAAAATCTGGCGCGATGAACAATATCGCAACCTTGGCGATGAACTGCTCCAACTGATGGAAAAGTTCAAACTCTGCTACCCCATCCCTGGCCTCCAAGGGGAATATATCGCCCCCCAACTTCTCGACTTTAGCCCCCCCTATGCCTATGACTGGGACAGCCAAAACAACCTGATGCTGCGCTATGAATATGAATTTATGCCCAAAGGCATCGTCACGCAGCTAATTGTTCGGCTCTACCGCTGGATCGAACAACAACAACTGGTTTGGCGCAGCGGCGTAGTGCTCAACAACGGTCGCGCCCGTGCCGAAGTGCTCGAAACCTACCGCCCCTACAAAGGCGAAATCAAAATCCGCGTCTCCGGTCTGCACAGCAAAGAACTCCTCAGCGTGATCACCAACGAAATTGATGAAATCAACGGCTCCTTTCAGAAAATCATAGTCACCAAAAAAGTCCCCTGCCTCTGCGAGGAATGCCAGGATGACCGTGAACCGCACTTTTTTAAGCTCCAGATTCTCGATAACTATCTCAACAAACGCCGCTACGACATCACCTGTGACAAAAGTTGCTTAGATGTCCCGGTTCGTCGCCTGACTGATGCGGTTCTGGCCCCGGAATTTTTCAGTTATTTTGAAGGCAAAGCCGAAAATGCGTTGCTCGATCGCCTCAAACAACAACATATTGAATATCACCCCGACTCACCCCAAGCTCAAACCATGTCAAATTCTAAATACGATATCAAAGCCGACGTTGTCCAAATTATCGAAACGACTGAAGGCGGTAATGTTATTGCAATTGAGAAAAAATATACCAGCGATCCGCAAGTCAAAGAATCCCTCAATACCTTGATTGACTTCCTCAAAACGCTTCAAGAAGACTGTCCCGACACCCAACCCGAAAATGCCGCAGAAGTTCTCAACGCTGAAATTATTCACATCCAAACCCACAAACCCAGCCGCTGGCAAAAACTCCGCCAACAATTCCGCAATTTGCCCAAAGATCTCCGCGATCCAGAACGCTTAAAGCAAGCCAGCAAATCAGCCCTTGTGCAAGTTGCCACTGATCTCACAGATAATGTTTTTGTGAATGCGGGGATTGCTTTTATTGATGGCTTGAGTGCTGAGCCAGACTAGAATAATAACGCAACAGATTGTGTAGGGTGTGTTAGCAGGAAAAGGTATTTATTAAACTGGAAAAACTTGATTTCCTGCGTGACGCACCACCACAAATCAATCTATGCATATCGGTGCGCTGAATACAGGACAAAAAATCAGAAATCGCCTGAAACCCAGATGAATTCGTAGGTTGGATTGAGTGTAGGCGTAGCCCTGGCAGGGTGACAGAAGGGGTCAGAAAGTAGAGAGGGCAAGCGATATAGCTCGCCGACCTTTATTGTAAAAGGTGCTCCAACGACGGTTGATTTGCAAAAGTTGCTGAACAGTTTTGTTGCACAAT
>JAAHHN010000278.1 GCA_010672165.1 Spirulina sp. SIO3F2 | reverse complement strand
GCTCACGGGTTTGGAGTGCGAGGCGCAGAGCCGGGTTGCCTTGGGCATCCTTTGAGACGCCCACGATCCGACCCGGCACTTGGCGCTTGTATTTCTCTTTGGTGGCAAAGTAGGCGGCGTGGGGACCCCCGAAGCCGAGGGGCACACCAAAGCGCTGGGTACTGCCCACCGCAATATCTGCACCCCATTCACCGGGGGGCTTGAGCAGCGTCAGGCTCAGGGGGTCAGCGGCCACGGTGACAAAGCCACCCACTTTATGGATTGCGTTAACAAAACCCTCATAATCAAATATCGTCCCAAACGTATCGGGATATTGAATCAGCGCCCCAAACACTGGCCGCTCTTGGGCATCAAATGTCAAATGATCGCCCACAATCACTTCAATGCCCAGAGGTTCAGCGCGGGTTAGCACCACTTCAACGGTCTGGGGATGGCAGGTCTGGGATACAAAGAAAGTATTGGACTTGTTCTTGCTGAGGCCATAGCTCATGCTCATAGCTTCAGCGGCAGCCGTCCCTTCATCGAGCAGCGAGGCGTTGGCGATCTCCAGCCCGGTCAAGTCAATAATCATCGTCTGGAAATTGAGCAGGGCTTCCATGCGACCCTGGGCAATTTCCGCTTGGTAGGGGGTATAAGCAGTGTACCAACCGGGGTTTTCTAAAATGTTGCGTTGGATGACGGGCGGCGTTAGACAAGCCGAGTAGCCCATACCCAAGAAAGACTGGTGGATTTTGTTTTGGGAGGCGATCGCTTTCAACGTCGCTAGCGCCTCATGCTCAGTCTGAGCCGCAGGTAAATCCAGGGGCTGTTGCAGTCGAATGTCCGCAGGCACCGCCTGATAAATTAGTTCATCCAGATTGTGGTATCCCAAGGCTTGAACCATCTGCTGCTGGGCCTTGGGGCTAATGCCAATATGGCGACGGGCAAAGTCATGGGGGGAGGCAGAGACAGTGGCTGCTGGAGTCGGGACGGCTAAACCCAGAACCGGATCAGCTTTGGAGAGAGTTGCAGATGGAGTCATAAGGATATTGAGGGAGAAGGGGCAATGTACAGTTTTCAGTTGGCAGTGCTCAGTCCGCAGTGGTGCTGGCCGAGAAGTGTAGATCTCGATGGGGATGGGTTTTGTTTGGGATTAACAGTACCCACCGGATGGATAAGCACTGAGGTAATAAGCAGGCTCAATTGCGAACTGCAAACCGAACCCCCTGAGAACTAAAGAAAGATTTCGAGATTTTACGAAAAGTTTAGATTATTACAATATATTAAACGTATCTCTCCTTTAGAGGGTGCTCTCGCCTTCTGGGATTCAACCTCGAATAATAAGAAGACCCTATGATTTCACCCGAACAGGTTAATAAAATCGTTTGGAACCATCACCACGACCCCTTTGAGGTGCTCGGTCCCCACCCTCTTGAACAAAATGGCTCAGTCAAAAGCTGGGTAGTGCGTGCGTATCTCCCAGACGCGGAGCAAGCTTGGGTACTCAAACCGGGCGATCGCCAAGAGCACCTAATGCAAGCGGTGCATCATCCCCATTTCTTCGAGTGTAAGCTCACTACCCCAGAACTCGCCAACTATCAACTCAAAGTTCGCAAGGATGGCCATGACCAGGTCATGTATGACCCCTATGCTTTCCGCGATCCCAAACTCACGGACTTCGACCTTCACCTTTTTGCTGAGGGGAACAACCACCGCATCTACGAAAAGATGGGTGCGCACACCATGACCATTGACGGCGTTGCGGGCGTTTACTTTGCCGTTTGGGCACCCAACGCCCGTAACGTTTCGATTATTGGTGATTTCAACAATTGGGATGGCCGTCTCCACCAGATGCGCAAGCGTGGCAATGGCTCTTGGGATCTCTTTATCCCTGAAGTAAAAGCAGGCGTTCACTATAAGTATGAGATCAAAAACTGGGAAGGTCACATGTACCAGAAAGCTGATCCCTATGGTTTCGCCCATGAAGTTCGACCCAAGACCGCTTCGATCGTAGCTGACCTTGATCAGTATCAATGGCGTGATGCAGATTGGCTCGAACGCCGTCGCAACGAAGACCAGCTTAAGAAGCCCATCTCTGTCTATGAGCTACACCTAGGATCTTGGCTCCATGAAGCGATGGACTACCCCGCCAAATATTTCCGAGGTGTGGGACCCTCTATTCAAGCCAACGATGAGAAGCAGGGCGCTCGCTATCTCACCTATCTAGAGATGGCTCAACGCCTGATTCCTTATATTAAGGAACTGGGTTATACCCACATTGAAATGCTCCCGGTTGCTGAGCACCCTTACGATGGCTCTTGGGGCTATCAAGTTACGGGTTATTATGCGCCCACCGCTCGCTATGGCTCACCGGAAGACTTTATGTATTTCGTGGATGAATGCCATAAAAATGACATCGGCGTGATTGTCGATTGGGTTCCTGGTCACTTCCCGAAGGATGAGCATGGTTTGCCGTTCTTTGATGGCACGCACCTTTATGAATACGAAGACCCCCGGATTGGTGAGCATAAGGAATGGGGGACGCTCGTCTTTAACTACGGTCGCAACGAAGTTCGTAACTTCCTAGTCTCTAACGTCCTCTTCTGGTTCGACAAGTACCATATCGACGGGATTCGTGTGGATGCAGTAGCCTCGATGCTCTATCGCAACTATTTCCGGAAGGATGGTGAATGGACAGCGAACGAATATGGTGGTCACGAGCACCTCGAAGCCCGCGACTTTATTTGTCAGTTCAACAGTGTGCTCTATGAATATTATCCAGGGGCGCTCTCTATTGCAGAGGAATCTACGGATTGGCCGATGGTGTCTTGGCCCACTTATGTCGGCGGTCTCGGCTTCAACCTCAAGTGGAACATGGGCTGGATGCATGACATGTTGGACTATTTCAACATGGATGCTTGGTTCCGCCAGTTCCACCAGAACAGCGTTACGTTCAGTATGTGGTACAACCACAGCGAGAACTATATGCTCGCTCTCTCCCATGATGAGGTGGTGCATTGCAAGAGCAGCATGATCGGCAAGATGCAGGGGGATGAATGGCAGAAGTTTGCGGGCGTTCGGACGCTCTTTAGCTACATGTTCTGTCACCCGGGCAAGAAGACTATGTTTATGGGCATGGAGTTTGGCCAATGGGATGAGTGGAATGTCTGGAATGACCTCGATTGGCATCTGTTGCAGCATGAAGCTCACAAGCAGCTTAAGAAGTTCTTCAGCGATCTCAATGCGCTCTACAAGAGTGAGCCTGCGCTCTATGAGTTGGATTATGAGGAACGCGGTTTTGAATGGATCGACTGTAGTGATAACAACAACAGCGTGATTTCGTTCATCCGTCGCGCTGAGAAGGACGGGGAATATACAATCACGGTGTGTAATTTCACGCCGCAGCCTCGGGGTAACTATCGCATTGGTGTACCAGAGTTTGGTTTCTACACGGAAATCTTTAACAGTGATGCGGGCCAGTATGGTGGTAGCAATATGGGCAATATGGGCGGTAAATGGGCTGACAAGGATTGGGGTTTCCATCACAAGCCCCATTCAATTGATGTTTGCTTGCCGCCGCTTGGGGTGGTGGTCTTTAAGATCGATCGCTCGAAGCAGCCTGATGTAGCGGTTACAGCTGAGTAAGATCTGAGGATTAGCGCAGCATTTTGCGCTGGTTGGATTGAGATGGGTTATGCTGACGAAGTTGGCATAGCCCATCTGTTTTATCAAGAGGCATCGCCGTTATGGCTATCCCCAAGACCGGATCACGGAAAATTATGGTTGACTCGGTTGAGTACCGTTGGCACATTCGGCGTCAACCAACACCGATGCAGGGTGGTCATGGCACTTGTGTGACGGGGGCAGTAGAATTATTAGAAAATCCAGGATCAGTTCTATGGATTTCGTTTCTCTGGAATCATCATAGAAATTATGATGGCGCTGAGTTTGCGATCGTACCCAATGATGTGGCAGCAGCCATTACGGATGCTTTGAAAGCAGGCTGGAATCCTGCAATACTTGGTGGGAATTTTGAGTTTAGGCAATCCAGCAAGGTGAGTTTTCTATTGTAAGATTGGCTACCTTAAAACCAAAAGGGGAATTTATCAATACTTGTTTACTTGACTGATTCAAGAGCGATCGAAGCAGCCTGAGGTAACGGTTACGGCTGAGTAAGGTTTGATAATAAACTTTTAGCTTTTGCTGAATTGAGATGGGTTATGCTGACAATATTGGCATAGCCCATTTGTTTAATGAATAAATATTATCCTCCTGAAAATCTTGTAGAGCAGTCAGTGACCTACACTCTAGAGGTAAATGACGCATTGATTGTGATTGAGAATGTACCTGCACGGGTCAGTGTGGATACAGGAGAGCAGCTTTTTGCTCCAGAGATAGTCGAGCGGGTGCAAAATATGATTCTTGACACGCAGCAAACACCCAAGCGTGTGATGCAAGTTCCTGTTTACAGTTTTTCTTGAAGTACTGCGGTGGGCAATACTCACTCCATAACTAATAAATGAAAATTTAAATCTAGCAATCATGGAAATTGAAAAGGTTTTTGATTTCTCCGGAAATCTCAGGAAGTTAAATGAGATTGACAGGAATACTGTTGATATCGACAGTACAAAGATCCGATGCTTGCGAGATGGAAGGACTTTCCTAGAAGTCAGTAGCGAGCTGGACGAAAAGATACAGATTAAGATTTTTCTTGATAAAGCACCTATAGAGAATCCAACTCCCGAGAAGATTGAACAAGGATTGACTTCTGAGCCTTACGAGGGAGGGTATGTACTTGAAGGAAAAACAAATGGTGGAGCAACTATTACAGCCAAACTAGATCCATATGCCAAAACTCTATCTCTCGATGAAGGGGATGTAGAAGACTATTCACTAAAGACAATAAGAGAGCTGTCGATAGATCATCAGCCATACTTGAATGATGAGCAGAAAGTAAAATTCACCTGCGGAGTTTTAGATTTCAGCTTACTCAGCAACCTCAGTATTCCATTCCTTGATGGAAAATACATCTTTTCTACAAAATTCATCTGTGCTGCGTCGAAGGATTCGCCAGGTCGTGTAACGTCTGAATGGACAGTACAGAAAATCGATCTTGAGTTAGACGATGAAATTGACTTAAGTACTTATCTGGTATGGTTTGAGCTTCTGGTATCTTTCGGCAGTGGTAAGCAGCTCAACACAGCATACAAAATAGAAACCTTCGCAGATCAAGATGATGAAAAGCAGGTAGAGTTTTGGTATGGAAAAAAGGAGTTAAGACAAGGGTTTGGTATTACAACGATACAAGGACCACACTTGGCAAGCTTTATTCAAAAGTGTGCTGTACACGTGAACTCAGAAAACTTCAAGGATAGAGGTTTAGGAAATGCCTTACGGTGGTATATCGAATCGTTTGAAACCAGTCTTTACCCAGTCGAATTCATGCTCCTATGCACCGTGCTGGAAACACTCGTTAGTTACGGGCCGAAGATAAGCAGTAAAATTATCCCTAAATCCATGCTTGGGGAAATCAGGAGTCTATTAATTCAGACACTTGATGAATATGGGAACAGTCTGAATAGTGACGAGAAGAGAAATACATATACACTGGAAGAGATTGAAAAATACAATATTTTTCGCAGCAAAGTAGAAGGAAGCTTCTCGGATAATCGATTAGGCCCACTCAGATCCAAACTAAAGACTTTTCTGGAGTCTTACAAGACACCGTACACAGATCTTTTCGTAGATTTGAATGAATTTATTCGAATAAGAGACAATATCATCCACAAAGGTTTTGGTGGGCACTCAGCATCTACTGAACTTCGTAGACTAGGAAATCTTGTTGTGCGAATATTTTTATCAATGCTTCAATACGAGGGAGATTATATCGAATCTAGATTGGCTATAGATGATCAGCAAACCGGATTCAAATATTACGGACTTGCATGCAAAAGGTTCCCTTTTTCAAATGAAATTGAAGAGTAATACCTTTACACCTCTGAGTTTTAGTGACTTACAAAATCGGAAATTATACTAACGCCATAAAGCACCATGCCTAAAACTATCGAAGTCATTTACGAAAACAGACTTCTACGTCCCCTCCAAAAACTCAACCTAAATGAAGGGCAAACTGTTCAGCTTACCTTTATACCCAGCCTCAACTGAGTCCTCAAGACATTCTCAACTTAGCCGCAGGAGTTTACCAAGAGCTGTCGTCAGAGGAGATTGATGAAATTGAAGCGATACCTCTTAGTCGTAGTGATTTTTCAACCAGCTGGCTAAAGATCATCTAGCATCAAATCATCCCAAATATTAGGATCAATGAAAAAGCAACTAATTCCTGGGTTAAGTAATTTATCATCAATAGGCATCCTTCTTTCAATTACGATAGGAATACTTTCTTGTCTTATTATCACTAGTACACAGTTCAGTTTCCTGATTACAATCATCGGTATATTGATGACTTTTGCGATTGACAACTATAGGGTTTTACAATCCATTGAGCAAAAAATAGATAGTTATGAAGACTATCTAAGAATTAGCAATATTTTTCACTCAGTTAGTAATATAAGGAAAAACAGAGATTTTTCTGAACATCAAAGCCAACTTCTGGTTGATGTAGTATCTGATAGGCTTGAAAATTTTGAGAGAGAAATAAATAGAGCAACTCATGGACAGTTGACTTTAAATGGCTGGATGAATATGGATGAGCGAACTCTCCAGTTAGCTAAAGGTTTAAAAAAATCGCTTCTAGCAACTTGTCTTTGGTCAGATAACCCTATTAAGGAAGCTCGTGAACAAGAATATCTTAGATTACTAGCTAATGCAGTGAAAGATCAGGGAGTTAAGATCAAAAGAATATTTTTGGTTACGCAACATGAATTATCAAATCCTGAATTTAAATCTCGTTATGCTCAAGATTGTAAGCAAGGAATCGAAGCCAGATATTTACTGATAGAAAAATGGTCAGCTAATGGTACTGAACCAAAACCTGTTGACTTTGGGATTTGGGACAAGAAAGTTCTCTGGCGTTATAAAGGAAGACATAATGCAGAGCTTTATTTTGACCCACAACAATCTAAGCAAATTAGACAATATGAAAAGATATTTGATAAGATCTGGGTTAAGTCAAATGTACTTTAAGGATAGAGATTAGTGCTATAATACGCCTTAAGTGGTAAATTAGATCACAAAGAGAATGAAACCTTAAAACGCTTTTTTTGTTAATTTTCATGTCTTAAATTAACTCATAATCTAGTGTATTTTTTTGGTTGTGACACAGCAGTGATAAAATATCACCTTAGGTTGAGTTAACGACAGGGAACCCAACAAAACATCTGTCGTTTTTGGATTTTTTACCTCAACCCAGCCTACAATTAAAACCACCCACTCTACAACTTTTAAAACCGAAATTCATAATATTAGTTCCCTTTTAATGTCTTCCTTCTTCTTCTCGAACCGCATCCAACACCCCCTGGAGGTATTCCAAATCTTTGTTACCTAACAAACCCTGAAAAGGGTTCCATCCACTACCTTGTTTATTTTTGTCTAAATCACCTAAATTCCTTGGCTCTTCAACGAATGAAAATATTTGCAGTCGTTCAGCCAGCTCAGAGGTAATGGACTCAAAATAAACAAGAGTACATCTTTCCTTGGCTCCATAATTATTTTTTACACGATAAGGACGGACTTGATTGACTGCATAAACCACCGTCCCGAGTATGTCTGACTGCGACAAATAATAACGTGTTGGTCTAAAGTTAGGACTGACTGCCTCTTCTCCCAACTCTTCGAGAAATAGATCGATTTGACCACTTGTCAGACGAACTCCATTGATTTTCTTTACAGCACCATCATATTTAATCTCTTGGGGTAAATTCCCCGCCGCTCTGCGGCGTTAAAATCAGGGAATGAGCGAGTATATCCATAAGAGTCATAATGTAACGGTTTTGCTATATCACTTAGTATTTCCAGCCAAGTACAGA
>JAAHHN010000277.1 GCA_010672165.1 Spirulina sp. SIO3F2 | reverse complement strand
CATCCAGCCATATATCGTCCCCACGGCTGTTATCGAAATTGCCTCCAGGAATGTAGTTGAATTCCCATTCTGTATTTCCCGTTTGCAAATCAATTTTATGGACTAACAAGGCTCCAAGTCCCGAAAACCAGGGGGCTACGACGAGAGTTGAAAAACAACGCACAGGCATAGGCAGAGAACCAACTGGAGCCGTCTTGTTCGATCCCTGCTTTGAACAATTTTCCAGTCTCCCTATAGATAGTATGTTCTAACCCAAGCCAACACCAGTAAATCTGGCAGTTATCTGAGTCAATCCGTAAAGCAAAATATCCTGCAATTGACCAAAGAAAACGACATTCATCTACAGCAGAAAACAGTATCAGACAAAAAATTGCCAGGATTACAGAGGGCACGATCGCACTCCCAAAAAATGCCCCAAACAGACAAAGAAAGCCAATTAATATAAAACAAAATATCAATTGAATATCTGTATCCCAAGCAGGGGGAATGACAATTTCAAAGTGGTTATTAGCTTTATAGAGCTGAATACGACTCCCCAGCAGTAAGGGGGGCTCTTCTCTGTATTCCGATGGATATCCAGATTCGATCGCATCGAATGGCGCTAATCCAGACTGTGGAGGTGGGGTCTGATACGTTAACGTGCTGGGTTTGAGTAATGCTCGCTTGGCAGTTTGACTAGATTGAAAGCGATCTTCGGCTGTGGGCTCGATCAGGCGATCGAGCCAGGTGGCAAAGGAAGTTGAGATGTTGACAGCCTCATGGAAGTCGAGCTTTAAGCGCTTAGTGGGTAATTCTGCAACGGTGCTGGGGCCAGTGAGCAGATCCAACAGCGTCACCCCAAGGCTGTACAAATCTGAAGCAAACGTTGCCTCACCCCGAAACTGCTCAGGGGGCATATAGTCTAACGTACCGATAAACGTCCCACCGCGGCTGAGGGTATGGCGAAAGGCTTCCTGCACTGCTCCAAAATCCACCAAAACAATCTCACCTTCATGGGTGCGGATCAAATTGTGGGGCTTAATATCACGGTGGATAACCGGGGGCTGATGAGAATGGAGATAATCGAGAATTTTGAGCACCTGAAGGGCGATCGCTTGGACATGGGCTTCATCAGGCCACCAACCCTGATTCCGAATTAACGTCTCAAGGGAGTGACCAAAAATCCGTTCTTGAACCAGATAAAAATGGCGATCGCAAGGCGTATCAATATAAAAGCAGCCCAAATATTGGGGAATGCAAGGGTGGGACAATTGGGCCAAGGTTTGGGCTTCGCGCTCAAACATCTCCAAGACTTTCCAGTCCTGGAGATGTTTGAGCGAAACCGCTTTGAGGGCAACGGCCTGTTGGGTGTGAATATCCACGGCCGCATAAGTGGTTCCCACCGCACCCTGCCCGAGCTTGCCTTGAACCGTGTACCGATTGCCAACGAGTGCGCCGGGTGAATAAAGACTGAGCATTATGTTTAGAGGGGGTAAAGACGGCAGCGAGCAGCAAATCCGTATCGTCGATCGCCCATCGCTCAGAGAAGTCTACACATCAGTTCGAGCTAATTTCGTGTGCTAGCTAGACTAGCGGGCGAGTGCTGGGCTCACGGGGAATTCATCATCAGTGAATATGGTGTGCACAAATGTGAGTAATTCATAGCTTAGGCGTTATCAGTTGATCACCTGTCATTCTTATTTCACAGGCGTGAGACTCTGCATTTTTAGTGGTTTGTGGCTCACGATTATCGCTACTATTTTGAGTAGCAAAAGTCAGGAATTATCTCCCCCTCAATATTGATTATGTTCAGATTCTCTAAGACACTCTTCTCTGTCCTGAACATTCAGGATATCTGTGCTGATGCCCTACGGACAAAGCAGATTAAACAAGCAAGTATCCATACAATAATGGTAGTACTGGCCCGACCCCAAGACCTCTCTGCTCAAGAACAGACGGTAATTAATCAGCTCCTCAAGACGATTCAGCGGGGCGACGTGCGAGTTGTTTGTTAGGGTGATCGCTACTTTTGTATTGTGGTGGCATTGTCAAAGACTTTGATGTGATTAGTTGGAGCTAACTTCTGTCTAAAAACATTGATGTAATTTGGTGGGAATAGTAGATTAATAAGATGTCAGACTATTTGTGTGGAAGAGTAAAATCTCTCGATATTTTCTGGGTGATCAGTTTCATGAAAATTGAGCCAATTCACTCGTTCGAGTACCAATCTGACAACCAATGATTCAGGAAGATTTTGTTCCATAGCCAATCATCTCCCGACCTTATTGATTTTGTATTTCACACATGACCCTGTCTCATCTGTGTCTAGTAAAATCAACTCAACTTTCTCTGTCTGAGAATCGTTTTCTGCTGAGTTCTGCGCACCACTGTCAGAGGAATCCTTCTTAATCTTCCTCCCTAGCTCAGATTACAGGCGATCGTGCTTATTAGAGTTATTAACTACAATTTAAGCAAGGTTAAGCTGTCTTAATGAGCCATGCCCCAATTCATGAATGAAGTTTTTGATCAACGCAGGCACAATTCGTTCACTTGCTAACCGAGCGCCAAACAGATTGCGGGCCACTGGCCCTAATTGCAACGCCGCCGCGCCCCCCATAATGAAAAGATTGCAGCCTGCCCAGCGCAGCTGAGCATCCAAAACAGGCGAGCCATTAACCAGCGGTACGGGGTGGAGCGCTCGTATATTGTCCAGCAGGGGCCAGTGGTTCACATCTAGCGTACTCCCGGTTGCCAGCCAGATCCGGTCAATCGGTTGTTGAGCAATGCAATGATGAGCCCCCGCTTGGTTACAGGTCACTTTCCAGACATTCTCCTGCCAAGCAGCAGACTGCACTTCGCACTGTTCGTAAAAAGAGAGCTTGCCGTTTCGTTCCCAGCGTCGTAATTGAGTGAACACAGCTGGAGTAAAGGAACCGCCATTACGGGCTGTTTGAATCATCTGCCAGCGGGTATCCCAATCCGGTTCGGCGTGAAACCCCTTAAGATATTTGGGCCCGAGCCAGCCCGGTTCAGCGTCGAAGAGTTTTTCATAAAAGGTGCGCCGTGCCATCATGATGACCTTTGCCCCCCGAGCGATCGCCCCCAAAGCCAGATGACCGCTGGTTAGACCACTACCGACAATCAAAATCGTTTCGCCCGTTAACTGCGGTAGATCGCGTAGATCGACCTGATGGGAGTGGAGAAGGCGCTCACTGGGGTAGTTTGAGGGTACGCTTTGCACCCATGCAGGCATGTTGGGTTTACCCCCCGCGATCGCAAGGACAACTCGCTTGGCTGTTAACACCCGACCGTCGGCGAGTCCGAGCCGAAACCGTTGCCACCCGTGCTGATGAACCAGTTCGATTTGCTGTACCTGGGCCTGCATCACTCGCTCCTGCAATCCCCAGCGCCTAACCACCGCTTGGCAAAAATCATGGAAAAGCTGTGTCCCTGGCAAGGCGTAGGGCGGAAATAGTTCTGTTGGGCGTGATTCTGCGAAGGCACGGAGGGCGTAGGGATTGGGGTCGGGATGATGCACAGCGGGCGAGCGTAAATGGGGAATCCCATAGGCGGCAAACTGATGTTGCCATTGCTGGAGCCAATCTCCAGCTGGGTCAAGCACGACAAAGCGTTGGCGCATCGACTTTTTCTTTTGCAACAGATGTGTCACCAACGTTAATGCTTGAGGGCCTGCCCCAATGATGGCAATATCAATCTTGTCTACCGTTCCATTAGCGGGGGCTGTCTTTCCACTAACCATCACTTTCTCGTGCTGTTCAATTCATTTATAATTTTGAGAATGATTATCATTCTTAATCCTATAATTTTATCCCAAGGCAAGACTGAATGGACGCCATGACGTTAGTTGCGATCGCTGGGCCACCCGGCAGTGGCAAAACCACCTGGCTGAGCCAGTTTCTCTCCGATCAGCAACATCCCCGGTTCTACTGCTGTCCGGGGCTGGGAGATGTTTCGGTGGATCGCGCCCGGATTGCCTATCGCTTTCCTTGGGTGCAGTTGCTGTCGGAGCAGGACTTTCCCCAAGCTTTGATGACGCTCCCGGAGCAGGCACGGGTCTATCTAGAGCTGGGATTTCACCTCGATTTAACCGCCCCCATTCTGGCGTCATTGCCCTGCCATCGGGTGGCGATCGTCCCCCCAGAACTGGCTGCCTCAGAATGGCACGATTGGGCAGATGAGGTGATCATCGGGAGTGAGATCACGCTGCCCACCTCAGACGAGTTGCCTGAACTCTGGCGATCGCCATTGACCGGCCGAGTGTTTGACCCCGCCAGCCTGGATGAGATTATCCTAGAGCTGACGGGTGGTGCCTATGGCTCGGTGCAGCGCCTCAAGGGGATCTTTGAACTGCCCGATGGCCGGGCCTTTCATATTGATTTTGTGGAGGGGTTGTCAGGCATTGAATATGCTGAATTGGGTCTGCCCCCCTGGTTGGACGGCCGACCCGAGCGCTTTAGTGGCATTGAAGTGCTGGGTCGGAATCTGGACAAGCAAACCATTGTTGATACCTTCTTGGCGGGTTGTCTTTCTGATAGCGCGATCGCCCATTACCAGGAACAGTACAAAGCTCTCGCCGCCGAGGAAGCCCAAATGAACCCAGAGGAGACCGTCTCACTATGAAACTTGCTGTTATCTCCTGCATTCACGGTAACTACGAAGCCTTGAATGCGGTGTTATCTGATATTGACGATCACAAAGCCGACCAAATCTATTGCCTCGGGGATCTTGTCGGTTATGGCCCTCATCCCAATGCCGTCGTCGAGATGATCCGCTCCCTGGATATTCCCACCTGTCAGGGCTGCTGGGATGAGGATATTGTCGAGGGGTTGAATGCCTGCGAATGCAGTTACCCGTCGCAACTAGCGGAGCAGCGGGGCCACGCAGCCCATGAATGGACGAATAACGTCATTCATCCTGAGGTGCGGGAATATTTGGCGACGCTGCCCATGACTCTGAAGCTGGACAACCTATGCTTTGTCCACGGCAGTCCCAACAGCCAACACGAATATCTGCTACCAAGCATGGATGGGTTTGCGGCGCTGGAGCGGGTCTTGGCGGTGGATGCGGAGGTGCTGTTTTGTGGTCACACCCATGTGCCTTATGTGCGCACCCTGGAAGATGTCAACCTCAGCATTCGGGTGCAGCAACCGGGACAGGAGGAAGCGATCGCTCAAACTGAGGTGCCCCTGAAGCAAATTGTCAACGCTGGCTCGGTCGGTGAGCCCCGCCACGGTCGCCCCAACGCCACCTATGTGCTCTATGACACAGAGACCGCCCAGATTACGCTCCGGGAAGTGGCCTATGACTATGAAAAAACCTGTGCTGACATTATCGAGAAGGGTCTGCCGCCGATTTTTGCTTGGCGATTGGCGCGAGGCATGGAATTTGCGGAACGGGCGGATGATCCAAGTCATGTGTGTCAGCGGTGAGTGCCATCAGTACGAAATCGAGTGACTTCAGAGCGACCATCTCTCACCTGTTGGCATCCGAATGACTGCTAGATCATCATCATGCAGCGCTGCCGCATCGGCATCGTCTCCAGAACTTTTTACACTCATCAACCCAGGCAGGTGAGTATGGGCATCGTGAATCACAAATAGCTTTTTGGCACCAATCAATTTGGTTCCTGCTACCGCCTCATCACCACGCATTACGAGCTGGTAAAATCCAAGCATATGAACCCCATTGACTGGAAAAATAGCAACATCCACAGGGCTATTATTCGCACCATATTCTGCTAATGGCGATAAATCACGCGCTTCACTCCCAAACAGGATTGATGCATCCTCACATCTGAGCACATAGTTATTTACTGTCCATTTCATCATTTGTTGAGCTTCGACTGCTTCAATCGATAGATTGCCAGCAATCGTTCGCTGTTCGCCCCATTCAAGCACTTTCACGTTTTTGAAACCGATCTTTCTTGCACTTTGGGCCTGTGATTCCATTGCGACAAAGACCTGTACGTTATCTTTATCATGTGGATAATCAATCAGCCCCTTCATTTGCCAATGATCTCCCACATCATGGCAACCCAAGATCGCTGTTAATGGCGGCAAATCTTGAGGCTTAATCGCAGCCCCTTCCTTAACACCAAAAAATGGCGTATTGACGAAGTACGGGTCAGTCAGAATGGTGTGTTCACCAATATTAATTAATACGCTGGCATTGCAGATGCGGGTTATATTAATTGCGGTTTTAGGCATCGGTTGTCTTTATCAGTAATTTTCTGGGTGAGCACTTAGTCTTCGGAATACGTTGCAAGGCTGAGTTGCTTGATATGAGATACACTCTAAACTGTGGTGTATACCCCACAGTCAAGGTCTGTTCTGGGCCAAGCGAATTGATGGTGAAAAAGATGCTAATCGGCGAATTGTGTAAGCAGGCAGATGTCACGAAGGACTGCATTCGACATTATGAGTCGCTGGGCTTGATTCATTCGACACCTCGGTTAGTGGGATCGAGAACATACCGAGAATACGATGAAGAGACATTGAAGCGCCTTGAGCTGATTAAATACGGAAAATCTCTCTTGTTTACACTTCGTGAAATCAAGCCACTGCTGGATCTATTTATGTCAAATCAATTGCCCAAAGCACAACGACGGCAACGACTAAAACAGAAGCTATCTGAGGTCGAAGATAAAATTCACGATGCTCAACGAGTCCAACAGAAACTGATCGAAAAAATCAAAGCTTTGGAGTGATTTTCGATGTGATTGGCGTGGGGGATGGAGTTAGCGGAACGGGCGGATGATCCGAGTCATGTGTGTCAGCGGTGAGCCGATTATACTGATTCACCCGACAGAATCAGCGATCGTGCGATCGTTTCAGAGATTGATGTTGGTCGATTTCGGCTCGTTCGCGCTCAATTTCCTGACGCAATTCTTCCTCTGTAGGCAACACGAGGCGATATTTATTGGCAAAAAGTTGTTCGCTTTCGTGCAGTACGGAGTAGCGCACCACTGAGTTATCTTTACTGCCACAGAGCAAAATCCCCACAGTCGGGTTATCGTCTTCGCCTCGGCGGAGATCGTCATACATCCGCACGTACATGTCCATTTGGCCAATATCTTGGTGGCTCAGGTGTCCGGTTTTCAGGTCAATGAGCACAAAGCATTTGAGCAGGTAGTTATCAATATAGAAGTCTTGGGTTTCGGTGCTGATGCGTTGCTGACGGGCGACAAAGGCAAATCCTTTGCCCAGTTCCAGCAGAAACTGTTGCAGTTTATCCATCAGCGCCTGTTCGAGGTCGGCTTCCAAGAGCCGTCCGGTATCGGGCAGACCGAGAAATTCCAAGATCACCGGATCGCGGACAAAGTTCTGTGGGGCATGGGTTTGAGCAGGTGGGGTTGGTTGGGGTTCGGCGAGGGTCTGTTCTGGGTTGGGGTTGGCTAGCAGGCGCTCATAGTAGAGTGTGCCGATTTGCCGTTCTAAGACGCGAGTGCTCCAGTTCTGTGCTGTGGCTTCTTGCATATACCACAGGCGGGCTTCTAAAGTATCGACACGCAGAAGGAGGCGGTAGTGAGTCCAGCTCAATTCGTGGCGCAGTGCGTCACAATTTGGAAAAGCCTGATAAAACAAGCGCATGTAGCGTAGGTTTGAAGCATCAAAACCTTTGCCAAATTCGGCGGTGAGCACTGCGGCGAGTTTGGGCAGTAGTCGTTTGCCATAGGCGGCTCGGGCTTCGCCGCCTTGTTCAAATTCGACGATGTGCCGACCGATTTGCCAGTAGGTTTGGACTTGGAGGGTGTTGACGCTGCGGGTTACTTGTTGACGGGCTTGGGTGATTAGGTTGCGCAGGGCATCAAGTAAGGTGGGTGGGAGTTGGAGATTGTTCATGCTTTATCTGCTGCTTGATCCAGTACTCCTCTGATGACTCATTCTATGAGATCAGCGATCGCTCTGATTAAAGTTAAGTGTGCTACCACCACTCTATGGAATTTCAATACGCAATTTAATCTCTTGGGGTAAATTCCCCGCCGCTCTGCGGCGTTAAAATCAGGGAATGAGCGAGTATATCCATAAGAGTCATAATGTAACGGTTTTGCTATATCACTTAGTATTTCCAGCCAAGTACAGA
>JAAHHN010000276.1 GCA_010672165.1 Spirulina sp. SIO3F2 | reverse complement strand
TGGGTGAAGACTTCTTCGGTGATGTGGTCGTCAGTGTTAAGGCTGCTAACGGGTACTTTGCTTACATCTTTGAAGATGTCAGTGGCCCTGATTTTGGCGGTCAATTCAGCCTTGCCAACAACAAAGATCTCTCCCACCTGACCGTTGCCACTGTGGACAAGCCCGGTGGTCCGGTTGACCCCAATGCTGCGCCTGAGCCCTTTTCCATGATTGGTGCAGGTTTGGCGCTGGGTGCAGGTGCGCTTCTGAAGAACCGCAAGAAGTAGATTCTCGTTATGACTGTCATCGCTAGCGTCAGTTCAGCTAGCCCTAACTTTCCCTCCCTAGGAAAATGATCGCCTCCAGCTCAGATAGCTTGGGGCGATCGCCTTAGGGAGGGTTTTGATTTGAAGGAAGAATTTTCCTCAGCCCACTGGAATGCCCAACTTATGTAATGGCAACGCATAGCCCCCCGTTACTAGATAAACCTGTGTTGCTACTCCACTCACCTGCTGGGTCAAGCGTCCAAGGCGATCGCGGAACAGTCGCCCCAACGGATAAGGGGGCACAAGGCCCCAGCCCACTTCTTCCGCCACAATGATGATCTGGCCAGGGCAATCATTGAGAGCATTCACAAATAACTCAACCCGAGTTGACCAATCTTCATCTAGGCTCTCTAAATCATTGGCAACCCACGTTCCCAACGCATCGATAAGATAACAGTGATTGGCGCGGGTGGTGGCCATAAACTCACCTAGCGCTAAGGGGATATGCGTCGTCTGCCAAGTGGCGGGGCGTCGGGCTTGGTGAGCCGCAATTTTGGCTTGCCATTCGGCATCCTCAGGGTTCGTTTGAGCTGTGGCCACGTAGGTGACGGAGTATGGGCTCTGGTGGGCGATCGCTTCGGCAAATTCACTTTTGCCAGAACTAGCTGGCCCAGTGACAAGAATAATGGCGCGATCGCTCCCGAGTGTTGATGTTGAGACTGCTGACATTCGGTGCTCCCCCGAGGAAGTTGCACTGTATAGGGTGCTGTTAGCGCCAGCGTAACGCACCACATTGAATCGTTGCTATAGATCTACGTCTCCAGCAATCCCCTAATCATCCAGCTCTGCTGTCTCCAACTCTGCCTGGGTCACACCCAGCCGCTTTAACAAGGGTTGAATCGGTACATTAAATCCTTGCAAAAACGGCATAAGCTGGCGAAGGAGTCTAAGATAACCTTTCCGAATCCCACGCTGCTCCCCCTTGATAATGCCGCGTTTTTCACCTTCTCTGAGTCCCTCTTCACGTCCTTCTCGGCGTCCCTGCTCCAAAGTGCGTTGCTCAACTTCTTGAACCAAATCTTGGTAAAAAACTGATTCTTGCATTGCTCGACTCCTCATAAAAAGTTATCGTACATACAAGTTACAGTTCGTTTGTATGGGGTGATAATAACACAATAATCTGAGCTTTAGCTCACAGCAAACTCAACTGTTTGCGATCGCCTGTCTCCCCCTGGGCCGATGACTCTGAAGTCTTCAATCCAAAATCAATCGTCTCCCCTGCCAGCAACCGCTCCGCCGCATCGGCCATATCCGTGGCCAGCTCTTTGAGTTCGTCGTGATTATTGAGATAGGTTTGCAAGACTTCCAGTGGGTCAAGCCCGTGGGCAACACCGAGTTCAGGAACACGCGGCCGGGCCAGTTGGCTCACCAGCTCTGGATGAATCGTGTAGCTATGAGCGGCTTTGAGAGCAGTATGAAGTGCTGCATTTTCAATCACATCAATCTGATCACTGCGGAGTTTGTAGAGTACCCGCACCACGGCATCTTGAAGTTTGGGTTTGGCGATCGCCTTCAGGAGCTTTGCCTGGGGGTCATCTGCCTCAGAAACATCCACCTTAATTGTGCAAAACGAACGTGTGGGCAGTGGACAAAATTCCCAATCAGCTTGGCCCTTGGCGAGGTTTAAAAACACATAGCCTTTGGCTTCTTTTTCTTCACTAAAGTCCACCCGTTCGATACTGCCGGGATAGACCACAGGCGGGTTGTTATCAGGATTGAGGTTTTGGTGTTTGTGGACATGGCCGAGCGCGACATAGTCCAATTCCGGACGAATCAGCAAGCTCACGGGCAACGTAAACCCTTTGCCCACGGCCAGGAAGCGTTCTGCCCCTAGGTTGGCGCGATCGGCCATCAGATGAGCGAGTAAGATTGCTGGAACTTCAGGGTCAAGCTGACGAATTTCCGCTTCTAAAACCGGGGTGAGGGTTTGGGTGAGTAGCTCGTTAACTTCCGCCATCGATAAGCCTTCGGTTTTCGATCGCGTTAGCAAAGTGGAGCGGGTGAGCCAAGGCAGCGTTAGCACTTGCACCGGGCCATTCGTAGTTTCAATGCGATGGGTGACAATGCGATCGCCCACAATAAACCCTGGTACAGCCAAAGTGCGGTATATTGACAAGCTATCGCCACCATTTCCTTGAGAATGTTGGTCATGATTACCCACTAATAAAATGGTGGGAATTTGGACATCCGCCAGACGTCGAAATTGAGCCGCAAAGGCCTTTTGGACGTAAGGGGCTGGGGTAGCATCTGGAAAGGCGTCACCGCCGAAGAGCACCAGATCGACAGGCTCGGCAATGGCGCGATCAATACAGCGCTCTAAGCTAGATAAAAAATCTTCTAAACGGCTGTTCAGTCCCGTCTCGGGGTTAATCCGGCCATGGTTGAAACCACTACCTAAATGAATATCTGAGAGGTGTAGAATCTTAAGCATTTGCGAGGTTTTCCCCATTTCTCCGGATTGCACCGCATCTATCGTAGGGTAGAGATCTTCATCAAGGGAGTTGAGTGGATTTCTACCAGATGAAGGAACCTTTGGGACAACGAGTTCCGGTAAATATATGGGTATGAGTATAAGCGCATCATCACGATACGCATAGTCATTGTTACCTTCAGTGAAAGAGAATGGTTCAGACCTTACCCACTTCAACTGCCCCCCTCAAGCGGATTGCAACTGTCCCTACTGCGCCTGTAACAGTTGGTGGTGCATCACGCCCCGCTGTTATGGAGCTAACCGTCTTGGGTGCAGGCGCTTGGGGATCAGCATTGGCGAGTCTCGCTTCGCGCAATCAACATAGTGTTCATCTCTGGTCACGACGCTTGGGCGAGCCGTTAGAGCGGGCGATCGCCAATAGTGCGGTGGTTGTCTCCGCAATCTCCATGAAAGGGGTTCCCAACGTGATTGAAACGCTTCAGGCTGCGGGCTTGCCTGAGCAAACCATTATTGTCACCGCCACCAAAGGCTTACACCCCCAAACTCAACAGACCCCTTCACAACTTTGGCAAGCAGCCTTCCCGAATAACCCAGTCGTTGTCCTTTCTGGGCCCAACCTCTCTAAAGAAATTGAGATGGGCCTACCCGCTACCACCGTTGTAGCTAGCCGTGACGATGCAGCAGCCAAAACTGTGCAAGCAATGTTCTCGTCCGATCGCTTCCGGGTTTATACCAACAATGATCCGATTGGCACAGAATGGGGCGGCACGCTCAAGAATGTGATGGCGATCGCAGCCGGAGTTTGCGATGGCTTGCAGTTGGGCACGAATGCTAAAGCCGGCCTCCTCACTCGCGCCCTCCCGGAAATGATTCGCGTTGGTACGCATCTCGGTGCTGACCCCCAAACCTTCTTTGGGCTAGCGGGTCTTGGCGATCTCCTAGCGACTTGTGATGGCGGTCTTTCTCGTAACTATCAAGTGGGGGCAGGCCTAGCTAAGGGGAAAACCTTGGAACAGGTGCTCGCTGACCTCAAGGGCACAGCCGAGGGTGTAAATACGGCTCGGGTACTGGTGCAACTAGCACAAGACAAGCAGATTGATGTGCCGATCGCCAAGCAGGTTCTGCGGTTGCTTGAGGGTGAAATCTCACCCCTCGAAGCGGTGCAATCGCTGATGGATCGGGAACTGAAATCAGAAGCTTAGAGTTCGTCAGGATTTATCCCTCTTTTATCACCTTAGCGGGAGTAGGGATGATTCCTTGAGACGAGAAAAAGGATACGTTGTTGGCTCCAAGGGGTGGGGTTTTCCTGCCCCTTGAAGCCAATTTCTGGCATACGTCATCCTTTCTAATGGGTAGGGCGCGAAAACTGATGCCCTAAATCATTCATATTGAGACAAAGCGCAATCTCTTGGTGAAAGCTCACTCTGAATTTCCAACTCACTAAGGATTGTTATATAAGCTAAATGCATCTCAATCGCTCGAATTCGAGCAGCGGTATACTCGATAATTACCTGCGCTTCTTGCAACATGGTCTGACGAAGATTGTCTCGACGCTCATATAAAATCATTAAGGCGGGGTGGTTGGGTTCAAAGACCGTAGACTCTCGAGCAATGGCGGCTTCATTCGCTTGATATTGCGAAATTAGTGTCCCATAAGCCTGCTGGGTACTCAAGCTATAGAGCAAAACAGGGATGGGATTGCCTTGAGCAAGACTAGCTGTTAAACCTGCATAGTGAGCACGCTGCTCCAGCAACTCCGCTTGAATGGTGGCACGCTGACGATTGAGTGCATGGCGATCAGGTTTACTTCGAATCCCCAACTCATTGAGGCTGGCTGCATCGGCCAAGCGCACTTCAAGCTCTTGAATCTGGGCATTGATATCCGCCATAACAGCTTGCGCCTTTTGCAACATAAGCTGGCGAAGCTTGACTCGGCGCTCGTATAGTCTCGCTAAGGGAGGACTATTCGATTGAAAAACCGCAGACTCCCGAGCAATGGCGGCTTCATTCGCTTGATATTGTGCAATTATTGCTCCATAAGCCTGCTGGGTACTCAAACTATAGAGCAAAACAGGGATAGGATTGCCTTGAGCAAGACTAGCCGTTAAACCTGCATATTGAGCACGTTTGTCGAGCAGCTCTGCTTGGATAATGGCAGGCTGATTATTGAATGCATCGCTCTGAATGGCTGAATCTTCAGGCTGTTTTGGGGGAAAACTCAGGTTGCCGTTTTTCCATAGAGCTGGCCATTGGCATTGAAATGGCTCAATGTGCTCTTGGCGTTCTGATAATGCTTGAGCAGTCGATCCAGAATGCTCAACAACATCTGCTTGTTGAAGCTTGAGATCAATTGACCTCTCTGCTGTCAATGCAGCCTGAGCTTGGGGAACTGAAGTGATAGCCACACTAACTATCCCACTCAAAATCAGCCCTTCTCGTTTCATTAAAATGTATCCTGTCACATCCCAACTCAAATACTAATGGAAACTCCCTACAATCCCCCCCAAGTCTGGCAACCGGATACCGAAGGCGCAGATCCTTGGGCAAAGATTAATCGTCCCGTTGCCGGTCCCACCCACGATCAGGAACTTCCTATTGGTCAGCACCCGCTCCAGCTCTATTCTCTGGGAACCCCCAATGGTCAAAAGGTCACGATTCTGCTCGAAGAACTCCTCGCTCTTGATATCACAGAAGCTGAATATGATGCGCACCTGATCAAAATCAACGTCGGCGATCAGTTTAGTAGTGGTTTTGTGGCGGTGAATCCCAACTCCAAGATTCCAGCCCTGGTCGATCGCAGCACAACGCCTCCTACACGTGTTTTTGAATCTGGGTCAATTCTGCTCTATCTGGCGGAGAAATTTGGGGCACTCTTACCCACCGAACCTGCCCAACGTACCGAATGCCTTTGTTGGCTCTTTTGGCAGATGGGGTCTGCGCCTTATGTTGGTGGTGGTTTTGGACATTTCTATAGCTCTGCGCCTACCAAGATTAAATATTGCATCGATCGCTTCACAATGGAAACGAAACGCCAGCTCGATGTGCTCGATCGCCATTTAGCAGACAAACAATATCTGTGCGGTGATATCTACACGATCGCAGATATCGCTATTTGGCCCTGGTATGGGGGGCTGGTGTTGAACCGTCTTTATGATGCGGCTGAATTTTTGGATGCCCAGTCCTACACCCATGTGCTGCGTTGGGCAGATGCGATCGCAGCGCGACCAGCGGTGCAGCGGGGGCGTATGGTCAATCGCACCTGGGGAGCACTAGAAGAACAGCTTCATGAACGCCATGCCGCAAGCGATTTTGAAACTCGGACGCAGGCTAAACTAGCAGCAGACGCGGAGCGTCAGTAAAAATATCAAAGCTATTTCAACAGGCAAGATGATCAAAAAAGTAATTGGCGGCTTGCTATTGGCTGCGGGTTTAGGTGTTGCTGGCTTGGGTCTTAAACCGTGGATTCTACCGAATCAGACCCAACCGACGCCAGACCAACGGTATACACTGGCACTATTAAGTTTTTTGAGTGCGCCATTGGGGGCAGCGGGTACATGGCTCTTGTTAGTGCCAAACTCTCAGCAAAAAACCAACCAAGCTGCAACATCAACCGCGATTTCTAAAGAGATCCTGGACGATTTAGTCACTGATATCGAGCTTGAGCTGGCAGTCGGCGACTCCCATTTATCAACAACCGATGTCGAGACTGATATCGATCGTGACCTCGCTACCGATGGTTCGCTCTTGCAGCGTTTGGCCCAGGTCAGTGACAAGGTGATTGAGCGAGCCATGCAATACCCAGTGGCTCGGTTTGACTTGACCCCCCAGGAAATGTCGGCGCTCTGCCAATTAGGGGGCCATGACTTCTGCATTGATACTGCAACCGACCAGGAGATTCCTGTGTTCACGTTTATTGTGGAGGACATTTCAACCGTTAAGGCGCTCTTCCAGGATATGTATGTCAATTTCGATATTCGGTGGAATTCACAAGGGAAACTCGCGTTTCATCTTGATGTGCCCGATCGCAATATGATCCCTTGGGCAATTCCGATTAACCCGACAGATATGGAGCATCTTCAACAAGGGGCAGCGGCCCTGAATCTTTGCCTACCCATTGTTCAAAATGACCAAGGTGAATCCATTGACCTGAAGAAATTTGCATGGGATGTTACCTATGATTGGAGCCAGACCTATGCCCAAGCCCACCAGGCCTTCACGGAAAATTCATTAACGACAGCCAAGCAATTGTTGCTTCAATGTCTAGCAGAGAACCCGCAACCTGCTCCTGCTGTCTATCATCTGCTGGGGCGCTCAGTAAAAGGATTGGGGGAGCTTGATCAGGCGATTGACTATTATGTTAAGGCGATCGCCCTGACCCGAGATGCGACGGGAACCACCCTACTCCCAAAGGCTGCGGGCATCTTGTCCGATCTGGGTGTTGCATTTAAGCAAAAAGGAGATCTCCCCCGAGCCATCCACTGCTTTCTGCATTCTCTGACCCTCCGACCCAATCATCCGGCGGCGCTGATTACTTTTGCAACATTATTTACTCGAACCCCTGGCTTGATGACCTATTGTCTGGCGCGGGTGATGGTGATTGACCCCCGCAATGCCTGGCTTCCCACCGTAATCCAGAATTGTGCGCGTAGCGTGAAGCTTACCCCTGAGCAGCTTCTGACGAGAGTGAGGCTTGGTGTTCGGTGGGCAGAAGACCTGAGCCATTGGCCGTTAGCGCGGCCAGAGTTGAAGACGTACCAGAGCTTTAAGGCAGGTTTGGATGATGCGAGGCGAGTTGCCAAGAAACCGCATGCGTCTTTTAGTTCTCTGGGCTGAGGATGGGTTGGGGTTGGTTGCGCTGCGCTTTTTTCTGTTCCCTTAGACTTTTCTTCTCCTGCCATTTGCCTAACTCCTTTGGCCCTCTTTGACCTTTGACTTTTCCTAAAAATACCTTTTCGGTAAGCTCTGACTTCACATTTGGCTCAACATGAGTACCATTTTTAAAGCAATCAATTTTGCTTTTTTTAGAGAATAACTTCCTCTCAAAATCAAGCATCGTATTTTGCAGTGAAATCTGAAGAGCTATAGAAAAATCTCTGTGCTTACCTTGTGCGACAGACTGAATTAAAACAACGTTTTCATAGATTACAATAGCCGAGGTTAACGTGTACCAAAAGAGGCATATAGCCTTTTCCACAAATATGAGGTACAGCTATATTGGTAGAAAGTGAATAGAGGTAAGCGATGAAGGCATATTCGCTAGATTTCCGTAAAAAGATAATAGATACGTGGCAAAGTACAGGCATGTCCCAAAGAAACATAGCCAAGCGTTTTGACGTTACGCTGAGTTTTGTG
>JAAHHN010000275.1 GCA_010672165.1 Spirulina sp. SIO3F2 | reverse complement strand
TCTTAGCTCATCCAGGATTTCATCACTTTATTGGTCTCTCTTTGCGCTTTCCTCTTATCTTCTCACATTTGACCTCCACAACCCCCTTCCCGCTTCACTTTTAACGACTTTTGCGCAACGGATAGCTCCCAGGAGGGGTGGCCTCGCGTAGCGGCGACTGGAGTGGGTTCGGGGTTTGGACACCCATGCAGAATTTATTGATGAGTCGTTGGCAAATGACCTGTTTTAACGTATATGATGCAACCTTCGGTGCTAAAGGGGGTGTGCACTGAGCCGGAGGGGTTCCGCAACCATGTGCCTTGAGGATAAATGCCCTGCTCATCTGCAAAGATACCTTCGAGGACAAAGATTTCCTCACCGCCCCAATGCCGATGGGTTTGAAATTGGGTACCTGGAGCCCATTTTACCAATGCTGCATTCTCTGTTTTATAGGTGTAGAGGGGCATCACTTCCAGGCCCGGAACCATGCCAGGGTGCCATTCTGCATTTTTAGTATCGATCACAACCCGGTCTTGATCATCGGGGTGCATTTGGTGGAGTTTGACCAGAATCGTGCAGCCATCCGCACTTGAAGGAGTATGGGTTGAGCCGACCGGGTTACGCACATAGGTTCCGGCTGGATAGTCGCCTTTTTCATCCGAGAAAACACCGTCGAGCACCATAAACTCTTCGCCGCCGCCGTGGGTATGGGCAGAAAAAGCACTACCCGGAGCATAACGGACAATCGTGGTGGCACGAGCCACTTCTTCACCATCCCGCTCTAGCATCCGGCGTTGCACACCGGCCATCGGAGAGTCGCGCCAGGGGAGGTTTTCGCTATTGAGAACGACACGTTGTTGGAAGTCTGCGTTGAGTTTCATGGTTAGAGTTCAGGATTGAGGGTTCAGGGTTCAGAATTCAGGGTTTAGCCTGGATTATTCATCAGATAGCCGGGATAGTGCATCTTGCCCGTCACTTGATTAAATCTAGCGCCCAGCGATTTTGGGTAAGGGTCATGAATGATGCAGGTTAGGGTTCAGAGTGCAAGGTTAAGACAGTTGAAATAACACTGCACTCTGAACTCACAACTCTGCACTCATTTAGTTATATTGGTTGCGACCCGCCATCACACCGCCATCCACATCCCAGACTGCACCTGTAACCCAGCTTGCTTGCTCAGAGAGCAGGAAGGTTACTGCTTGAGCGATATCATCCGGAGTTCCCACACGACCGATGGGGTGAAAAGTGTTGAACCCTTGCAATGCGGTGTGGACTTGGTCTTTTTCGATAAAACCTTCGTAAATCGGTGTTTCAACGACCGCAGGAGAAACCGCATTAACCCGGATATTGTGCTGGGCGAGTTCCATTGCCAGGTGCTGCGTTAAGGAGTGGAGACCCGCTTTCGCCATAGAGTAGGCAGAAGAAGGGGTTGCTTGCACCGCTTGCTTGGCCCACATGGAACCGATGTTGACGATCGCGCCTTTATTCCCATCAGTGACAAGGTTGCGGGCGATCGCTTGGGTGAGAAAAAACGTCGCTTTATTGAGGTCAAGATAGAGGTCGTAATCAGCTTCCGTGTGCTCTAGGAAGGTCTTGGGCAAGAACACACCCGCCGCATTCACCAGCAATGTGGCATCAGTATGATCACGCTTGAGGCGATCGATCAGGGCATCGCGCTCAGCAGGATCAGCAATATTGCCTTGCTCGCCGACCACTTTGCCGTACTGGCTCAAATCTTCGACAGCAGCTTGTAACTTTTCCGCACGGCGACCGATTAAAACCGCAGAACCACCTTGCTGGAGGACGAGTTTTGCGGTGGCTTTACCGATACCGCTAGTACCACCGACAACGATAAGTTTTTGGTTGAGGAAGGTCTGAGCCATGATAAATCTCCTTAAGTTTTTGAGTATTGATTAAATGGGTTGAGTTCTCTCCCCTTACCAAGGCAGCAGGGTGGATAACTTAAAACACTACCTACTAGAAGGTAGATAGTGGAGCAAAAAAATTTACACCTGGGCAAACTTAGCTTGAAGCAATGGATAAACCATCTGTTCAAATATCGCATCTCCGTTGATCGCGGATCGGGACAAAAGTTGTGCGCCTTGCAACATGGCAATCAGTCCTTGGGCATCCTGTTCCACCGTGGTAGAGCAGTCCCAAACTTTGGCATCACAGCCAGTTTGGAGCAGGCTGGCTAGCCAAGTTGCGGTGTCTTGGAAAAAAACACGAATCTCAGCCTGAATGGAATCGGGTAAGACAGCGAAGTCTGCGGCTAGCATGGCACAGAGGCAGATTTTGTGTTCTGCCAGGCCATTGCGGTACAGATTTGCAAACGCCAAGAGTTGGTCTTGGGGCTTAGCATTAGAGCGAGCGATGCGATCGCAAGCTTTAGCCATGCCCTCACGATATTGCTCCACCAACTTTTTTACCAGGTCTTCCTTACCGGGGAAGTGATAATGAATACTGGCTTTGCGAATCCCAACTTGCTTGGCGATATCGGCGTAACTAAAGGCACTATAGCCTCGGTTACGAACGATGTCTTGCGCGACGTTCAGGATGGTTTGAGCGGTGTTGTTGTTTTCCATGACTTCATTGTCTACCAATTAGTAGGTAGATGTCAATGGCTCAGCTAAAAATTCTGTCAATTCCCTGCTATAGCAAGGCTAGAGCGACTCAGGACATTTTCGGGAACTGAAACCCTCTTCTGGTGGGCGATGCCTACCCTACGCGATGTCCTAACCATCTAGCAACGCTGCTATAGCAGTAGAGTTGAAGGAGATAAACCCATTCAACACGGCTGTGTGGTTAGTCTATCCATCACAGGTGTATCTACTATTGAAGGTGCAGGTCTTTAAAAAATATCTTCAGGAGCAGTTTGGGTAGCAACATAAATCTGCATCGTTCATCTTCTAATGTGTTCTACTCGATCGCTTTTTTCAGCAATGCTTGGCATTGGGCATAAATGGAAGCAGGCGCGGTCTCAAAATATTTAAACAGTGCCGGGCAGAGCCAACCCTCCATATCTAACGCCGCACTGTAATACCAGTTGCCGTCATACTCTTCCCGTCGCCAATCCAGTTGATGTTGATAACCTGGAAAGGGTCGAGCTGAAAAGATTAGTTTGAAACCAAACCGTGCTGTGGGCATGTCTTTGACCCACTGGCCAATGATTTTATCAGCGCCAGAAACAAAGGGTTCTTGCGCAAGCCCTGCTTGTTCATCATCAAAGACCCACGCATCTTCCCAGGCGTCTTTGAGTTGATAGGGGTAAATGACAATTAATGAGTTCATAATCCAAATTGCACAACTTTACATCTTATGAATGAGTAGGAAAAGGTTAGAAATTCTGACCCACCACAGATATATATTAGACATTGGATTCAACGAGTTGCTGATAAAGATCCTCAAAAAACTGTCGCTTTACGGGCCAACCAAACATGGCTTGAATGCGGGCCTTACCCCCCTGACCTAACTGGGAGCGCAACTTTGGATCGGTGGCCAGCTGTTCCATGGCGATCGCTAAATCATGCACTGTTTGGGTGGGGTTTTGGGCGTTGACTTTGATTCCCGTCTCCGAGGTAATTTGCATGTTCGGCCCCCCCAAATTCAAACAAAGAATCGGTCGGCCCGCCGCCATGCCCTCTAAGCACGTCCAACCGCCTGAATCATGCAGGCTCGGATGCACTAGCACATGGGATTTTCCCAAGCTCTCCATCACCACTGGCCGTGGTACACGCCCCCAAAACTTGACGGTGTTACTGACACCTAAGCTAGCAGCTAGATCTTGGAGTGCCTGATTTTCTGGGCCATTCCCAAAAATCCAATATTCTGCATCGGGTAAATTCGCTGCAGCAAACGCCTTCACCGCTAGATGGTAAGCCTTCCAATGCAACAGGCGACCCACACTGATAAACCGAATCGGTTTAGCTGGGGGCAGCGGCAGAGCATCGAGGGCTGCAATATCCGCTTGCGAGAGGGCTGCTTCTGAGCAGACCTGCACTGCTGTGCCTCCCATTAAGCGCATCCGCTCAGCGCTTTGCTCGGTGGTGACAAGAGCGATCGCGCTCCGCCTGGCGGTCAAACGAGTAAAGGGATCATGTTCCCCACAAAACCGAGCAATATCCCGTAGCAATTCATACGCCTTCCCGCGCCAACGGAAATCCTGCCAAAACGAACGCGGTGCAGATTCACCCCCCCCCACCGGCCCCCAGACAAACGGGATTGGTAACAGCGACAAAAAGCTGGGATTCCAGTAGCGCACATAGGTGACATGCCGGGCAAGATCAAACTGAACCTTTTTGTGCAGCTGCCGCGCTACAAAATAGGCCCAAATCTGCCAGAGATAATAATGCAGCGTCAGTAAACCCTGACGGCCTTTCCAGTCTTCACTCCAGCCAAAAGGTTCAAAGTAAACAAAGTGTAGGTTAGGAATGGGATTGCGGGCGAGATAGGGGTCAATACTGTGTTGACAAAACCCCCGCGTCAGTACCCAAACTTCATTAGCTTTCGCTGTTTCGACAGCAGTGTTCCAACCGACTCCTTCTTCAGACCCCAGTTCCGGTTCACAAGCAAATGCAGACAGGAGAATTTTCATGATTGATACAGGTATTGATCCACTTAAACCCAGAGGGATGGACTTAAGATCATTATGGTGTCACTCTTCTGGGCCAAACAAGTCTATTCAGGAGTCGTTACGCATTAGTTCTGCCCCATTATTAACGTTGTCATCTCCATAAATGCAGCAGCAGCGGTGGCAGGGGTATAGTTAGCAATGATTTGCCGCGATCGCTCCCCCATCGGTTCAATCCGCTCAGGATGTTCCAGGAAATATTGCATCCCTTGGGCGATCGCGCCTGGATCATGGGGGTCAAACACAAAGCCATTCTCATCCGTTTGCACTAACTCACAGGCTGCCGCGCCATTGGAGCAAAGGATTGGCTTACCAAAAACCATTGCTTCGGGTACGACCATACCCCAAACATCTTCGTAGGTGGGGAAGACAAAAACATCGGCTTGCTGGAAATAAGCCCCCAAGCGACCATAATCCACCCAACCTTCCCATTGCAGTTGGGCTTCAATGCCATATTGCTGGGCGAGGGCCCGTAGCTCTGCCTCTTGATCACCGACACCAATAATCAGCAACGTGTAGTTGGTATGGCCCTGCTCCCGCAATAAACTACAAGCCTTGAGTAGAGGTTTTAAACCTTTGCGTTGGGTGATGCGTCCAACATATAAAAATACTGGGCGTTGCAGGCCATCCAGTTGAGGCGGCTGGGCATTTGCGAGTTGTTTCTGGAGGGCTGCGGCATCAGGAACCAGATAGATACGTTTGAGAATGGTCTCGGCGGGCACACCCAACACCTTGATCAGATATTGTCGTCCCACTTCGCTGTTGGCCACAAAGCCATCCACTAACTTAATCATCAATCGCCGCACCATAGTGCGCCAGTTGTTTTTCGGTAAGTCTGTATTCGGGGAACTCCCATCGTGGATGATGACCACTTTCCAACCGAGAAAGGGTTTGAGTAGCAGGGTAAACACTGTCCAGAGCGAGAAGGCTTGAGGATAGACCACCTGGGGACGAAACTTAATAAGGTAGGGAATGATCTTCGGGGAGACGACGATGATGCCGCGGCCATAACCCGCCCCCACCGCTTGGGTTTCTTTGAACGAAAACTTGCCGACAACCTGCACGATCGCGCAGCCGGGCAAGGCCGGATCGAAGTTGGGATACACTTTCCCGGTATAAAAAACTGCCTGGGGATAGGTCTCGGTGAAGTGGGCGAGCACAGGCTGCCAATACGCGCCCAGTTCAATGGAGGGAACGAGCAAAGCAACACGCGTTTCAGGCATGGCGATGGTTTGTAAGGGGACTCAAGATTTGCCAAATCAACGGTAGCACGACAATTTAAGATTGGCAGTTTTTCGCCCAACTATTGTATTGAGCTATTTAACCTGACCATGGTTTTGTAACTGTAAACTGCGAATTGCGCACTGGTATAAGACTTCAAACTTTTGTTATGACTGGCTTACAGCCCCTTGTCCTGTTTTTGGGGTCGGGCGCTCTATCCCTTGTCCTATCAGACTTCTGATGTTAACTGACGACATGCCCTAATAGGGCGGCAGCAAACGACGAAAACCGTGACCGAAAACAAGCGCCACAAAAAACAGATTCCGGCAAAGCAGAGCGGGCCAGAGAATTGAGATAGGACGCTGGGGAATAGCAAATTGAAAACTTTCATCAAGCTGCCTTCCCAGGTTTTCTAACCACCCCACTGTACAAAAGGGTTCCATTAACCGAGTCAGCCACCGTTGGGGGATTTTCGCTTTGCCCATTGCCGCCCCCACAATCCCCCCCACCATCGCCGCCACCGAATCCGTATCACCCCCACAGGCGATCGCGGCCTGTATCGCCTCCGCGAAGTTTTGGGGATAGCTGAGCCAAGCATGAATCGCTACAGGCACGGACTGGTAAACATAGCCCGAAACCCCTTTGCCCCAACCCATCCGAACGGCAAATTCTGGCGTTGATTCTTGCTGCGCCACACTCTCTACCACAGCGTGGAGCAGGGTGATCAAGGGTTGAGCCTCTGGTTCTAGACACACTCGTAACTGTTCCAAAAAATCAGCACCAGAGATGGAGCCATTATTCTGACAAACCATCTGAGCGGCGAGGGCGATCGCAAATGCGCCATATTCGGCTTTGGGGTCGGTGTGGGTGATGCGGGAGGAGATGCTGACAAAGCGGCGTAATAGTTCAGGGTCAGCGATCGCCACGCCCAAAATTGCTGCCCGCATGGCTGGGCCATTCCCAGCGGAAAACACACCACTTTGACGGGGGCTAAAACCACACCACAATCGCGCGATCGCTTTGAGTGTTGCTAAACCCACACCCCCAGGTAGGCTCAACAACCAAAACCGAAAGCGCCAAGCCAACTGACGCTGGAATCGCTGGGGGTCGCCCCCGGACGCAATCAGTGCCTGGGCAACCATGTAAGTATGCTCTGTATCATCGGAGACCATGCCCCAGCCCAAGCAGAAATGGTATTGATTGGGCTGACCCAACAAACGTCGCCCCCGCCTTGGGGATAAGCCTTCGTAGGGTAATCCCAACGCATCCCCCACAGCCGTTCCGAGGAGTGAACCAACAAGTTGGTCTTGTTTATGTTGCTGAGGGGCGATCGCAACCATCCGCTAATCTCCTTACACCGTTATTGCTCCGTACTTAATGTACCCAAGACACACTCAAAAACTATCATCTTAGCCTTAGCCTGCGTTATTTATGACTTCTACCCAACATTTCTAGACCTTAGATGTAGAGATATAGCCGAGCGGTGGGCAAGATACCCGCGCTACGGAGCGGAAAACAGGAAAAACGTAGCGCTGAAGTTCTACCTGCCCCATAAATAAGCCAGACTGGCGGTCGTACCTTAGATATGGATTTTGAGCGATCACAAGGCGAGCATCATTCTTACTCCATACAAAACGGATTTACTTTGAAAATAGATTTTCATTTTTCGGGGTGACGACCAGCCATGAGCGATTGGTATGATATTATCTTCAATCTTCTAAAAGTAGGGTGTGATAAAAGTACAGACACCATAAGAATCGCTTTTGAGAAAGGTGAAAACCTTGAGTTTCGTGTGTTCACTGGGAAAATAGAAACGCAACCAATCCGCCTGCTCCTGCAAAACCGAGCCACACCACGTCGGTCTCACTTACAAACAACCCCAACAATCGATCGCAAGCTCGAAGAAGCAAAACACGAGATCTGTGGCGAGATCGCTGACACCAATGCCAAACTGGATATTAACCTTCAGCGCTTAACGGGAAGTCTAGACGCAGACACACCGTAACGTTGTGAACATTCACCAACTTTTGTGATGAACCGCCGCCAATTTTGCGCCCAAGCTGGCCTCACCGCCGCCGCGATCGCCCTCTCCAACTGGGGCTGCCAAGCCCAAGCCAACCGAAACGCCATGCCTAATTACACCCCTACTGGCGTCAGACTCCTCGGCTCCACCCCCCGCCAAGACGGTTTTTATTTCCCTGCCGAAGATGCTGTGCATGAATGCGTCGCGATCACAGCTGTCGAGCAGGCCACGATCAGG
>JAAHHN010000274.1 GCA_010672165.1 Spirulina sp. SIO3F2 | reverse complement strand
ATTGTGCAACAAAACTGTTCAGCAACTTTTGCAAATCAACCGTCGTTGGAGCACCTTTTACAATAAAGGTCGGCGAGCTATATCGCTTGCCCTCTCTACTTTCTGACCCCTTCTGTCACCCTGCCAGGCATTGGCCAAACACAAGCAGGCCGATATCTCAAAATCATCTACGTTCCTGAATTTGAGCTGGCCAGTGTTTTTGTAATTACTGCTTATGAATTAATAGGTAAACCTTTAGCCGCTTACCGAAAGCGTCAACGGAGAAAAAACAGATGACATCTAATCAATTCCCTCAAGGCTGGAACGAGAAAAAAGTTCGTGATGTTCTCAGCTTCTACGAGCAGCAAAGTGAAACGGAAGCAGTTGCCGAAGATGAGACTGCATTTATCTCAACCGATAGTCAGCCCGAAGTAACGATGATGCAAGTCCCCACGGCGCTGGTTCCCAAGTTTCGGGAACTGATTGCCCAATTCACTTCATCCTGAGCGAAACCAACAACACGGAGAATTAGGGGCTGTCGTCAGTTAGGTTGCCAACTCTTATCGTGACTGGCCTACAGCCCCTTTTCTTGTTGTTTGGGTCGGGCGCTCTATCCCTTATCCGGTAAGACTTTTGATTTTAAATGACGACGCGCCCTAATATTCACTCACATACTGCGGATGCACCCATAAAAACTCCTGGCGCTTGTTGCGGACTCGTTCTAAGTTGCCGAAGGACTGAGCTGGATCTTTGGCTCTGAGCAGGGCGTGGAGTTCTCGCAGTACGGAGCCTTGGGCACGGATCAGGTTGCGGGTTTGGGTGCTGGCGGGGCTGAGGTTGTGGCCATCGCCTTCGGTGAGCCAGTCGCCCATGCGTTGGCTACCGTCAAGAAAGGCATTGGCGGATTTAACGCCGAATTCCAGTTGTTCATTGATTGCTTGATAGGCCGCATCATCGGTAGCGAGTTTGGTTCCGGGAATGGCGATCGGCAGCGCTAGCTTCAACGTTACGGAGAGAATCCGTAGCAGGGGTGAAGCTCGCTTAAACCAATCGCGGTTGATCTCGATTTCATAAACCCCCACATCATCAGCATCATTCAGTTCGGTCAGGGGCAAGCGACTATGTTCACACCAGAGCGTGAGCCGGAATTTGGCAGCGAGCCATTTGGGCTTGTCCCAAAACCCTGGATCGACTGGCTCCAAACTAAACAAGCGCGGCCCATCTTTGGCGGGGTCAGTCAGCACCGTTAGTAGGGCGCGATATTGCTCATCGGCTTGGCTCATCAGGGTTTTTAGCTGCACTGTGAGGGAATCAAAACCCTGATCAAAGGCGGTAAGGATATCTTGTTGGCCTTGTTTGAGTTCGCTCAACGCCGCTTTCAAGTCAGGCTTTTCTGTTACCGTTGCCATCAGTGAATCAATACTATGAAACTCCCGACAAACGGCACAACGCACCTTGGGCATTCCTTGAGCTTTGAATTCCAAGATCTCATCCTCTTCGATCAGCCCTTTGCAACTATCCGTGGGGCAGGGGAGATAGAGTCGGGGATCGAGCCCCTTCCAAAACGATCTCACCAACCATTCCACCTCAGCGCAGAGATGACCCAAAAAGCCGCTGGGATAGGCCGCCCGCACAGTAATATAGACATCGCCGCCAATTTCTTCGAGAAACGCCCGACCGTTAAAGCCATCATCGAGCAACATGCCGTTTTTCCAATGGCGACTCAGGTAATAGTTCTCGCGCCCAAGGGAATAGCGATGCAACCGCACAATCAAGCGATACATCAGCCCCTCCGCTTCAGCGGTACGGCCGGTTTCTTTGTCTAAAATCCGGCACACCTGGCTCCGTTCGCTATCACCGGGTTTGAGCTGCCAATCGGCTTGCCATTGGTCGGGGCGTTTGCTGGGGACAAGTTGCGCGATCAGGTTCGTGGGGGGCGCGTCGGCTTCAGGCAGCTCCACCTGATAGGAAAGATCGCAACGCTCCATGAGTTTACGAAACAGAGGATGCAGGGGGGCAGGGTAGCGATCGCCTTCCCGAGCAGGGTCATCCCAGAGTTCACTGAGGCGGCTGTGGCGCACTAGCCCGTTTTGGTCTTTGACCTGTTTGTCTTCGAGCACAAAGCTAATCGCTTTACTGAGCCATTCGGGTTTGAGGATGACGATTTCTTTGAGGGCGGGGTCAGTGCTGTAATGGATCAGGTGGCCGAGTTCATTGAGAATTGCGGCGTAGGTCTTCGCCAGGCTCAAGTCCACGTCTTGGTCAGCACACAAACTCAAGAATTGCTCATAGCTAATCCAAGCTTCAATTTCGCTCCGTTCCCGAATCGCATCCAGCACCCGCTTCCAACTGGCGGGCACGGTGCGCCCCACTTGGGGAATGCTGGCGGCAGTTTGGGCAATTTTTGTCTTCAGTTCCTCCAGTCCATAGCCCGTCTTGCTATCCACATGGTGGAAGCCAATAATCAGGTCGCCAAATTCATCCCGCAGGGCTTGTTCATCAATATGATCCAGGCGCTCTTTGGGCCCGCCGTGGGTGGCGACGACCAGAATATGGGGTTTATCATCGGGGCGGCTAGCTTCGTAGGCGCGATGTTTGACCATTTTGATCCATTCATCGACGCGGCATTGGTCTGGCCCCCGGCGGGGGTTCCAAACGGCGAGGTAGATGGCGGGGGCGGTGAAGAAGAGTTGGTGAGTATGGCGGTAGATGTTTTGACCGCCGAAGTCCCAACTATTGAAGGTGATTTCAGTTTGGCTTGTTTCGTCAGTGATGGTGAGGGGTTTAATATCCACTTCAACACCATGAGTTGTTACCCTCCCTTCAACCCACTCATCCCCTCGCATTGCTCCTAGCAGGCTAGTCTTACCAACATCACCTTCACCTACTAAGATGAGTTTTGATTCATTGAGTACCAGTTGTTTTTCAGTCTTGCTCCTAAGATAGGCTATTACTGCATCGATTCCTTGATGGTATGCCGACTCCAATTCAGGATTCAATAGATTACCATCAAGCTTAAGTTCAACAAGGTATGAAAGTTCACAAAGAGATCCTGGCAAATCCTCAATATAATTATGTGCAAGGTTCAGTCGCCTCAATAACGATAGTTCAGACAACCATTCAGGAATAAATTTTAATCTACAATTTTCAAAGTCTAAAACTTCGAGATTCGATAGATTGCGTATTGATTCTGGCACTGTATCCAGGGGATTCCCGTCCTGAATACCTGAAATTTTAAAACCTCTAGGAATTATCATCTTATTATGTACTAGATCTATAAGTTTCAATGAAATCAAAATGACTTACCAACCTTCTATTACTACTTAATCTCAGTATCTTGAGAGATGATAGGTTCTTTATAGATTGAGGTATCTCCTTCACTTCATTTCCTCCCAAATAAAGTTTTTCAATATTACTTAAATCGAAGAGAGAATCTGGCAAAATCCTCAAATGGTTATTGGAAACATCAAGTACTTTCATAGATTGTACTTTGTTAATAGATTGGGGAATGCTTAATATCTGGTTGCATGACAAATTCAAATTCTCTAGTTTTGGAAGAGAAATAATTTGATCTGGAAAGAGAGTCAAGAAGTTATTCTTTAAGTTTATGTTTTTAAGTGAAGAGATTCTAGAGAATGAGCAAGGAAGTGATTTTATACAATTTGACTCCATATTCAGCCACTCTAGATGAGGGAAATTCAGAAGCGTGTCTTGTAAGGACGCAAGTGAATTATAGCTAACATCTAGAGCTCTTAAGCTTGATATCTTCGTCAATATACCTGGAAGTTCCACCATATTATTGCAAGCTATACTGAGAGCTTTCAACTTCTTTAGTTTTTTAATTTCTAGTGGGAGATTTGTTAATTTATTTCTTCTATCTTCTCTAGAAGAATGACTACTTAAATCAAGAACTTCTAGGTTTGTCAGTTGACTTATTTCACTCGGTAATTCAGTCAAACCTATACTTCTCAGATTAAGTATCTTTAGATTTTTTTGTCCTGCTTCCTCAATCCGTCTCTCCGCCTCACGATACCCTTGCTCTGGTGTCATCCTGACCTCCACCCCACCGCATTACACCCTCCGTTATAACCCAACCGCCATGATTCACGAGTGGGTCTGGGCGGCGACGCACCGCCCCTAAGGTTCCAGGTTGGCCGCAAACTCCTGTAGGGGCGTAACGCTTACGCCCAAGGCAGACAACTACTGCTCCTACGCCATCTCCAATACCGCCGCATACAACGGCCCACTCACCCGAAACGCCGCCACCTCAATCAACTGATCCATCAACGGCTTCACCGCCCCAATCAAACCCCGCTGCTTCGCCTGCAACAACGCACCCAACAAACCCACCACATTGAGTCCATAGCGAGTCGCCAGCGATCGCCCCCGCCGTTCATCCATTAACAACAAATCAGCCCCCAACTCCTGCGCCAACACAATCGCCTCAGCTTCACCGCGATCGATCGCATTCTCATTGGCTCGAATCTCAATCGCCCGTTCAGGCTCAGTGACGCCTTGCGTTTGAATCCAATCCCACGTTTTTACCTCAATTGCACCCGGAACAGGCGGATCAACCGCAACCATCTCGTCATACACCGCTTGGGGAATCACAATTTGACCATAAAGTTGTTGTAGTAAATTGAGCTGACCAATTGCGGCAAGATTGGTGATTGGGGAAGTATCACTAACAACAATCACAGCAAATTCATCGCTTGAAGTGTTTGCAAATCTGCTTGAAACTCCGCCGCATCATAGTTCAGATAAAGCCCCCGAGCCTTCAGTTCCTGTTGAAAATCAATCACACTCAGACCCGTCCAAGCTCGAACTCGTCCACTGCTAATTTTGCCCTGACTGTACAACATCAGCGCAATTTCTAGCTTCAGCTCATCCTCACTCATGCGAGTCGATCGCACAATTTCGTCTGGAATTAATAGGCTCATCTTGACCTCCACCCCACTACACCTTTCAGTCTAATCCCTAGACTTCCGCTGACGCCCCCCTTAAATCCGGATGCCGAAACGCAGGCACAAACGCCGACTCCGGGATCCCCAATGCCATCAACTCCTCAATGATGTCCTCCGTACCATTCCACTCCACATGAATCTGCTCCCCCACAATCCGCAAATGTACAAACACCCCATGCTGCCGCTGATAACCCTGCCAGCCCACATTCATCAGCAAATAATTATCTGTCCCCTCATCACAGATCGCTAACGTCTCATCCAAGTCACCCGAAGGTGAAGCTTGAGCATACTGTTCAAAAAACTGGCGAATTTTAGTTCGATAATCTTGCACTCGATTCGTTTCTGCTATGACTTGAGCCATTGGCTGATTTCCTCCGCTTCAGGATCAAAAACCAAAATATTCACATCTAACTCGGCAATATAGTCAGCGATTTCAGATTGGCTAAAGAGAGGCGAGTAGGCATCTTGTGACAAAGCCAGAAAAATCTGACGTTCGGGTTCTTGCTTTTTAAGCAGAGAGCGATACAGCAAATATTGACCCACTGATTTTTGCAGCTCCGTGATCGGGGAGATGCTACCAAAGACCTTAATCTCTACTGCGATTCTTTCCGTCCGACGTTCAGCAATAATTAACCGATCTGCTCCTAGATCAACATACAGGCGAACCTTTTGCCCCAGCTTCATCGGATCATGCACAATTGTCCACCCCTCCTTGATGAGAGCATTTCTGACAACATCATGATAGCGATCGCGGCGGGGCATAGTTGCAAGAATTATAATCTATCTGTACTTTAACCCAATCACAGACTCAGAATCTAGAAGCGCCGAGAGCTGATGGGCTGCGGCATGGGAATTGAATGGGGTAGGAATATCGTAAGTTTTCCCTGCTTGCAGAGTTGGTTCAGATTGTTTGACGAGTGAAGATTCAATATTTTTCTGAGGCAACAGGAGCGATCGCAACATCTCCCCAACTAAAAGCCAGCGATCGTGTCGAGATAAACTCAGCATGGCATTACGAATCTCCAACCGATTCATGGTTTTTCTTAAATCTGCTGTCATCTTGACCTCCACCCCACTACACCTTTCAGTCTAATTCCTAAACCCCCGCTAACGTCCCTCGCGCATTAGCATGGCAACAGTGACGGGCAAGCGATGCGTGAGCCTGCCGTTGGCGTAGCCTCCCGTAGGGATACTGATGCCCGCGCTACAAACATTGCAGCAAGAGATGATTTACAGCCCAAAGATACAAACCCTTAAAATTAAACACAAACCCGTCTCCTCTCCTCAACCATGCTCGAAATCACTCTGAACTGGAAGCCCGATCCCAATACTCTCACCCAGCTAGTGCAGGTTGCTCTCCAGAAACATCAAAGCCTCGAAACTCTCCTGGACGAGGCGATTCAGCAATATCTGCAAACCAACCCCCTTGCTGAACCTGACCTGGCCGACGATCCTTTAATTGGTTTATATAATGGCACGCCCAACTTGAGCACCCAAGCCGAAGACATCTTGAACAGTGAAATCCAAACTGCTTCTGGCCTGACATGGAAAGACTAACCGCGATCGCCGATACAGGTTTTGTTGTTGCCCTCCTCAATGGCCAAGATCAAAATCATGCCGCTGTCGCTCATACCTATCAACAACACCCAAAAATTGCGCTTCCCCAGCCTGCACTCACTGAAATTGCCTATCTTCTGGGGCGTGATGCAGGAATTCCGCTTGTTGTGCAATTCTTGCGATCGCTCCCCCAAGGCCGATTCCAAATCGTTACGCTTACTCCAGCAGACAGTCAGCGTATTGCTGATATTCTGGAAACCTACCAGGATAGCAAAATTGATTTTGTTGATGCCTGTGTAATGGCGATCGCTGAACGATTGAAACTACAAACAGTGCTCACACTCGATCGTCGCGATTTTACGATCTTTCGCCCGCGACATTGTACTGCCTTCAATCTATTGCCTTAAAACAGTTTTCTATTCGATACTTCGCCTTTTGCGCCTGTAAGTTTTGCCAGAGTTTTACCTGCTCCGGGGTGCGTTGCTTCGCGGCAATCTGTGCCAACCGTTCCTGATTCTGAGCTTGCCATGCGCTCACAATTTTCAACTACGGCTTGATATTCTGCTTCCACTGAATGGGTTTGGAGCAGTGAAGAACAACCAACGCCTGGACCACGAGCTGCTCGCCGAGACCCTTCGCGCCCGCGCGATGGTCGACCCGAAGACGATCGAGCAGACGCTCGCCGCGTGCAACTCGAGCGGAGCGCTGTTCACCGAACAGCTCGTGCGCGACGGCGTGGTGTCGGACTGGGAGCTCGCGCAGGTGTGTTGCGAGACGTTCGGACTCCCGTTCCTGCCGGCCGACCTCTACGACCCGGACCTCGATCTGATCGAGTTGTTCGAGCCGCAGACCCTGCGCCAGACCGCGCTCGTGCCGCTCGATCGTTTCGGCGACGTGCTCGTGGTCGCGATGCCGTGCATGGTTCCGTCGGACATCCTCGACGACATCGCCGATCGCCTGTCGGTCACCGTGATGCCGGTCGTGGGTTCGGTGCGTGCGAACGTGCGCTTCCTCGACGAACACCTGCCCGATCTGGCCGGTGATCTCGCGCGCGTGGCGGAAGAAGCCGACGGCGGTGACTGGACCAACGTGCTCGACATGGGCGACGCGGCCGTGCAGGTCGACATCGTCGGTGCCGAGGCCGAAGCCGCGCTCGATCAGGTCGACGCGGGTGAACCGCTCGAGCAGGTGGTCGACGTCACGCCCGAGCCCGAATCGCCGCCGCTCGACCTCCTCGACCTCGACGCCGCGCGTCCCGCAATGCCATCGAACGAGTCGCCGGCCGTCGACGAGAACGCGCTCGATCCGGGCCGCATCGATGAGGACCTGCGGCTGCGCTTCGAGGATCCGGAGTAGGTCGCCGCGGCGGCGTGTCGGAGGCGATCAGCGCCGCACGCGCAGAGGTAGGCGGTCCGCGCGTCGCAGCGGGCGCTCGGCGATCGACGGGCCGTGCACGGTGGCCTGTGAACAGCGGCCGGTAGTGAGTGGCCGGTGAACGACCGGCGTTGATCGATGGCCGTTGGTCGCCGTCCGAAGATCACTGTCCGACGATCACTCTCGCGCGATCACCGATCCGGGTCGCGCGGTTCAGGATCGGGCCCACGTTCGGCGAGCGACGCGGTTCCGTTCGTTTCGCA
>JAAHHN010000273.1 GCA_010672165.1 Spirulina sp. SIO3F2 | reverse complement strand
TGCCGAGGCCGGAGAGAATCCCCTCCATAAAGCTTGCAGGGGTTGTGCCACCAAAAGGATGGTGGGCAAAAGCAGGGGTAGCCAGCCATAACGCCGAAACCGACAGTCCAGCCATGAGGAGCATGGAGTTGAGACGGGGGCGGAAAGAGATGTTGTGGGTACGAAGACGCAGGAGTTGATTCAACATGGTAATAAGCTGGAAATAAAAGAGCTAACAATGCAAAAGCGTCAGGCGTCCCAAAGCTGACGTTCGCTTCGGGACACCCAAGCTGGCGGTTTACCACTTTTTGTAGGGCAAGAACTTACCACACATAATGATTTTGACGCGATCGCCTTTAGGATCTTCTTCTCGCTCAACATCAACCGAAAAGTCAATTGCACTCATAATGCCATCGCCAAACTCCTCATGAACCACAGCCTTGATGGGGGCACCATACACTTGCATGATTTCATAAAACCGATAAATCAAGGGATCAGTGGGAATCACGGGTTCTAGAGAGCCTTTGGTTGGGCATTCGGTTAGTGCCTCAACATAGTCATCGCCCAAGCCGATCGCACTTACAATTGCCTTTGCTTCTTCTTCAGACGCGCTGGCTTGACGATATAAAACCGATGCAATCCAGACTGCATCACAGCCAACTTTAGCTTCTAAGTCCGCAAAGGTTAAACCAGCCTTTTTCTTGGCAGCCAAAAGTTCTTTCGTTACCTCTGAAATTGCCATAATAAACTCCTTGTTGTTGTCTTAAGGGATAAGAAAATGTTCACGAACAAACAATAGTTGAAGCTGACTTGAAAATATCTAAAAAAATGCTGAAGACTATTTTTAGAAGCATTAATTAAACATCAAAGAAATTCAGGTCAGCAAACTCGCTAAACCATCCTAATTGTTCCACTCCTCTTGAAGTAGGGGGCTATTTAGCCAACACTCGTGCTTCCTCAACTGCACGGGTTTCACGGAACAAATGCCGTTCCATCTCTGCTTTTAATTCATGATAGGCAGGGAGCTGCTCAATCACCTCCCGCTGGCGGGGACGGCCAAAGGGAACATCCAGGACTTCATCGATCCGCGCAGCGGGGCCACGCGTCATCATTACAATGCGATCCGAGAGCAGTAAGGCCTCATCAATACTGTGGGTAATCATAATCACCGTTTTGCGTTTTTGCTCCCAAATCCGCTCGACTTCATCCTGTAAAAAGCCCCGTGTAAGGGCATCGAGTGCGCCAAAGGGCTCATCCATTAGCAAAATCTGCGGATCAATGGCCAACGCCCGCGCAATCCCCACACGCTGACGCATTCCCCCAGATAATTCATGGGGATGTTTCTTCTCCGCTCCAGAAAGACCCACAAGTTGAATATGTTCTTTGACAATGCGCCGTTGCTGCTGCAAACTCATTCGGGGATAGACCGTTTCGACTGCAAAACGAATATTATCCTCAACCGTCATCCAGGGCATTAGGGCGTAAGTTTGAAACACCATGCCGCGATCGGGGCCTGGCCCTGTAATTGGCTGATTGTTTAAGATTAAATCGCCACTGGTAGGAAACGATAAACCTGCAACCATATTGAGTAGGGTGGATTTGCCACAGCCCGAGGGGCCAATGATGGTGACAAATGTGTTCGGCTCGATATCCAGGTTAATATCTTCAATTGCCAAAAAGTCCCGAGAGGTTTGGCGGGTAATCCGATTGAACAACCCTTTTTTACCCGGAAAAACCTTCGTGACATTACGGATTGAAAGTTGTGCAGACTCCAAATATCCTGGCTTCGGCATTGTGCCGTTGACAGCAGTTACGTCCATCATGATTTTCGTCCAAATGAAACAAATCTCTCAAATGAGGCAAAGATGCTATCGAGCAACAACCCCACAATGCCGATGATAAAGATAGCAACCAAAATATTTGGAATGTATAGGTTATTCCATTCATTCCAAATAAAGTAACCTAGCCCTGTGCCAAGCAACATTTCGGCAGCTACAATCACAAGCCAAGCAATTCCCATGCTGATGCGCAAACCGGAGACAATATTGGGTAGTGCAGCTGGAATAATGACCTTGAAAATAGTTCGAAATCGGGATGCTCCGAGTGTCTTTGTGACATCCAAATACTCTGGACTCACATTAGCAACACCAAATGCGGTATTGACGAGGGTTGGCCACATACTGGAGATGAGAATAATAAAAACGCCAGTTTGTTCAGAATCACGAAAAATATATAAACCGAGTGGTAGCCAAGCGAGTGGGGAAATGGGCTTGAGTAGCTGTACGTAAGGATTAAATGCCTTGTAAGCAACAGGCGAAATCCCGATCAAAACCCCCAAGGGAACCGCGATTAATGAAGCAGCGGTATAGCCAATTGCAACACGTCGTAAACTGATTAGGAGATTCCAACCAATCCCCAAATCATTGGGGCCATTATCAAAAAACGGATGAGTAACCCACCACCATAATTCCTCAAGCGTTTTGCTTGCCGTGGGCATTCCTTTAGCGAACCACTTCATATTTGCGCCCACTTCCCAAAAAATCAGAAAGAGTGCAAGCGAGGCGACAAAAAGGGCGATCGCTCTTAATGTTTCATTCGCAAGAAGCGAATTCACCGATTCTCCTCTACGCCTTTTCCCCGAGCGGGATCTACTGGTCATTATCTTTAGTTACTGTTAATCCTAAAAGTTGATATCAAAGAAAAATTTGTTTATAGATGTAGCCTAAGTCCTTGGCGTTGATAAAAGGTCACAGGACTGCGGAGTCATCGATTGCTCACTTCGCTTTAAGAGCAAATCAATTGCTATTAAACCGCAGCCCTAGACGAACCTAAATTACAGCAGAATCATGGTATGAACTAAACACCGTATTTATCGATCTGCTCTTTGACATATTCGCCAGGAGATTCTGGATCAAAACTATCGTAGGCAAGCTCCTCAACCCGATAAATCTCAGTCGGTGGGGTCTGCCCTAACTCTTCAGCCAGTTCCCGAGCCAGATCGGTGAGGAAGATTTCTTTGCCCACCGAATCGTAGGTGTCATCAGTGATTTCTTCTGCCACTTTGCCATCGCCTTGCAAATCCCAGCGCACCAACTGAGAAGAAATCCAATTGGCGAAGCTTTGCCAAGGATAGGGGTCAAAATCAATCCGATCGGGAACATCCAGGGAATTGCCTTGACCATCCTCAAAATTCCCGGTTAAAACGGCTTCGACCACCTCAACAGGCTGATTGAGGAACGCCCGCTCGGAAATTGCTTCGGCAATCTCAGGACGATTCTTGGGATCACGGGCATAACCTGCTGCTTCAATAATGGACTTATTGAGAGCGCGGAAGGTGTTGGGATGTTCATCAATCCACTGATCGCTGGCTGCAAAGGCACAGCAGGGATGACCTTCCCAAAGTTCTTTCGTAATCTTGTGGATAAAACCAACCTCTTCATACACTGCACGTTGATTGAAGGGGTCAGGCATCAGGTAGGCATCAATGTCCCCAGCTACCATCTGGGCGATACTATCTGGTGGGGGCACTGGACGAATCTTCACATCCACATCCGGGTCTATGCCACCCGTTGCGAGGTAGTAACGCATTAGTAAGTTGTGCATAGAATAGGGGAAGGGTACACCAATCACGAAGCCCTTAAAGTCTTCTGGTCCTTTGACTGTATCTTTATGACGATTGGCAACCGTAATGGCTTGGCCATTGATATTTTCAATACTGGCCAGTTTGACCCCAAAAGACGCTGACCCCAAACCCAATGTCATGGCAATGGGCATCGGCGCTAGCATGTGATAGGCGTCTAGCTCTCCGGCGATCGCCGAATCTCGAACCGCACCCCAGCTCGGCATTTTCACAACCTCAGCGTTGAATCCATACTTCTTATAGAAGCCCAGCGGCTCCGACATAATAATGGGGGTTGCGCAGGTAATCGGAATAAAGCCAATTTTTAGATCCGTCTTCTCAAGACCCTCAAGATCCACTTCTCCATCTACAGCGGCATCCCCCGCTGCTGGCCCCTCTTCCTTCGGACGACAACTTGCTAGGGTCACTAACGCTGCACCAATCGCTAGGTTTTTCATGAATTCCCGGCGCGTATGAGAACTTACCCGCATGGTGTCAGCAAAAAACATGCCCGCTTGGGGCCCAAACGCTGCTGAAAAGGCATTGTCCAGCCCACCCGCTTGTTTCACTAACTCCATCACTAAACGTTCGCGCTTAGGACTGCCCTTCCCAGCCATCTTAAGAAACAGCGCCTTCCGAACTTCCATTTGGCTCAACTTTTCAGCCGCTTTAAGCTTGTCTTGCTGATACAAACCCATACGCACTAAGTCATCAACCATATCAATTGGATCTTGAGGCATCGTCTGCATAAATTCCCAATGATCACGAGTTGGGTGCGTTCCTCCACAGATGATGCAGGCGAGCTCAAAGTCAGAAAGCTCACCGCGACCGCAGTCCAAACCTGCCCACTGATCGAGTCGTTGCGTTGCTGATGTTAAAACCATAGCGGCGATGGGTTCGTTACTTATATAGTGAGTCTAATTACATCGTCTTCGGCTATTCCAAAAAGTATCTAATTTTACTTTTTGAGACAATTAACAAATGTAAATGCAGATTTGGAATGATTAACAAATATAAATATAAGCAGCGCTCTCTGTTCGTCATTCAAAATAAATATCAACAAACACGAGTACAGAAAAAATCAGAAATCGTCTAAAGTCCTGATGATTTCGTAGAGCAGGTAGAGCTTTAGCGAAACCCAAAATATTTCCTGTAATCCTCGCTAGTGTTGGGTTTCATTCATTAGCTAACCCACAAACTATTGACTTTTCGCCTGCACTGAGCATCAGTAAACTTGATTGCGTCCTCCCAGCTTTTAGCTACAGAATATTCGTATTCTTTGATACAAAAAAGTAAATCATGGTATCAAAAGCTACTTTTTTTCGTGCCCATAATCATCTATTCTATGAATACAGAATTCACCTGTCTGTGTTGAGGTCTGGAAGTATTTAGGACAAAGATTGGCTTTTGAATAATATTTGTACGTTGGTAGATTCCATAGAATGCACATTAAGTGAAACCCAGCACATTCGCAGCAAAGCTCATTACTGTTTGATTCACAGTGCCAATTCAAATACAGTCTTTTTGTATTACTTGGAATTCAAGTTCTATTCAGAGCCCCCTCTCCTCCAGCGATGGCGAATTAGCACATCTGGTTAACCATAAAATTTGCCAACGAACCCCTACACATTATCCTTGGGCCAACACCCGTGCGATCGCCCGAATCCGTCGCTGCTGATCTTGGGCCACACATTGCCAATCGGTGACAGGTCGCTCCTCTCGCTCACAGATGCCAATCAAACCACTGGCATCAATCTGCCCGTCCCGGCGAAATGCCTCCACCCGGGCCCAGACCAACGCCTGTTCCCCAGTTTTCCCGAGCCGACGGGCCAAAACGTACTTTTGGGGAAACTGACGACTGACCCAAGGCGCGGCTTGATTGTAGAGATCAACAGCATTGATGATCCCTTCTGGTTCAGTGGCTGGGTCCAGACCTACACGATAGAAGTCTTGGCTAATTTGAGGCAGACGAGCTTGCACCCGCTCTAAGCATTTGCGATCGGCCAAGGTGGGATCGCCCCCACCTCGACCCTGATCCGAACACCAGCCTTGATTCTGGCGTTGATTGCCCGGATCAGCATGACCCCAATAGGCCGCAGTCCGATCGCCCGTTACGGTCAAATTGCCCTCCGCATGACCGATCGCCACCACACCTAGCGCTTGCAGGCCAGTAAACAAAGCCGCGGTTTCGGGTAAGGGCTGGGGCAAGGTGGGTTCATGACGCACAGCGGCCAACAACGCAATTAAGCGCGATCGCACCGGGTGCCAATAGAGGAGAAACATCAATCCCGCCACCCCAAAAAAACGAGTAACATAGGACCACTCTAAATGCCGCAGCGATCGCTGAAGCCATCGCAGTCGTCTATTCGACAGTGGCATGGCCCGTCGTTGCCGTTTTCGGCGTTGTCGGCGGGGATTCTGGGGGCGGGGTAAACGGGGACGATGAGGTGGTGGTTGGGTCATCAAACGGTCGGGCCAAACCAACAACATGCTGCTAGCCTACACAACTGCGCGGCACGATTCCAAGCTCGCCCAGAATGTTGAAGTCTTTGAAACGATTCAGGTGCAGTCTAGGAGCTGTCGTCAGTGAGACTGTTGACGCTTGATATGCCTAGCTTACAGCTCCTTTTGTTATTTTCAGGGTTGGGCGCTTTATCCCTTGTCCAATCAGACTTCTGGTGTTAACTGACGACACGCCCTAACTAACGACAACCCCAAAGGTTCTTCTATGCAGATGCCCGGTGTATCAAGCTATACTGCTGATTAGCTTGAAAATTGCTGAATTTAAGCTTACTTTTTTTCTCTGGAGAGGGTAAGGTTTACATTTAGCGATAATCTTATCTGAGATAAGGTATTTATTGGCATCTATCTACACTGTCCCTTAGCCCTTTATTCCTCCTGATGTTCGGGGGCCGTTGTTTATACCATGCAACGTTACTTTGCTACTGTTGCCCGCGGACTTGAATCTGTTGCTGTTAAAGAACTCACTGCTTTAGGTGCAAAACATATCAAGCCCGATTTTTCTGGGGTTCACTTTGCTGGCGATCGCGCCTTACTCTACCGTGTGAACCTCTGTGCCCGCACGATTTTCCGCGTGCTGGTTCCCATTGCTGAATTCCGCTGTCGCCATGCCCGAGAACTCTATCGTGCCATCCAAAATATTGACTGGCGCGAACACCTTTCACCCGAGCAGACGCTAGCGATCGACTGTACAGGCGGAAACCGCCAACTCAATCATACTCATTTCACTGCCCTCCAGGTTAAAAACGCGATCGTTGACCAACAACGAGCCCAAACCGGCCAACGCTCAAGTGTTGATGCCAAGTCCCCCGATCTTCGCCTCAATCTGCATATCTATCAGCAGCGGGGTGTGCTGAGCTTAGATAGCTCTGGTAGCAGCCTCCATCGTCGGGGCTATCGTCAAGCCATGGGCCAAGCTCCTCTCAAAGAAACGCTTGCGGCGGCGCTGATTCAGCTCACCGGTTGGCAGGGAGATGTCCCCTTTTATGACCCCCTCTGTGGCTCTGGCACTTTAGTGCTAGAAGCAGCACTTTTAGCCAAACGCATTCCGCCTGGTTCATTCCGCCAGCAATTCACCTTTGAGCGGTGGCGGAATTTCGATGCTCAAGTCTGGGAACACGTGCAGCAGACTAACCGTGAGCAAGTCCTTGCTGACTTACCTGTACCGATTGTAGGCAGTGATCATGATCCGGAGCAGCTTCAGTTGGCCTATACCAATGCCAAAAACGCGCGTTTGAGTGAGCAAATTCGTTTGTTTCCCGCTGAGCTAAGCGGATTAGAACCCCCCACTGACCCTGGAATTTTAGTTTGCAATCCCCCCTATGGCCATCGATTGGGCATTGAAGAAGAGCTTGGCCCCTTTTATCAAGAACTGGGCGATGTCCTAAAGCAGCGTTTTACGGGCTGGACAGCCTATGTGCTCACAACCAAGATCCTGAGCAAATATATTGGCCTCCAAGCCACCCAGCGCATTCCGATTTATAACGGTTCTTTGGCTTGTACTTTCCTCAAATATGAGTTGTATTAGGGACTGCCGTCAGTTCAATTTCGGATTCTGGTTGTAACAGGCTTACAGCCCCTTTTTCTATTGCGAAGCCGGTATCTCTATCTCTTGTCTTCGTTAGGCCCCTGGCGTTAACTGGAGAGCTATCCCAAGTTGAGGGGTTAGGGCGGGCACTTTATTGCCGCAAATGGCTTCTACAATAATTGCTATGCCCTGCCCGAACAGCGCCACGCATCATAATCGGGATAGGGCAACTATGGAATCGTAATTGGTGGCTTAAGTATGAAACGTTGCTGGATAACCGTGGGGATCACGCTTTTGCTCATGGGCATTAACAGCCCAGCTCAGGGAACGATCGCCATTCGGCCAGAAGCACTAGAAATCAAAGCAACACGGGGAACCGCATCAGTCACGCGTACCCTAACAATTAATCGTGAGCAGCAGATTGAGGAGGGGTTTGCGCCTGAGGTGTCAGAATCAGACACGGCAGCCACCCCCTTGGATATCGTTCCCCTAGACCTCGAACGGGTTGATA
>JAAHHN010000272.1 GCA_010672165.1 Spirulina sp. SIO3F2 | reverse complement strand
AAGTCAGCTGCCTCAAAATTGCACTGCATCAAATTCGCCCCTAAAAAGGTAGCGCGGCCGTCAACCTGTGCCAAGTCCGCCCCTAGCAAATTTGCCCCCTCAAACCGTGCGCCCTTGAGGTTTGCTGCCCGTAGATTTGCCCCCACCAAGACTGCACCTGCAAAATTACTCTGGGCTAGGTTACTGTGCTGTAAGTCTGCGTCTTCTAAATCTAGACCCGCACATGTACGGTGTTGGCCACAGCGAATCGCATCAAGATCAAGGGTAGTGGGAAGCATAATGTTTATTAAAAAAATAAGCGGATGTTATATGACAATTATTGTAGGAGGTGCAGACAATATTGCTTCAACTTGATGTAGGGTTTCTCTGTTGGCTATTCCAACTGCAGCCGCATTTGTCAGCTCAATTTTAATGATGACCACTCTCAAACTGTATGGCATTCCCAACTGCGGAACCTGCAAAAAAGCTCGCCAATGGCTAGACGATCGCGCCATCACCTATGAATTTATCAACACTAAAGAGAGTCCCCCGACACTAGAGCAGATTAAGACTTGGGTCGAGACTCTGGGCAGCAAACCGATGCGAAACACGTCTGGTCAGGCCTATCGCGCTTTGGGGCCAGAACGCAGCGCTTGGAACGATGATGATTGGATCACCGCTTTTAGCGAGAATGCGATGTTGCTGAAGCGTCCCTTGTTTGTGCGGGACGGGCAAGCCCTCAAAGTTGGGTTTCGGGGTAGTGATGCCGAGATTCAAAGCCAACTGGGCTTGTAGTGGTTGACGGCTTGTTGGAGCTGAGTCATCGTATCTGGAAAGTCGTTGAGTTCTCGCCATAGCAGATGGAAACGACGAACCGTTTTAGCGGTTTTGGTTCGTGCCGCTTTATAGCGACAACACAAATCGGCATTGAGTTTGGGATGTAAACCATTTCGCGCGGCCATTTCTTGGTTGAGCACCATCACTAAGAGCTTAAACTGCTGTGCCATCCCCAGCATTTGCTGGGTAAAATCTCTCAGGCTGACCATGATCGGGGCCCAGGCGAACCCATCGGTGACTTCCGCATCCCGGAGCACCAGTGCATGATGACGCCGATACAATGAAAGATGGGATTGCTCCCACACAAAAGAATGAATCTCTTGGTTGTCAGGGGCAGCTAACACCTGGGCCAGACCAGCAAACCATTGGGTCAGATGCCAAAACTGACCGCTGACATGATTGGTCCAAGAGCGTTGATCCACTTGAAGATTCAAGCCAATCCGGATGTGAATCCCTTTGAGCTGAGGCAAGCTCAGGTAATAGTCCAGGAGTTCATCCGGGTGACGGAGGGCTGTGGTGACGGGCAAGGCATGGTAAACCGGATTTAAGGCAATGGTTTGGAGATGGGGCGATCGCCAAGCGTGGGGATAATATAGACAAAGCTGAAATAAGAGGGGTGACTGACTAATCCCGTTCGAGCGTTCTGAAGCAGAGTAGATGGTTAACATTGAAGCAAACACCCTAAAAATGCACTAAAAATAGGACAGGCTACAAAAAGACGGTTTTGTAGTACGAATTGTGAGTAGATACTCTACGTGATTTTACGTAAATCACCGCGCCGAGATCCAGGTGTAGGGTGAGCTAACAGCGATCTGGCGGTTTTTACTCCGCAAAATCATTGAAGTATAGAAAGTGTCAAGTTAAAAAATAGTACAGATTGTGAAAGTTGTGGTTGGACTTTCCCGCGTTTTACCCATTAGCGCAAGAGAGAATCTTGCGAGAGATCGGCCAACCTGAATACTGCCTCAGCGAATCCTAGGCAAAAAATTCACCAAGCAAGATAGTTTGTTTCTAGTGGGCACAACGTGCCCGTGCTATAGAATTTCTACTTAAAACTGGACAGGGCACAATGATTGCAGTTGATGCCTTTCACGGTAGTACCAACAATGCGATCGCACTCAATCGGAGAGGTAGGGATGATTTTCTGAGGAGAGACAAAGGATGAATTGTTGAATTCAACCGTAAGGACTGGGTTTCCCTGCCCTAAGCCAGTTCATTACACACTGCATTCCATGGTCCGCTGGTCGGTTTGTCTCCTGATGGGTAGGGCGCGGAAACCGACGCCCCTACAAGAGATTTAGAATTTCCTCTTTCTAAAAAAACATCCCTACTATCGGCGAAGGGATATTTTTCGGCCCTGATTTGATGTATTGGTAAAGCAGATGGAGGGCAGCCTGATACTATTGGTCAGTCTTAAATGGTGCAAAAACACAGCCTCATTTGAAGCTATGCCGTCAAGATAATCAAGGGATCAACCAAGCTTCTACAACTTAACCCCCTTCCACCTGGGCTGTATAATCTGCTGCACTCATCACATTGTTGAGTTCGGCGGTGGGGTCACTGAGGCGCACTTTAATCAGCCAACCATCATTGTGGGGGTCATCCGCGATCGCCTCGGGCGCATCAATCAAGGCCGCATTGCGATCAATCACCACCCCAGCCACCGGAGACTTGAGTTCTTCTACGGCCTTAACCGATTCGATATTGCCAAAGCTCTCTTCTGCTTCCACCTCATCATCGATTTCGGCTAACTCCAGAAAGACAATGTCACCGAGTTGCTCAATCGCAAAGGCTGTAATGCCCACTGTGGCGACATCGTCTTCGATGCGCACATATTCGTGGGTATCGAGATATTGCAAATCAGTGGGATATTCAACAGTCATAAGGCTTGTGTGCGGTTGTTTTCAGATTGTATTTCGTCAATTTACCGCAAATTTGCCCCCTGGGCGCTCCCAAACTTCCCGGAAGGGGTGGGGAAGATCCAGAAAGAAAGAGAATATTTTTTATTGACGAGAGCAAAAGTTTGTCATAATTCCCTCGCGATCGCTGCTGTTGCTTACAATCAAGCAATTTAGGAGTACTTTCCAAAAATTTATGATCCAAGATTAGGTGAGACGCCTGCTCTACCGATAACAAAACAAAATCGTAGCGTAGTCATCCTGTTTACCACTGAGTCCTATTGTTCCGGCACATATTTTTCTTGGAGTGCTCTTAGCCTGTTGTCCCCTCTTGTGCTGACATTGCCCCCATGACGTCAACTCCGACTCCGTTTCCACGCATTCCCCTCCGCTGGCTTTTAACGGCTCCCTTTGTGCTTCAGGTCTTCGGGGGGGTGGGATTGGTGGGCTACTTGTCTTGGCGCACTGGGCAGCAGGTGGTGAATGATCTGGCGTCTCAGTTACGGAGTGAACTCACAGCCCGTATTGAGCAACGCTTGCAGTCCTATGTCGCGGCGCCCCATGTGATTAATCGACTCAATGCGACCGCGGTTCAGGAAGGCACACTGGCACTGGCTGCTGAACAGGGCAGTGAGCAACTCCTCCAGCAAATTAAGGTTTCGTTGCTGACCAATGGCATCTATTGCGGTGATGGGCAAGGAAATTTTTTTGGAGTTACGCGCCAGGAGAGCGACGCTCGGTTTGAACGCCATGACTATTTGTTGATGACCAGTAATGCCCAAACGTATTTCAACTACCATCTCTACGATCTCAATAACCGGGGAACCAAGACCTATTTTGTAGATAATGTGGGGCGTTATGATCCGCGCCAACGGCCCTGGTATCGTGCAGCTCTGCGTCAAGGGAAAGCTACCTGGAGCGAAGTGTATTTAGACTTCTCCTCCGGACTGCCCACCGTAACCGCTAGCTATCCCATTTATGCCGAAAATCAGATTCTGGGGGTATGTGGGGTGGATGTGGTGCTCTCTGAAGAGTTGCGCGAATTTTTGCAACAGCTTGAGATTGGCAAATCGGGGGAAACGTTTATTATGGAGCGCTCTGGGGCCTTGATTGCCAGCTCGACCGATGAGGCGATCGCCAGCGGTGAAGGCAAGCAAGCGATTCGCCTGCAAGCGGTCGATAGCCAAAGCAGCCTGATTGGCCCCACCGCCCAGTTTTTGCAAGACCATTATGGTGACTTTGCCGAGATCCGCCGTGAACAACAACTTGAGTTCCGCATGGATGGGCAGTTGCAGTTTGTACAAGTTGTGCCGTTTCGGGATGGGCGGGGTTTGGATTGGCTGATTGTGCTGGTGGTTCCAGAGGCAGATTTTACGGGCCAAATTCAAGCCAATATCCGCAATACTGTTATTCTTTGTGGTCTCGCTCTACTTGTCGCTGCCGTGATTGGCGTTTTCACTGCCCAGCGTTTGAGCCGCCCCATTTTGCACTTGAGTCACGCGACTCAGGCGATCGCAGCCGGTCAATGGCAACAACAATTGATTGGCTCCTCCAAAGTCAAGGAACTCAATGCAATGGCTGAATCTTTCAACAGTATGGTTGAACAACTCCAGGCCTCCTTTGCCCGTCTAGAAACTCAACGCAATTCCTTCGCCCGGTTTGTCCCCGTGGAATATCTGGAATTTCTTTGTCGGGACAGTTTGGTAAATGTGCAATTGGGGGAGCATGTCAGCAAAGAAATGGCGATCTTTTTTTCTGATATTCGCGGTTTCACCACCCTCTCGGAAATGATGACGCCCCAAGACACATTTGAATTTATCAATGCTTATCTAGGAGCTGTTTCCCCTGCTGTGGGTGGCCACGGTGGTTTTATCGTCAAATACATGGGTGATGGTGTGATGGCAGCGTTTCCAACGGGGGCCAAAGCGGCGATCGAATCCTCTCTTGAACAATTGGTTAAGGTGAATCAGTTTAACGAACAGCAGGAGAAATCCGGTAAACCCCGGATCGCTATTGGTATCGGCCTCCATGTGGGCAAGGTTATGGTGGGTATTGTTGGGGAAGCGAATCGTATGCAGGGCGATGCGTTTTCTGACCATGTGAATTTGGCCTCTCGGCTCGAAGGTCTGACCAAGTTTTATGGCTGTGCCTTGCTGGTGTCTGAGTCGGTCGTACAGGGTTTATCCAATCCGGAGGATTATGATCTCCGGTTTCTCGATCGCGTGGTTGTCAAAGGTCGTACTGAGCCGATCGCTATTTATGAGGTGCTTGATGCTGAACCCACGCAAACGCGCCAACTTAAACTCCAAACCCAAGCTGAGTTTGACCAAGGGGTGGCAGCCTATACCCAAGGGGACTTAGCTGCGGCGCGGCAGAAGTTTGAGCGTTTGTTGGGGGTGCATTCAGGCGATCGCGCTGCTCTGCTCTATCTCAACCGTATCCGGCAGTTAGAGGAACAGGGCCTGCCCCTGAATTGGCAAGGGGTTTGGCAATTTCACGAGAAATAAGCATCAATTACCTCTGCTGTTCACAGGATTTTCACAACTGCGCTCTAACTTGGAGGGTACATAAGCCAATCTGAGGGAAGCGATGCCAGTTCAACAACTTAATCGAACCGATCAACTTTATGCCATCTATGCCAAAAGTGTTGATGCTGAGGTCTTGACAACGCAGGAATGGCAATTTATCACGGATTTACAGTCGCTCCCCAATCTGAGTGAAGAATGGAGTGATATTACCCGTCGTGTGAGCTATTTGGTGCGCAAGGGCAGGATTCGCGTGGTTTAGTGATGGGCGATTGCAAAGCGTAGCAAAGATGAATAGGTGGATGACTGGATAGATGACTGAATTTGGTTGAGCATCAATGCAATGGGCAATATTGATGCCAAAGAAAAACCCAGCCGTAAAGCTGGGTGTTGCTTGCGAAACTTGATTAAAGAGAGAGATAGAAAAGAGCTAGTACCGCGAGGCGGAGTTCAGAGTTCAAGGTTCAGAGTTCAAAGTGCTTATACAACAGGCATTCTGTGAATTTTGAGTGGATGGCTTATTTCTGCCGTTCTGTACTAGACCAGCACCCTAAGCGATGCTTAATCGCCCACGACAGACTGAGCGGAGGATACGATCAAGGGCATGGCGCTCTTCGTCTTCAAGGGTTTCTGCGAGAATTGCGGCGAGTAAACCGTAACGATCCGCTTGCGTTAAGGTTTGGGTTGTAGCAGAATCCGCGAAGATGGCAGCGATCGCGCCTGGCAGAAGGTCGAGATGGAACATGGGCTTGAAATCTCTCTATGTCTACCAGTATCGCGGTTGGGTAAAATTTTCTCTGTGATGGGGTGACACCCTTGCGTGTGAACGTTGGGGGCTAGTATGGTTGATAGGGGTAACGTTGGAGAGAACGTTTCTATCAACCTCACCAGTGAGACATATCACTTTTGGTACGCTACAGAAGGTTGTGAAGCGATGGCTGGGCATGGCTCACAACGCAATAGTGCTAAGAGGAAGATTACGATGATGAAATTCTGGCTCTGTTTGGGAATGGTGGCTTTGTTGGGATGTTCGACCCCCCCGCCACAGGTTGAAGTCAGTCCGCCAGCGCCGCCACCATCGGGCCCTGACCCTTCGCCAACCCCACCGCCTGTTATTGATTCCCAAGCGGCTGCTGAGTATCGTTTGTCAGGACTCAGTCAGCGCGGTCAAGATGATCTAGAGGGCGCGATCGCGGCTTTCAGGCAAGCTGTCGAACTGGATGCCCAAAACCCTGAAGGGCGCGATCTGCTGGGTTGGACGCTCCATCTGGATGGGCAAGGGGAGGCAGCAAGCCAGGCTCTCCAAGCCAATCTTGAGCTGCACCCCGATCGTATTTCTACTCTCAACGCTTTGGGTATTGTCTATCTGGTGCAAGGCAACCTTGACCAAGCCGTCGCAACGCACACCCAAGCTATTGAGCAAGACGCTGAAAATGAAATTGCCCATTACAACCTCAGCTTGGCCTATCAACGTTTGCAAGATTATGAATCTGCGATCGCCCATGCCCAAACTGCCACCCAACTCGAACCCCATAACCCCCATCCTTGGGTGGCGCTGGCGATCGCCCTTTGGGAAAGTGGCGATCAAACTGCTGCTCAGGCGGCCTATCAGACCGCGATCGGCTTGGATGACCGGTATCGCGATCGTGTCTTTCTTGACCATCTAGAAAAAGCTGGCTTTAGCCGTGAGCAGATTGAACAAACTGATGCGGTCAGACAGGGCGGGACTTAGGGGCTGTCTTTGATTCCTGGCAACAGCCATATTTCGACGCCTCTTTAACAATAAAGATTGTTTTCCTGGGTCAGGTATGTTAGCATTGTTAACCGTGGAAATTAATAAGGGTCGATGCCCGAGTGGTTAATGGGGGCGGACTGTAAATCCGCTGGCTACGCCTACGCTGGTTCGAATCCAGCTCGGCCCACCACCCAAACTTCAGGTTTGGTTTATACTAATTTCCACAGGCCCGCGTAGCTCAGTGGTAGAGCGCACCCTTGGTAAGGGTGAGGGCACGAGTTCAATCCTCGTCGCGGGCTTAGATATACCAAGGATTACTGGAGTTGGGAGTTGTAAACCCATTATCGTATTACAAAGGTATTAGTTGGGGTCTTCTTAGAAACGTTCTTAGAAATTTTCTAAGAAAAATAGAACATCAGGTTCAGTACCCCATGCCTAACTCTTGATCTAATTGCACCAACTCACCTACCTATCCCAATCCATTGCATAACAAAATATTGGTTCCAAAGTTGTGGTATCCATGATTCTGTTGCCACACGAACCAATCTACAATTCTAGCCGCAGTGCCTTTGGTATCAGCACGGAAGCGGGGGTGTGGGTTGAAGATGATCTCATGACTGAGGATTCGGGTGTGCTCCTCCAGTAGGTCTCTGCGATCGCGGCACGGCTCAAGGAACGTAACTGGCAAGAGTGTCGTGGCACTACAAGATAGCAATTGTACTATGTGCCCTACACGATCGCCACAAAAAACGGAAAAAATTGGCAATATATGCCATGAGCAAGGTCATGCATCATGATGTGCTGTGAGGGTAAATCGTATGAAAACAATGAATATTTCTCTCTCTTCTCACCCCTTTGTCATCCTTAAAGACCAATAACATAAATCCCCACCGTAACGCACCGACCAAGTGGGGAATTGTTGGTGGTTTTGGTGCGTTACGCAGGAGTAGAAACTGTGAAGTTGTTGATAGCTTTCTCCCCTGCTAACGGGTTGAGTCGAGGGAAGCTAATGAATTTCCCCGCCGCAAGCGGACGGGGTATCAATGTTCAAAACAGAGATAACTGCTCGTCTCTATGCAGCTTCAGATATTCTTTTCCTTGAGCCTTGACATATTTCGATATCATCTTTTCATCCCCATGCTTGCCTACCGTACTTGCAAAATATCCATCACTCCAGAATTCTCCTCCCCACAGTTGTTTTTTGACTTGTGGAC
>JAAHHN010000271.1 GCA_010672165.1 Spirulina sp. SIO3F2 | reverse complement strand
GAAGATATCCTCTGTCAACGCTGCTTGACTTTAGCCCATTCTATGCAGGAGCAGATTCGTGATCTGACCCATTTTTATTGGTGGCCTGCTTGATTCCTGTTCTCCCTTTACTTTGCGGATTTGGTATGACAAAAGATCGTATCCAAACCCTGAAAAGCCTTACTTAGCAAGGCTTTCAGCTTCACACAATCGAAATACCCTTGTCTTGAGGCATCCTGACGTTGGACATAGATCGGTCAAAGCCTTGCCAGTACTTGGATATGAACTCTTGCAGGGGTAAGCGCTGAGATATCGATGGGACAAGGATTCCCAAAGTTTTGTCAGTCAATCAGCCTATCTACTCTTGAGATTTCACTTTCTTATAATCCCCGAGCCACTCTGATTTTGGCTTCATATAAAAAGCAATCAGCTCGACTAGTCCCAAAACCAGACTCCTTTTGAGTAAGTCTTTTTGGTAATCACGATAGTTATTATTATTCATTTCAAAGTAGTCATCGGCAGTCATTAGAGCCAGAGGCTTAAGCTTTAAATCTGCCATGACCTGTTTTCGCCAGCTCAAAGAAGATACAAGTAAACTCTTCAGATCTCCATCTTCAAACCTTTTTTTTAGAACTCTGGGTGCTCGGAGAAATACATAAGAAATAGCATCAAAATTTTTGGTAGATGAGCTATTGGTTGATCCTAATCTCCAGTTATTTTCTAAAACGCTAGAGCAGCCGCAAAAAGTTGTGTTCTGCATATGCCCAATCTCTGCGAAGCATCGAACTTTTGGGTGTGCAAATAAACGTGCAATCCCACTGCTCGATGAGATTTTATAGTCAGCGAGGTATATAAATCCTAATTCCTTGAATTTCTCAGTATATTTGCCCAGAGTTTCTCTCATAGAGTCAGGCCAGTCATCTTCCTGTGCAATAACGAAACGCTTTGGTTGTAAAGTCAAAAGCAACAGAATCCTAACAATAACCTCAGTGTTTATTATTAGATATAAGCCAAGAAGAATTAGACTTATCAACCCTGCTGGAATACCAAGAAGTAAAAGAATGATTGAAAGAATGGGTTGAATAAAAATATTCCAAATGAGGAGAAAGCCCCCAAAAAATATCCAACCAAGGATAGCATTTTTCATGACTTTTTCAGTGTAGTGCTAAACCAAGCATCTCTTTAAGATAGTAGATGTTCTAATTATTATACATAAATCAAAAAAAAGGGATGCTTGTGCATCCCTCAAGGTGTCCAAAGACATAAAACTTAAGTCAAAAACCGAATCCTACTCAATCCCCTCAATCCGGTCTTCCACCTCTTGATACAGCTCCTGAAGCCGCTCAATATTCTCCTCCGAAGTCTCCCAATAGCCCCGGCCATTCACCTCCAACAACGTCCCCACCACCCGGCGGAACGAATTCGGGTTGAGATCCATCAAGCGCTTCGCCATCTCCGCATCCTTGATAAACGTGGTGTTCGTATCCTCATAGACCCAGTTATCCACCGCGTCCGCCGTCGCCGACCAGCCCATCGTATTCACCAAGCGCTTCGAGAGTTCCCGCACCCCCTCATAACCGTGGCTGAGCATCCCCTCATACCACTTCGGGTTGAGCAACTTCGTCCGAGCATCCAAGCGCACCGTCTCCGAAAGCGTCCGCACCTGCGCATTCGCCGTTGTGGTATCCGCAATAAATGCCGCAGGCTTCTTACCATCATCCCGTAACTTCGCCACCACCTTCGTCGGGTCAGAATCAAAGTAGTGGGACACATCCGTCAGGCTAATTTCCGAAGAATCCAGATTTTGGAATGTGGCATCTGCTGTCTTCAGCGCCGACTCAAACACCTCGCGGTTCGTATCCATCACCCCCGGATTGTCGGAATTAAAGGAGAATGACTTACGGTTAAGATACATCTCTTGCAACTCTTGCTCCTCTTCCCAGGAGCTATTTTCCACCGCCAGGTTGACGTTAGACGAATAGGAACCCGAAGCGTTAGAGAAGATCCGGGTGGCGGCTTGGCGTAATTCCACACCCATTTCTTCGGCTTGATCGAGCGCATGTTTGCGTACAAAGTTCTGCTCTAACGGCTCATCGGCTTCCGCTGCCAACTTCACCGCCTGATCCAGCAGCGCCATCTGGTTAATAAACAGATCGCGGAACACCCCTGAGCAGTTCACCACCACATCAATCCGGGGGCGACCCAACTCTTCAAGGGGGATCAACTCAATCTTATTCACCCGACCCAGGGCATCAGGGACGGGACGTGCCCCCACCATCCAAAGGATCTGGGCCAAGGATTCACCATAGGTCTTAATATTATCCGTGCCCCAAAGCACACAGGCGATCGTCTCGGGGAACATGCCGCCGTTATCCAGCTTTTGCCGTTCAATCAGGCGATCGACCACAATCTTCGCCGACTGAATCGCCGCCAGCGTCGGGATCGACTGAGGATCAAGGGCATGGATATTCTTACCTGTCGGCAGCACCATCGGGTTGCGGATCGGGTCACCACCGGGGCCAGGCAGAATATATTCCCCTTCCAGGGCTTGGAGCAATGCACCCAACTCGTTATCGGCGCAGACCTGCTCCAGGCAATATTCGAGGTATTCAAACAGCGGCTTAAGGTCTTCCTCACTGACGTTGGGATAGCCCAATTCATGGAGCGATTCAACCCAAGGCGCTTTCTTACCCAAATTCAAGAAGTTGAGCTTCGAGAGCATGGAGACGCGACCGTCATCGTCCACTTGGGCTTGCACCAATGCGCCCACCGCTGCCCGCGTGGCCAGGGTGATGTCCTGGAGCAGATTGACATCTTCGAGGATGCCGCGATCGCTATTGGTGTAAACTTCCTCCATCTGCCGCCCTAGGCTCTCAGCGATAATCGTCGGCAGCGCTTTGATGCCATCTTCTTCCCGATCCAGGCTGGCAATGTTGACTAAGGTAGCGATCGCCTCTTCTGCGCTCGGGGGCTTACCCACCACATGCAAGCCACAGGGCAGCAAGCGCGACTCAATCTCCATCAGCTTGCGATACACCAGACCCACCAGGTTATCCCGCGCTTCGACGGCATCTTCCTGCATGAGTTCGGCTTTGAGGGCATCCGCATCCTGAAGCTCAGGAATATCCTTATCCAAATTGAGGATAATGCTCTGATCCACGATCGTCAGGGCAATTTGCACGCCGCGACCCCCTTCTTTAAGACCCTGATACGAGCCAATCAGGTCACTCAGTTCCCGCAAGCCTTTGTAAAGCCCCGCATTCTCTGCGGGGGGCGTGAGATAAGAAATCGTTTCCGCATAACCCCGACGCTTGGCGATCGTCGCCTCAGAGGGGTTATTGGCCGCGTAGTAATAGAGGTTCGGCGTCGAACCAATGAGGCTATCGGGATAGCACATATCCGACATGCCCATTTGCTTCCCAGGCATAAACTCCAGCGAACCGTGGGTACCGAAGTGCAGCACCGCATCCGCTTCCCAAACTTTTTCCAGATAGGTATAGTAGGCGGCAAAGCCGTGATGGGGCGAGGCAGAGCGAGAGAAGAGTAACCGCATGGGGTCGCCTTCATAACCAAATGTGGGCTGCACGCCGATAAACAGATTGCCGAAATGTTTACCGTAGACCAGCAGGTTCTGCCCGTCGCTGTTGAGATGACCTGGTGCATCCCCCCAGTTTTCCTTCAAGCGCTCATGGTAGGGCGTTAGCTTTTCGTATTCAGGCACAGACATTTTGTACGCCACATTCAGCTCAGGGCTGGCATATTGCGCCTGAGCATCGTGGATCACTTGCTCCATCAATTCCTTGGGCGTCTCGGGCAGCTCGGGCAGGTCATAGCCGTTATGCTTCAGGGCCTTCATCACCTCATAGATGGAACCAAATACATCCAGATAAGCCGCTGTGCCCACATTGCCCTTATCCGGCGGGAAGCTAAAGACCGTGATCGCAATTTTCTTATCGAGCTTGGGCTTCTTGCGGAGGTTGGCCCATTTCATGGCTCGGCCCGCGATCGCTTCCACTCGGTCTTGTAGAGCAATGGCCCGACCCGTCATGCCATCCCGACCGGACATCACGATCGGCTCGATCGCCCCGTCCAGTTCCGGAATCGCAATCTGGAGTGCCACTTGGATCGGATGTAAACCGAGGTCGCTGTCTTCCCATTCTTCCGTGGTTTGGAACACCAAAGGTAACGCCACCATATAGGGGCGGCTCAGGCGCTGGAGCGATTCAATCGCCTTGGGATGATCCTGACGGGCGGGGCCACCCACCAGGGCAAAGCCCGTGAGCGAAACCACCACATCCACGTAGGGTGTGGGTTCGACACCCTTAATCTGGGTATCCCAGAAATAGGCATCCACGGGCTTGGAGAAGTCCAAACCGCCTGCAAAGACGGGCATCACCCGCGCACCCATGACCTCAAACTCCTGCACCATCGCCACATAATGGGCATCGTCTCCGGTCACAATATGGGTGCGTTGCAGCACAATCCCCACACAGGGCGCGAGCGGGTCACGCATGGCTTCGGTGATATCATCCCGCTGGTTAAACCAATCCCAATATTCATTGGCATCTTCAAACATCTTGGGTGCCAGCGGATGCCAGATGCCCATATCGGGGTAGACCACGGGATCAGCGTAGTCTGCCACATCATGCCCGGCATCTTTAAAGACGTATTTATCTGCTAACATCAGCAGAAAGTTCGCCAGATTATCTGAGGAGCCGCCCAGCCAGTACTGGAAACTGAGCATAAAGTTACGGGCATCCTGGGCGCGATCCATCGGCATATACTTGAGCACCTTGGGTAGCGTCCGCAGCAACTTGAGCATACTGTCCTGGAACGAGGAGCCAGACTTCTTCTTGCGATTGCGCATAAACTGCGCGATCGCACTTTTGGACTGGCCCAAATTCTCCATCGAGAAGCGACCCATCTTATTGAGGCGCATCACCTGGGGCATAGAGGGGAAGACGACTGCTGCATCGAGGCGATCGCGGTGGGGCTTAACCGCAGCCACCACTTTATCCGCGAGGTCTTCAATAAAGATCAGCGAGGCGATGAAGATATTCGCCTCAGCCACACTCGCCTGAAAATCTGCATAATTCTCAGGGTTACGGAGTTCTTCAATTAAATATCCGTTGAGTTCCACCGCCACGTTGCCGGGGTTCTTATTGATAGCCTGGGCGGCGGCAGTGAGGGTGCTTTGGTACTGGGGCTCTAAAACGACATAGACCACCTTGAGTACGGAGCGATCGGCTGCATCCTTGGGGGTGACACGACGAATGGTGGACTTGACGTTAGTGAACATATAGTTTGCTGGCTGCTGATAAAGGCGGGTCTGTATCGAGCGTAGAGCCTAGAAGCTGAGAAAATCTAGGTCTAGCACGATAATTTAGTAAATTTTTGTATCAGAAAATTGCGAGCTTCGTTGCAGACATGGGGTACCTTGACACAATTTGATACGAAATCACCCTGCTAATTTTAAAAAAGGTAAAGGGTAATTGAAGTTACAGACAGCCCATTAATGTTGGGCTTGGGGTCGATTCGCACAAAGGGCTGCTTTGCTGGGGGGCGATCGCAATTGCTCACTCTGACGATTGCATCTTAAGTACTGCTGCCCCCTGGATTCACACAATCTGAGCCTGCGGATCGAACACGTTTGGGCCAGGGTGGACGAAAAAAAGCGAGGCCACGATAATCCGCTGATTTTCATCGGGCAGACGAGACGTCTGCGCTACGGTTTTTCGTCTCATTTATCCGTAGCGTGGGTGGTCGCTGAGCGAGTCGAAGTGCACCTTGCCCGCCGCTGGGCAAAAATCCCACGTAAAATTTCATCCATCCTACAGCCTACTAACTTGTATCCTATCTGAATTCAAAAATCCCAATAGTTTTTGCAGCGCTACAAATCTCCAAAATCCTTTATAGACAAAGGCTACAAGCATGTTGTTATCCCCAAGAGTAATACATCCCTCTTTTATTCCTGATTGACTGACAAAAGATCGTACTCAACCCCCGAAAACCCATACTAGGGAAGGCTTTCAGCGTCAGAGAATCGAACGCCTCTTATCTTGAGTCATTTTGGCGTTGGGCACAGATCGGCAAAAACCTTGCCAGTCCTTGATTCTGCCTACTTGCCAGTGCGATCGCTGAGATGCCTATAGGGCAAGGATTTTCAAAGTTTTGTCAGTCAATCAGCTTTTATTCTCTCTCAAGAGTAATAAAAGAGGGATAAATAACGATAAGTTGCTAGTGATCAAAAAACGAGGAAATTTAGTATTTTTAGAGGGTTTTCTTGGATCTTTTTAATACAGAAGACTTGTTTTTGATATCCAAGGCAACAAAATTAGTGAGTAGCTAGAAACTTGGGTGAAATAGGTCGAAATCTAAAGAAAACAGAAAAAGTAAGTATGTTATGGACAGACCTGTGTAACTTATTATTCAAGTGCAAGGTTTCTGTATGTAAGATTTCCAAGTAGAACTCAGTGAGACCTCTACTCTAATGGAGTATCTAATAGTAACCAGAGATTATTGCATTTGGTTTTAGTCTGAATCTTTATTCAAAATCAGCGTCTTTGCTTACTTTAGCTCAAAGCTTCTTTTACTTGCTTTGTGCTAGTAGGTTGTACCTGAGTGGGTAATAAGACAAGTAACATTTAACAGAGTAAAGATGTCTTATATAGCCTAAAACCACTGTAGGAAAAACATGTAGGTAACTGTAATTAAAGACTATGCAAACAATAGCTGTAGCGAATCGTGCGTCATCCAAAAAGAAGAAGAACTTCACCAGTGCGCGGGAGCTCATTCAACCTGAAGTGCACGACCTTGTGATAACCAGAATGGCTGCCCCCGGCAACTCAGATCAGCCTATTCCCGAGCGAGTGACCTTGGTTCGTCCAAATCCCTCCAATCCAAGTAGTGCTCTTCTGTTCATCGATCAAACACCGGTGCCACAACACGCTTGGAGCTACGACGCCCATGACAAGATCTTGCGCTGGCAAGGCAGGTTTGGTGGTGGTCAACTGCATTTTGTTCACAATGCCCCAGGCGGTGGCTATGGGGTTATTGGTAGTGCAGAGCATGCGGTCTCTGTTAGTGCTGGGGCAAAAGCACAATTCACTTGCGCTGTTGCCTTGGATTGCGGAGTGAGTTACAAGACAAGTGGAAAAACAATTATTGGTTTAGATTGGGATATCTCTTCATCACAGTGGACAAGCGCAAAATGGAATAAAGATCGCTTGTTATTGACTTACACTGTGACACCACAGGGGCCCATTTTGCCTCCAAAATTTGCCTTTAAATTCACAGACAAAGAAACAGGTGCTTCTCCTTGGGAGCCAAAATCACCTCCAGCGGAAGCTAGCCTTAATCTGCGTACAACAGGGGCGCTGGCATGGGATCTAATGTTCAAATCTAGTCTTCCACCATCGCCTCCAGATACTAGTTCCAAGCCCATTACCGGACCCCAAAGCGTTTATCCCTACTGGCTCCAGGCTGTCGAAGATGCAGCTGAATCAACGATTAATGGAGCATTGGTTGTTGAAGACTTTGCCCCTCAAGGAACGTTGGTGGGAATGCAAGGCACACGAGCGAATCCGATGGTTTCAGGCTACTATCAAACATCCTCTAGCTCAGCTCCTTTTGCGATTTTTGATGGACGTTTGCACGTCGATACCAAGCCTATGGAAAATGCCTATCTAAAAGGCAATACCTTACATTGGCAGGGTCTTAATCAAGAGCATCAGAATCGATTAGGACTATCGGAATCAGGAAGCCTTGAATTTAGCAAAAATGGCTCGATTGCAAGCAGCCAAGATACAAAGGTGGCAGCGCGTCGCCTCTCAACACGCTCAACACTAGATCAAGTTGCCAAACATAAAGATCTCCACCCCGAGGCCCATGCAGCCGCCTTGCTACAAACAGAAGCCCTAGCTGATTCCTCGCTTACAATATACGGGCTACTTGCTATGACCCCATTTGGACAAAACAATCAGGGAGCATGGAGTGATGTTGTGCAAGGAGCTGTGCAAGAAGATCTCAGTACGATCATGAATTCCTTTGTCTCGTCAGATATTTGGAGCTTGTTGTTCCCGAACGAGGCACAGCCCACTTTAAGTGGCGAGTTGGCGGAGGTTGCCAATTCTCCAGTACCAGGTGTTACCGATCCAACCAGTTGGTATCAATCCTTGGGGACAGCAGTG
>JAAHHN010000270.1 GCA_010672165.1 Spirulina sp. SIO3F2 | reverse complement strand
CTGGGCCAGATATTTTCTTCAAGAAAGGAGAATACAACCCTGGTAGCAGAGGGGGTCAAGAGTTGCTGGCTCACGAGCTGACCCATGTGGTGCAGCAAGGGGCGGCGGTGCAATGCAAGCCGAGCCAAGAGAAGACGGTTGAGCAGCTTGCCGAAACAATCCAGCCCCAGCGGTTTGGCTTAGAGCCAGGGGCGGTAGAGACCATACCGATGGGTCAGGGGCGCGATCGCGGAATGCAATTAAAAGCATTGGCAAGTAAGCCCACGGTCTTTATGAAGCCTATCCAGCTCAAAGGATTACTCCAGCGAGATCAGAACGATAGTCAACCCAGCCAAAATCAGCCACAGCCTGCTCAAGCTTCTGGAGATGATGCAACCACGAATCAAACTGAGAAAAAGGATGATGCCCCAGCAGACGGTGCATCTGACGCTCAAGCTGCTCAAATGCTAAAAACCGCCAAGGTTGGCAAGAAAAAAGCGGCGAAAAAGAAAATTAGGGTCTCTAACCTTAAGGAAGTGGGCGAATTTTCAGGGATTGTTGATCCTGATTTAGCAGATGTATTAATGTACGAAGTTGCTGTCAAAGCAATACGAGAACTTAAGCAGGGTTCAAACTCGAAGATTGAACTCCATCGATTAAATAAAGGTGCAGCTATCAAAGTCATTGATAGTACTAAAGATGTGGATGCAAACTTCATTAAATCCTGGAGTGTTTTTAATGTCTTAAAGATGCATGAAGGATTTAAGATCGATATGCCCAAGCTCACCAAAGAGAAGGGAAAAAAGACGAAACATGACCAGTATTATACTTATACTTTTGATTTTAAGATAGTTGATCGGGCTGAAAATAGACAAAATGCAGAAAAACTCCAAACTGGTCTGGGTGGAGTTCCTGCCGCTATGGATCACGGAGATCTACCTGAAGAAATTTCAGATACAGATGCGGTGTCGGTTTATAAAACCATCGAGTCGATGATTGAGCTGCTCAAAAAGGGGGGTGAGGAGGCTGCTGAAGCTGTAGCTGAAATGTTTGGAGAGAGTGTGTTTAGTTTGATCTTTCCTTTTGCAGCGGCTGCCAAACGATTCGCTGATTATTTCACCTACTGTGAACGAAAAAAAGAGCTAGAAAAATCACTAGATGGACTCACAGAAAAAGAAAAAAAGCCTGATGCTGAGAAAAAACCTGAGCTGAGAGAAAGTATTGAATATGCCATTGAGAAAGTTGGTAAACGCATCCGCCATACTTTTATTCGAGCAGTTACCAGTGCAACTCAGGCCGTTAGCCGCGTCTTTCTTGTTGTTTCCGCACCGTTTCCACCCGCAACCATTATTGCACTTTGTACGGAATTGGCAGCGTTAGCCGTCAGGGCTGGGGATTTTCTGATTCGTAAAGGCAAGGGAATTGTGAAACAACTGATGGGTAAGCGCGGTGCTAAGCGTGCAGAGTCCGCAGAGCATATTTTCGCTGCTGCTGTTAGTGGAGATCCAGAAGCATTAGGTGCGATCCGGGCCCTGAGTATCAAAACAATCACCATGAAAGCTTGGCGTGCATTGACGCGATCGCGGGCCAAGCAAGGCAAAGGGTTTATTGGGGCAAGTTTTTCTGATTCAACCTATCGAGAACTCAAGAAATTCACAGATAAACATAGTTCAAAAAATGGTAACTGGAAGAATGCAACGAGTTACTTGGAGAATAATATGTTAGCAAATCCAGTTGTTAAGAAAAGCGTTCTGAACCTAGCCAAGAAAAAAGGAATTAAGATAGATGCTTCTAATATAACATCGGAGGCAATAAAGGAGTTTTGCCGTAAAACTAAACCAGATGAGCTTTTGATGGCAGCTGAAGAATCAGTCCTACAGAAAAAGCTTAATAACCTAAGCAATGAAGACCTCACAGCTTATTTGCAATATTTTAACCAAGATCCCTTGACCCGAAAAGAATATGTTAATAATCTCTCTGAAATGATGAAATCTTCGGATATCACCTAGGTTTTAAATATGTTTAGTTTCCTCCGTTTCAACTGCTGAATTTACCTGGATTTATATCATGTATAAACTCGATCGCGCCTTTCAATTCCAAACCGCCAATGCCACTCCACTCCAGAGTCGAATCACAGGGATTGAGCTGATTCGCAAAGAACAGCAAGTCTTCGGTTGCCAACTGCACCTTACCCTCACCGCTGCTGAGCACCAACGGATTCAAACCGAAGCACTCTTTGGCTACCAACCCGAACTCTGCACCCCCCTGAGCAACGGCGACTTTGACCCTCAAACCCCCCTCACCGTCCACCTTACCCTTGACCCCGATGAACTTGAGCCGTTTGCGGATTGCACCGATGCAGCGGATGCCAGCGCCAAACTGCTGTTGCTTTCCCAAGCCTCTCCCCTACGACAGGCAGATTGCTGGTTCTTACAGTCGGTTCACCAAGGTCGAGGTTCGCGCCAAACCCGCTATCGCACTTTCTGGGACTACTTCGATCTCCAACAATTAAATCCAGACAAACCCCTCGAAACTCAACTGGGGCAATGCATTAGCGTTTTCTTGGGTGACTCGTCCCTCAGCCAACAGTTGACGGACGCGCTCAATTTGCCGCCAACTGACGCCCGCCAGGCTACCCAAGACTTGGCAGCAGCGGTGCTTAGCACCTTACCCGGCTTGCTCCGCCAGGAACCCCAAAGCACCGAAACATTGAGCACCGCGATCGCCCAACTCTGGCAAACCAAACTCCAGCAGCAATTAGGGAATGCCACGCCCAGCCTCGCAACACACCTCGACAACCCCACCCAACTCGCCCAAGACCTCGAACAGCTCTTTGCCCTCCCGGCTGCCCAGCGACCTGACTTGATTGAGCAAGTGATTGCGGTCTTTGATGCTGAGGGCTGGGCCTACGAGCGGGTGGCAGGACAACCGATACTGCGATCGCTCTTTGAGAGCCCGGCCGGTCAATGGCTCTGCTTGATCGAAGCTCAAGAAACCCGTCAGCAACTCTGCTTCTATTCCATCGGGAAAGGGTCAGTTCCCACGGATCAGCGTCAAGGTGTGCTGCAACTCTTCAACACCCTGAATTACAGCGGCTCGTTTTTGGGCAGTTTTGAGCTGGATCTTCAGGATGGCGAATTTCGCTATCGCACAGGTATCGATACCCGCGTGATAAACCCTAACGCTACGAACATTAAAACGCTGCTGCAAGACAATGCCAGACTGATGGAGCGTTATCTACCGCTGATTAACCCAGTGATTTTAGGAGAACTAACCCCCACAGCGGCGATCGCCCTATGCCAAAATTAGCCTGGCATTGATTATTTATGACGTTCACCAACAATTCTCTGACATCAAGGCTTTAAGGTAGTGGCAGGCAAGATGCCCGTGCTACAGACCTGATTAACTGACAAAACTTGCGAAATCCTTGTGATAAAGGCCTTTATCACAAGGATTTCGAGATTTTTTGAGCGCTCTTTATATCAGTCAATCAGGCAGGCCAGTTTCGATAGCGCAATTAACAAGGGTCCTGATTCGCGTTCACAAACAAGCGACCATTCTCATAACAAATTGATTCATCCGTAGCAAGAGATGAATTATCACCATATTCACCAGCACTGTCCCTACAAACTGCATATAGCGAGTAATCAACCATTGCTGAATGCAAACAGCTCTCAAACCATCGACCATTTCCCCATGCCAAGTTACCATTACTGTTCCGTATGTCATTGGTGATCTCTACTAATTTAGGCTCGAGGCTCCCTGCATCACCACATTCTGTTTCCAGATAATAATGCTCGAAACCAGGCGCACCGTCTACTTTCAGCTTAGGGAACGTACAGTGGTCGCTGTAACTCTCTTGGGCTAGCGCAAGCGCAGGCATTAAAAGCATAAAAGAAGCCACTAAAACAACGATAGAAGCAATTGCAAAACGTAAAATAGCAATAGGGTTCTTGTTTTTTAAAAACATTGCAAGGTTCATTTTTTGTTAAGGTAATTGTGTTGGTAAATCGAGCAATAAGAAAGAAAATTTATTTTTTATCTTTCTGGGTTGATAACATTTTAATGCAAAGTCTCGAAAAGGGAAAAAGCAGTTTATTTTGTCTTTTGACTTTCTGGTTATCATACTAATTAAAACTTGACAATTCATAAGTGAGAATAATGAATATCCCCAGACAGAAAACATCGATTGTAGTCTGAAGTCATCGTAATGCCCACTCCTGTTAAAACACCATGTCGGGTGGGCATCGCCCACCCGATAAAAATTTTGGATTTCCAAAAATCTCCTAACTCAATTGGAGTTTTTTATGGAGTTGAGCAGGGGTTGAGGTTAACCTCAGAAGAGTGTATCAACTACAAATTGCCTAACCATTTGAGATGGCTATAATTACAAAAAAAATCGACTTTCTAACCATTTTGCCATTCAGCATTAGGCAACACTGCACTCGAATTCCAGGATAAATCACCATCCTGGAACCTTACACCACTGACAACTTCCAGATAGCCTTGCTCATCCGACCCTTCTACTTGTGTCAGTAGACCAGTCCTTGAAATGAACGAACTCGTACAATGGATAAAGTTTTTCCTGTCACTATTTCCTCCAGAAGTTACAGATGTAAATCGATCTCCTTTGCTGATGGTTTCCAAATCAAATTCTTGCACAGAGAACTCATCATCGATGATTTCAATTTGAAAAAATGAATTACCACTATAATCATCTTTCTTGAAGAAGACACTAGAGTAAATTAGTCCTTCACTATCCACAAATATATTTATCGTTTCAAGTGCGTTCTCGGCAGGATAACGATATTCGCAAACTTCTGTAAAAACAACAGAGTTGAACTCATAAACTCTCGTATTGCTTAACGCAAAAATCCTATTTCCTATTTTGCATATAGCCTCGATACCATCCCAGTCATCATATCCATCAACATTCACTGTCTCACTGTCTTGCGGTGGATTAACTCCTGTGCGCCACTTAAAGATTTTTTTCTCTCCAGGGATATCTCCTACCTTAATTAATCCGTAAGAATAACCATCTAAAACCACAACAGAAATCACAGACAATGAAGAGTCCCAGGGATGATAAAGATCATCTACTGAAGCGGTTAAAGCAATATTTGTTTTTTTCGGTGTTTCATGGTGGTAAACATACAAGTTATCTCCCTCTGTACAAACTGCTCCGGCATTCACAAACCCTGGAATTGTAATCTGAGCATGTCCTCCCGGCTCAAATAAGAGTTCTTTTTCGTAGAACATGAAAATTTTATAATAACCAGTGGCATTCTCTTGCTTCAGTGCGAAGCAATAACGATTAGAATTATATTCATAGCCTAAAGGGATAATGACATTGTTTGTGAAAATTTGAATCGGTGTTGGGGGAGCTGGACGGGGTATCAGTAGTTCTATCAACCATTGCACCACAGCGACAATAGCGCCTATAATTGCCACAGCTAGACCCACTGGGCCAGCCCAAGAAATACCCGCTAAAGCCATAATGCCAAGTGTCACAGAAGCGAGGGCAAGAGATGTATTGATCGCTTCAAAAATGATGTCTATGGGATACCCAGACAAAATAGCTTGCCAGAGAACATAAGCAGAAGCACCGAGAGCAAAAATGCCGAGAACTACCCCAACTCGCTCTGCAATTTTCGCCACGCTACTGCGCATAAAGACAGCTTCAACAATTTCTTTTTCAGCCTTTCTGACCGATCTTAAGCCTCTTGCATAATTAAGATAGAATGTTGCTGCTTGCTTAAATGTTTTTCCCCCATTGACAGCCACATCGTCGACCAAACCAAGAAAGTAACTTCTTAATTGACGAGTAAGGGTGACATAGAGAACCCCTTTTCCAGCATCATAGGCAGCGGAGGCAAAGCCGATGAGTTCCGGAATATTGATGTCTGGATTCTCATCTTCAAATGTCGAGTAGCATAAGTGACCGAGTGCTAAAAACATGAGGATCTGAGATAAGGCCGCTTCACTGACAACACTAGAGACTTTCCCTGCATTAGGTTTGAATTCGGGGAAAGCCTTTCTGACCGCTTCCTTGACATTCTCTCCTGTAAGTTGCGATTCAGCTTCATCTTTTGAAATAGCATCCATAAGCAGACGCATAAAGAAGTCAATGCCATAATCTTCTTCTATTTCTAACCAAAACTGACGAGTGTCGCTCTGATTTTCAGAATGTATAAGCTGCTCAAAAACCTGCCTTTGAAGCTGTGTATTGTTTTTAAGCGAACTAGATTCATCACTCCCACATTTGACATGATCAGCTAGGCTCAGTAGCAGCAAACCAAAGTAATTGTTTTCTAGATTATCAATGTCTTCAGTATTCACTTCATTATCGGTGAATTGCAGGCACCTGAGTTTAGAAAAAATGCTTTGAATACCCCGCACTGCCAATGAGGCATCATCATCCAATTCAAAAATACGCTCCTGCACAGCAATCATTGTCTCTTCATTTTGATAATGATCAAATAATTGCTTTCCCCAATGCTGAGCAGGATTAGACTCTTTGTACTCTTTTAAGTTGGAGCCTGGCAAAAAATCTCCTGAGCTTGTATATACAACATCGTTCGAATGATCAATGGCAATGTTATAAATAGCAGCAGACATGTTTCTGAATTGTTCAGAATCTTCTGCATTGGCGTAGATATTATTTGCTTTAATTAAATCCCAAGAATTCAACGCCTTTTTATTGACATTTTCAAGTCCATCCCAACTCGCTCCAGAACGTTCATAATAGTGAGTTTGTAAGAGTTGTGCAACATAGATGGGGGACATCAGATTGATCAATTCCCCGTACTGCGTGTGAACATCGCTGACACCAAGCAGATTATAGATGCTCATATCTGGGTCTAAGGCACCATCGAATTCACTGACAACACTAGAGTAATGATTCTGGAAATCTTTTTTCATGATTTCTGACAAGATACGATTAGCAATATATTGCACATTGTCAGAAATGATTGAAACTTGATCTGCATTTGTGAACTTAAAATTTTCCTGATTAAAATTTGACTCCGTTGAAAGTACGCTAATCCTTAATAAGCTATCAAAATCCACACCAGTCATGCTTTTTTACCTCTCATAGAAAACATTGAATAGAAAATAGACAACCCAAACTTCAGTACAGGAAATTATTTAGTGCAGTTGAGATTTATATCTCAACATTGGCATAGCTTGTTCAAAACAAGCGATTAAACCATAAGAATTTCAATTAACAAATCCTTCTGTACTGAATAAGTCAAATCAGGATATTGCTAAAATTCAGTGAAAATCATCTATCAATTCACAAAGGCTAATGTTGGGAACAAAGCTTAGTATGTGAATTGGACTGAATTTATTTTCTTTCGCAATTTAGCAATATCCAAATCAAGAATTTTTACTCAAAATTATTGAAATTGAGACTTCTCAACAAACATACAGGATATTACCTCTGGCGCAAGCAGTGACGCAAAGGAAATCTTACCATCTTCTGAGGTACAATCATCATTCGTGACCATTCCAGAACTCTCTGATGCGGTTAATGTTATTGATAAATCGCAGTGGCTGCTGCTAATAGTCCTATCACTATCGTAATTCCCTAACCGAGTGCATGATAACTGAACCATCGGCAAATTTTCATCCAAGAGACAGGCAGACTTGTTATTCGACTCATCGATAAAAAAACTATGAACGGGATGACAGGGGTCTAACGGATCGTCACTAGAACCTACTGCATAGGCTTGAGGTACGTTGATTAACATTGTCGAGACAAGAAGGAGTAACGCAAGAAATACATTCTGCATCAAATTAAATATTCTCAGACTAAATATTCTTAAAAAGATGTGACTATTTTTTTTCATGAAGTTCAAACTCTCTACTTATCTTGATGAATTACCTTCGATACACTGGACTGTTAGTACTATCCATGAATCTACGTAAGGATTTATTAAGACCCTTAAATTCAATTGGGAAATAACAGTACTCTCACAACGAGACCAGTAGTGCAGACCAATCAAGTCTAAACTTGATAGTGAGCACCAAAGATGCACCCCTTCTATAGCATTTGTAAGACAAGATGATTTAAAAATCACTTACTGGTGGAATTATAGCCCTTTGCATTATCATCCGCCACTTTTATTAAGCCTGAAAATATTATTTCCTAAAAGGAAATAGGTTGTTTTCCTGAAATTTTCAGAAAATATCTAAGTGGGTCGGGGCAAAAAAGAGCACCTATGTTAATAAATGTAAAATTGCTGTATCTCTTATGGAATTGGGCTTTAGAGCCTATTCACAATCAGAAATATAGTTGAGTGTTTCAAGGCTGATCTACTTAGGATGTGTCCTCTGTCAATGCTGAAAGCCTGACGAGACAAAGGATAGAACGCCTGACTCCCAAAGCCTGATTGACTGACAAAAGATTCAGTCAGGGGAGTAGGCAGAAGAGTAGACCTGAAATTCAAGACGTTCAGAGCGAAGCTGATGCCCAGAGCGAGAAGCCATAGCGGGTACAGGCTCAGAATTAGAA
>JAAHHN010000027.1 GCA_010672165.1 Spirulina sp. SIO3F2 | reverse complement strand
CTTGAATTTCTACCGCCTTATTCTCCTGAGCTTCAACCTGCTGAACGTCTCTGGTCTTTAACAGATGAACCCCTCGTCAATCGTTGTTTTGACACTATCGAGATGATTGAAGATATCCTCTGTCAACACTGCTTGACTTTAGCCCATTCTATGCAGGAGCAGATTCGTGATCTGACCCATTTTTATTGGTGGCCTGCTTGATTCCTGTTCTCCCTTTACTTTGCGGATTTGGTATAAGCACCACGTTCCAACAATCACGATTAAAAGAACTCTGGACGATTGTAGCGATCGCCCTCACACAAATCCAAACAATCCAAAACCTTAACGTCCTGAAACCACGACCCCTTCAGTGATGTCAATCGCCATCGGGTCACAATCTGCATCCAGCTCAAGGCGCTCTCCTGTTTCGAGCTCCTCCGCGAATGAGATGTCTTGCTCCTGCTCAATGGTGACCTTCGGTACAGTTCGGCAAGCCTTCGCGCTCATCACGCCATCCACCAGGTTTTCAGTTTCTTCGATAGCATCAAGGGCGCTGCGTTGAATTTCAGCCGTATCGAGGGTTGGCGCAGTTGACGTAACAGTGAGTGGACTAACCACAGGGGCAGGGGGGATGAATACAAACTCCACTGCGCCCATATTGACAACGCCATCAATAATCCGAGCTTCACCCCGTTGATCCATCGCCATTGTCACTAAGGCATTATCTCCCGAGTCGATCGCCGGACTACCCACCCGGAGCGCATGGGTTTGGGTGGGGCCACCATAGTTGCCCAGCGGCATCAGCATCGGGTCAACACCGATCAGGTTATTAAGATCTGTACCAATGGTTGCGCCTGTAGTATCGCCAATTAGGCTGTTTTGAATGGTGGCGAATGTACCATCCAGATCGTTTCCCGCGCCAGCAACGTTCTCAGCAATGATGCTATTGGCAATATCAATCGTGCCCGAGCCACCCCAGCGATCGATGCCGCCCCCACTCGTTCCAGCAATGTTATGGGCGATCGTACTGTTGCGGATCATGCTCCCACTGGTGCGAATCCCGCCGCTAGCACTGCTACTTGAATTACCTGAAACTGTACTGTTGGTCAGGTTGACAGTGACCGTATTAATCCCACCGCCAACATTAGCAATGTTGCCCGAAACAGTACTATTGGTCAGCTCGATCGTGCCCGTGAAGCTATTGATGCCCCCCCCACTACTACTGGCAGTGTTACCCGCAACGGTGCTATCGGTGAGCCGGACTGCATTGCGGGCATGAATGCCGCCCCCAAAACTACTGCTGGAATTATTCGAAACTGTACTGGTGTTGAGGTTGACGCCCCCATCACGGGTATAAATCCCACCCCCACCACTCGCAGTATTACCGGAGACGGTGCTGCTGTTGGCGGTCACATTGCCACGAAACGAGTAAATCCCGCCACCTCGACTGTTCGCAGCGTTACCGGATACGGTGCTACCAGTGAGCGTTACGGCTCCGGAACTGGCGTAAATACCAGCACCAAGTCCAGCAGAAGAGTTACCCGAGACAGTGCTATCGGTCAGATCAATAGCGCCCGACAGTGTGAAAAGTCCGCCACCCCGCGTGTTCGCTGAGTTTCCCGAAACTGTGCCGTTGGTCGCCGTGATCGCGCCCGACAGCGTGAAAACGCCACCACCCTGACCCGCAGAAGAATTGCCAGAGACAGTGCTATCCGTTAGCGTTACAGCACCTGAAGCAGTGACAAGACCACCGCCAAGGCCCGCAGAAGAGTTACCGGAGACGTTACTATTGGTCAGCGTTATAGCGCCAACATTACTGAAAACTCCAGCGCCGAGGCCCGCGTTGTTCCCGGAGAGGGTACTGTTGGTCAGCGTGACCGCACCTGAATTACTGAAAATGCCGCCGCCGAGGCCGCCCGTTGATGCGTTCCCGGCAACTGTGCTGTTTTCCAGGCTCAATGTCCCGGTGCCGAAAAACTGAATCCCACCGCCATGACCATTGATGTTGCCATTGGTCATGGCGATATCCTTGATCGAGACAGTGTTGGCGGTGATATTAAAGACCCGACTGGCATTATTGGCGTCGATCGCTAAATTATTTTGCCCGGTGCCAACCAGGGTGGCATCATCGCTGATATTCAACTGACCATTGGCTAGGGTAATCGTCTGTACGCCTGCAAATGCTATCGGATCAAACCGGATGGTATCGGTTCCTGACCCAGTTTGGCCTTCAACGGTAATGTTGCTATTGGCCGCATAGAGTGCCTCTCGCAGATTGAGCAGGCCATTGTTATTGGTATTCCCCGTTGTTGTATCGTCAGCCGTGGTCTCGACGGTGAGCGTATTCAGGGTTCCTTGATAGGCGGCTTGGGTTTTAGTGGTAAATGGAGTGGTGGCTTCAATGGTTCCGGTTTGATATTCTAAATTCCAATCACCGCCCAGATCAGCGCTCCCGGTTAAATTGGTCGAAGCGGCTACATCCATGCCTGTGGCGACAGCAAGACCCGCCACCAGCGCTTCGCCAGGCAGCCCCACAGCGGTCAGGCAACTGTAGAGTAAGAGATCGGCGTTTGGCCCCAGTCCAGTCTGCCATTGTTGCAGTTGGGTCTGATATTGAGCCAAGTTGCGATGAGAGACAAAGTCTTGGCCCAACCAAAAGTTGCCGCCATTGCCTTCAGCGACGATGTTGAGGCTATTCAGTTGGTATCCAGTGGCGGCGATATCAGCAAGCTGATTCGTGATCGCAGAGATGCCATTTTCATCGGGGTCAATCGTAAAAGCGATCGTCCCTGACTGGCCACCAAACAATAACCGCTTGTAGTCATCCACCGTAGAGTCGATCGCAGTTAACGCCAACGGCTCGCCCGCTCCCGGAAACCGCACCACCGTAGTATCGCCTTCGACAAGCTCAACATTCATCGCGTTTACTTGACCTGCTGCCATCAACTGCACATTTTCTGCGGCAACAGACCCAGCAATGCCCACATCCCCTTGCTGAAAAGGCGTCAGATCCCCGCCTTGAGTCAGATATACTGTCCCATCCGCAGCCACAACCACAGTGTCAGCATTCTGTTGATTGCCACCTGTTAAATATTTGGGAATATCCGTCGGCTTCAACCCGATTTGACCAGGCAAACCTTCGCCTCCCAGCGGAGCAGCATCCAAGACCAAATCCAAGATCATGCCGTCGTGAGAAAGTTTGATTTGGTTGCCTTCTGGGATCGCGGCGATCGTCACGTTGCCATTCTCAACTTCAATGGTTCCCGTACTCAACACGCTACTCCCCACCAACCAGAGCGATTCACCTTCCGGCACTTCCAGCATCGCTTCATTGAAGATTGTCCCCGTCTCGCTATCAAAAATGAAGCTCATCGGATCGCCTGTCAGAGCGGCATAATCATTCTCGCCATAGGCATTAAAGAAGCCATTGTTAAAACCAATCCGGGTAGCAGTAGTAGCAGCAAAGCTACCTGGCACATCGAGCCTTGCGCCATTGGTGAAGACCATCCCCGCTGGGTTCATTAGATACAAATTTGAGTTGCCCCCCGAAAGGCGAATCAAACCTTCAATCACGCTAGGATTCCCGCCCACCACTCGACCCAAGATATTTTGAATGTTGGGGTTGCTTAGAAAATCTGCAATCTCATTCGGTGCCAGACCCAGTTCTTGGAAGCTATGGAACAGGTTGCCCCCAGCTTGGGTTCCTCCAGTAATTGTGTAGGTATTGCCGTTGTGGTTGATCACTGTACCTGTGCCATCCGAGGCAGCGGTAATCGATTGGGCGAAAGCGGTTTGGGGAAGACCCAGACAAGTGAAGGCTAAAAGAGAGACAAGAGTTTGTTTGAAGGGGGTCAAAGGCATGGTCACAAGCTCCACAAGTCAAGAATCGCCTTGGTTTTCGGCTTATCTCCATCATGGAAAATTGACCCCCTCAGAGTCTGTCGGTTTTGTAAGGTCTTGATTGCCGAAAATGTCGGGTAAAATTCCAGACAACCTAAGCCTTGACTTTTAAAAATTTATATGTATAGAGCTGCTACGTAATTTTCTCTCTCGGAAACGTTGACAGTCAAATGACAGAATTACTCAAATTTGTAGACAACGTTTCACTTTTTGTCCTGTACTCCACAAATTCTTAGGCACAATAACAATAGTGTTTGAGGACAATGCGATCGTGACAGAGCAAAACGCCCCCCTCGAAATTGTTGTCGTGGGAGATGTTCATAATCAATGGGAACTCGCCGACAACGAAGCGCTGGTGGCGCTGGGTGTTGATCTCGTATTGTTTGTCGGCGACTTCGGCAATGAATCGGTTGAGATTGTCCGTCGGATTAGCCAATTGAGTCTGCCCTTTGCTGCTATAACGGGCAACCATGATGCTTGGTATAGCGCCACGCCCTGGGGACGAGAACGATCCCCCTACGACCATCAGCAAGAAGATCGGGTTCAAGCCCAGCTTGACCTCTTGGGGGCAAAACATGTTGGTTATAGCCATCGAGATTTTGATGCCTTGCAGCTCTCCGTGGTGGGGGGACGACCGTTTAGTTGGGGCGGGCCAGATTTGAGAGCGGCTGCATTTCTCCATCAACGCTACGGCATTACGAGCATGGCAGAATCGGGCGATCGCATTTTTGCAGCCGCCCAAGCCACAAAGCACGATACCCTGATTTTTCTGAGTCACAATGGCCCCCAAGGCTTGGGTGATCGGCCCGAATCCATTTGTGGCCGAGATTGGGAACCCAAAGGCGGCGATTTCGGCGACCCCGATCTCACCGCCGCGATCGCTCGCAGCCATGACCAGGGCAAAAATATCCCCTTGGTCACCTTCGGCCATATGCACCATCAACTACGCCATCGCCAAGATCGCCTCCGGGATATTGTGGTGACGGATGCTTGGGGTACAGTCTATTTCAACGCGGCTTCTGTGCCACGCATCAAAACCCAAGACGGTGAAACGCGGCGGAATTTCTCACGCGTGAGCTTGCTCAATGGCAATGTGTACACAATTGAGCTGTTGTGGCTCAATTCTAGCCATGACATCGTGGAAAATAGATTGCTCTATCGAGGCAGTAGCTTCTGACCCGAAGAATGCCCTCAATTGCTATGATAGTTAAGCCTGGAGAGGTGGCAGAGTGGTCGAATGCGCTCGACTTGAAATCGAGTGAGGTGAGAGCCTCCGTGGGTTCGAATCCCACCCTCTCCGTTTTTATGGAAGCGTCATGCAGGTCATCGTCATTGGTGGCGGGGCGGCGGGTTTCTTTGGCGCGATCGCCTGTGCCCAAGCAGACCCCCAAGCCCAGATCACCATCTTGGAAGCAGCCAGCCAGCCCTTGGGCAAAGTCCGCATCTCTGGTGGCGGCCGCTGCAATGTCACCCACCATTGCTTTGATCCCAAAGTTTTAATTCAGCATTATCCTCGGGGCGGCAAAACCCTGCTAGGGCCTTTCAGTCGCTTCCAGCCCCAAGATACGATCGCTTGGTTCAAGCAGCGTGGTGTTGCCCTCAAAACTGAAGCCGATGGTCGTATGTTCCCGGTCACAGATGATTCCGCCACGATTGTGGATTGTTTGCTGACTGAAGCCAAGCGACGCGGTGTTCAATTACGGGTGCGGTGTCCAGTGCGGGACTTGCAACCGCATAAGCAGCAGTGGCAAGTGATGCTTAAAAAGGGTGAGCTGTTGCGGGGCGATCGCGTGCTCATCGCCACTGGGAGCAACCCACTGGGCTACCGCTGGGCCAAGCAGGCTGGACACACAATTATTTCCCCTGTTCCTTCACTATTTACGTTTAAAGTGAGCGATCGCCGCCTGACAGGGTTAGCTGGGATCTCGGTGCAATCTGTGCAAGTCCAAATTGGCAGCAAAAAGCAGAAGCTCCAGCAAACGGGGCCATTGCTAATCACCCATTGGGGGGTCAGCGGGCCAGCGGTACTCAAGCTCTCAGCCTGGGGCGCACGGTGGCTCCATGAACAACAATATCAACTGCCGTTGACGGTTAACTGGCTTCCTAAATTGAACGTGGAGACAGTCAAAGATTGGTTGAATCAAACCAAACAACAAGCGCCCAAGCGACAGGTGGGGAACAGTTCACCACCCGAAATCCCCAAGCGTCTCTGGCAGCGGTTTGTCGTGGCAGCAGGACTAACCCCAGAACAGCCTTGGGCCGAAGTTTCTAAGAAAGCGATCGTGCGTCTTGCCCAAGAACTCACCCAAGGCCAATATCAAATTCAAGGTAAAGGGGTGTTCAAAGAAGAGTTTGTCACCTGTGGCGGCGTTAAGCTCGCTGAAGTGGATTTTAAAACGATGGCCAGCCGCAAAGCGCTAGGTCTTTTCTTTGCAGGTGAGATTCTGGATATCGATGGGGTGACGGGGGGGTTTAATTTTCAGAATGCTTGGACAACGGGTTGGTTGGCGGGGCAGGGGATGGGGCAGAAAAGTAATGAGTAGCAAGTAACGAGTTTTACGGCTTTACGGGTTGCGCCAAGGCTGATTCACCGAGTGTTCGTAATACCGCCAATACTCGATATAACTCATTGCCTGGATTGAGTAGAGAAAATAAGGCCGATGTACCATATAGGGCGACATCAGCCTCACGTTGAGTCTTGACAAATAAAAACTCACTGCCATTGGTAATCATGCCAAAGGTGGGGTGCGCCTGATTGGGACTAGCTAGCATATAGGCGAGGGTTTGAGGCAGCGCCCGAACCACTGCAAAATCGCTCCGTTTTGATTCAATCACCACCAACCACAGCAACCTTGAAATCACCAGTACATCGATCCGACCCCGAATGATGCAATCTGCATCGGTTAGGTTCAGCTCTACGCTGGGTTCAGTATCCAGATGAAAGGGTTTACGATAGAAGCCCGCTAAATCCAGTAATGGCCCTAGAATCACCATCTTGACGGTGTTTTCCAGCAATGGGGGATCATCCATCAAAGCCCAATAGTTTGCCTGAACGCGATCGAGGACTTGTCGATGCTCAGGCGTAATTTCAAACCCGTCAACCCCCCATTCCGTAAAAAAATCACGATTAGGCGCGGCCTTTAAGCCACAGGATTCTCGGAGAACACGCAGCGTAACCTCTTGTGCGGTGAGAGTTTGCGTCATGGGAATAGAGCGATCGCAACATTAATCACAATTCTAAGGTTTTAGAGAATGTGATTACGCTCTGCTAAAGCCAGTTACATCTCCATTTTCTCTAGCAGTAGACTTGTTACTTCAACGCTTGAGGTAAAGTTTCCGCCGCTGGTGCATCCAGCAACCACATCAGTTCCCCTTGGGGTTGGATAAACCGGGCTGGATATTGGCTGTTATCAGCTTCCGACGCAAAAATCATCTCCAGGGCATTTTGTTTGTTTGCCCCCGCAACTAAGAACATCACCGCCTGGGCTGCATTAATTAAGGGAATCGTGAATGTGAGCCGCTGACTATCCCCTTTGTTGCCCACTGTAACGAGGCGATCGCACACTTGAAGCGCTGCGGTGCCGGGAAAGAGCGACGCGGTATGAGCATCATCGCCCAAGCCCAGCAAAACAAGATCGAACTGGGGCCATTGACCGGATTGAGTTTGGAAAAATGCCGCAATCTCAGCCGCATGAGTGGTAGCATCTTGCTCCGGATTACCCGCCTGGGTGGGCATGGGGTAAATATTCTCAGCCGGAATTGGCACCTGATCGAGCCATGCCTGACGGGCCATAAGCTGATTGCTATCAGGATGATCGGGGGCAACATAGCGCTCATCCCCCCAGAAAACGTAAAGCTTGTCCCAGGGGAGGGATTCTTGGGCTAAAGCAGCATAGAGGGGTTTTGGGGTGCTGCCGCCTGCGAGGGCAATGGTAAAGCGATCGCGGACTTGGAGGGTTTGCTGGATTTGTTCGACGATGAGCGTTTTGGCCCGTTGGACTAAGGCCGCGCGATCGGGGCAAACTTCGATGGTTCGAGGCATGAGAGAATATGGTCTTTCTAGAGCAACCTACCCCTGTCTCGCCAAAAAAGTCCTGGCTGAATGGGGGATACCGCCACCTTAAAAAACCTAGCCAAGATATCGCCTAAATCCAAGGTATTTCTTAAGAGACAGGACTGTAACCAAACTAACCGATTGCCGAAAGTAACCGGATCGTCAACGCTTCGTCATGGAAACGTCATAAAATTGCTCTACGGATCTTCCCATCATCTCCTAGAATAGGGGTTCGAGAACGGTAAAGACGTATACGCTTTTTGGGATTGAGCTACGGTTCAAATCTGAAATTCAATTGTGCAACTTTACCTCAACTAACCGTGGAGTTTGGTTGTCAGTAGGGATTGACAGCTCAGTCAACCCTAAGCCATTTGCATAAATACAACACAACTAAAGGTTTAATTAGACCGGCGATGAGTAACCCTGCTTTTTCAAAGTTTGCAGCCCTGTCCTTAAAGGTCGTGGGCACAATTCTAATCATTTCTTCTCTTGTTGACTATCTCATTCTAGCGATTCCCTTCAGCCCCTTGAACCCGGAATGGCAGATTTCATTTATCAACCAAATTGTCGATCGCGGCATTATTCCAATGGTTGGCATTGGTTTCCTGGTCGCAGGGTATTGGATTATTGACAGTCTCGACGGTGAGAGTGGTGGCAAAATCAACTTCACGGATCTCCGATTTTGGTCATTCCTCCTAGCAGGTTTGTTGGGATTAATGTTCCTAGTGTTTATCCCCATTCACATCAGCACCTTGGGTAAGGCCCAAGCCCAAGCCATGCTCAATATTGAGCAGAGTGCAACCCAGGCTGAGAGCCAAATTGATGCTCAGCTCGGTCAGGTCTCTGAACTCTTGGGTGACACTGCTCGCCAGGAAGAACTCAAGCAAGCCATTGATAGTGGCCAGTTGGAAGAGGGGCAACAACAACAGCTTGAAACGATCTATGGCCAAATTCAGGAACTGAAGAAAGATCCTGAGGCCGTTGAGAATCAAGCAAATGAAGCTCGAACTCAGCTTGAAACCCGCCGCAAAGAAGCAGAGAACCAAGCTAAACTGACGGCTTTTAAGTCCGGCTTCCGCATTGGTCTGAGCAGTCTACTTCTCTCTGTTGGTTATGCCCTCATTGCTTGGAATGGCTTTCAGAGTATTGCCGGTGGCGGTGGTGGTGGTCCTCGGCGTCGTCCCGCAGGCAAAAAGAAGTAGTTGAGTCCTTACGGTCGGTCGCCCTGACCTTAATCTGTTCTTACTTTTGCTAAGTGAGCGAAATGGCTATGGGCGCGTTTGTAGATTTGGGAGATTACCTACGCCCTAAACCACTTGTAAGCGAATCACTGTAGTCATTTTGATAACTTGGGAGGGGGGCGATCGCCCCCCTCCCTGATTTTTTGAATTTATGGTGTTTGAATTAATTCATGCTGTCTGTCTACATCCTGACCTACAACGAAGAAACAGAAATTGACGCCTGTCTAGAGTCGATCGTTTCCCTATGTGACGATGTGATTGTGGTCGATTCCTATAGTCGCGATCGCACCCTAGAAATTGCCCAGCAATACCCAGTCAAAATCGTTCAGCACGTTTTCGAGAGCCACGGTCGGCAACGCACTTGGATGCTCCGCAACGTTGAAACCCGCTATCCTTGGGCATATATTCTCGAAGCCGATGAACGCATGACGCCTGAGCTGTTTGCAGAATGTCAGGCTGCCACGGCGCGATCGGACTATGTGGGCTTCTACGCTGCAGAACGGGTGATGTTTATGAATCGTTGGATTCGCCACTGTACCCAATATCCTCGCTATCAACTGCGTCTGCTCCACAAAGACCATGTTTGGTTTGATGACTATGGCCACACAGAGCGAGAAGTTTGCGCTGGCCCCACAGGCTTTCTCAAAGCAACCTATCCCCATTACACCAGTGGCAAGGGGTTCAGCCGTTGGTTTGAAAAGCACAATCGCTATTCAACAGACGAAGCCCATGAGACGTTGCGGCAGTTGCAACAAGGGTCAATCAACTGGCACGATCTTGTTCTGGGCGATTCTGAGGTGAAGCGTCGTCATGCCCTCAAAAATTTATCGCTGCGGCTACCTGGTCGGCCGCTGCTCCGCTTCCTATATATGTACTTCTTGCTGGGGGGGATTTGGGATGGTCAGCCGGGCTTTACCTGGTGCGTGTTACAAGCATTTTACGAATATATGATTCTGCTGAAGGCATGGGAGCTAAAACAGCAACGTCATGATTAGGGGTTATCGTCAGTTCGATTGTAAACTCTTGCTATGACTGACTTACAGCCCCTTTTACTACTTTTTGGGTTGGGTGCTCTATCCCTTGTCCCGTCAGACTTCTGATATTAACTAACGACGCGCCCTAGTATAAAATGTGACCAATACATGACATTACTGGATTGCGCCCAAGTGCCAGTACAAAAAAACTGCTACTTGCCGATTCCCTTTACATTGCTTCACAATGTTATTAAGAGAAGATTGCACGCTTGTTTTACATCCAGCGTTCTACCTTATTCTTTCCCCAAACTCGTAAGGAGCGTTCCACTTCGGTGTTGCAGCGTATCAAGCAAGATTTTAAAAACGACCTTATTGCCGGACTTCTGGTCGTCATCCCGCTTGCCACAACTATTTGGCTAACGTTCACCATTGCGCGATGGGTTCTCGATTTTCTGACCAAAATTCCTAAGCAGCTCAATCCCTTTCAAGGTCTGCATCCGGTCTTAACCGATGCGTTGAATTTGCTAGTGGGTTTTGCGGTGCCTTTAAGCTTTATTCTCCTGATCGGCTTGATGGCACGGAATATCGCGGGTCAGTGGTTGTTGAATTTGGGGGAACGGACACTTCAGGCAATTCCCTTGGCAGGAACAGTCTATAAAACCCTCAAACAACTTCTGGAGACGTTACTGCAAGATTCCCGGAGTAAGTTTAGTGGGGTAGTTATGGTGGAATATCCGCGTTCCGGTGTGTGGAGTATTGGCTTTGTGACAGGGGCGCTCAGCGACACGCTGCAAGCCCATTTACCGGAACCCATGCTGAGTGTATTTATCCCCACCACCCCAAATCCCACGTCAGGTTGGTATGCGATCGTACCGAAAGCAGACACGATTACGCTGCAAATTTCTATTGAAGATGCTTTTAAAGTTTTAATTTCTGGCGGCATTGTTAGTCCAAATTTGACGCCAACTACTGAGCAAGCGTCTCCTGCCGCTCTGTCCTCTGAAGCCCCCCCCCTCGCGCTTAATTCAACATTACGTTCTCCAGAGCTAATCCCAGAGGAAATTCCGACTCCGGATCAACTATCATCCCTCTCTCTAGAGGATGAGCGATTGCTTCCCTGATATTTTTAATCTGATTTCAAGCCTGTGTGCTGTGCGTTTCTTTTTTAGCCTATGCCCGCCCGTAAACAGCCTCGCCGGATCTCCCGTGAACTTGCGGTTCTTGGTCTGAGTCACCTCAGCCGCAATGAAGCCAAACTTAATGACCAGCTCTTGCATGATTTTTTATGGGCTGCGATCCAAACCCTAACCACTGAAGCCCGTGAACTCCTGGAAACTGCTGCAATCGAAATTCGCCGGGCTCGTGAGCAGTTCAAATCTGGCCAACCCTTGTCTCCAGCGGAACGTCAGACCGCTCAAGTTGCAGCAAATGAAGGGTTAAGCCTGGCAGAAACTGCCTTAGAGCGGATTGGCTATGCTCTAGATTTGCCTGAGTTTACCCAGATTGCGCGTCAGCAAGATGTTCGCAACTACGCGATCGAGCTCTTAAGCACGGTGCATCGACGCAAGGCGGAAATCAGAGCCCGCCTTAATGCTGCATTGGAGAATTGGACATTAGACCGACTGCCCCAACTGGATCGCCATATTCTGATGCTAGCGATCGCGGAAATCTGCTATCTCAATGTGCCAGAACGGGTGGCGATCAACGAGGCGATCGAGCTAGCCAAACAATATTCGGATGATGAAGGGGCCCGCTTTATTAATGGCGTACTCCGTCGGGTCAGCAATCAGCTCAAAAATCCAACGTTTATTCCCGCAGTTGAAGCGCCTTCTGTTGAGGAAGCAACAACTTTGGTATCCGATTCTGGCTCGGAAGCACCCCGGACTGAAGTGCTCAACTTAGCGCCTCCCGCTGCTGACAAACTGACACCTCCTCAGTCTGAGTCTGTATTAGCAACTCCTGCTGCTGACGAACTGACAGTGCTTCAATCCGAGCCTGCACCAGAAGCGTCCCATCTTGAGGAAGTGCCTCCTGTGGAACCGTCTCCCGCCGTAGCACAGAGAACGTCCCAATCTAAACCTGCACCAGAAACATCTAGACTGAAAGGCCTTATCACTGCACCCACACCAGAAGCGTCAAAAACGGAAATCCCCCAACCAAGCGAACCTCAAGCGGAAGCATCGCGTTCTCAGTCGCCAAAGCCCAAGAAAGTTATCCCATCTCCCAAACGACTTCAGCATCCCAAAAAGGTTGTGTCTACTCCAAAAAATCCTTCGTCATCTCCTATCCCTAGGGCGACTTCATCAGAACCCTCCACTCATCCCTAATTTCTCTTTGCGATATGCCCTTTAACTGGTTTAAACGGAAAAAAGATCAACCAGACTCGACCCCTGCGACCGAGCCAGTGGCAAAGGCTGAGCCTGACCAGCAGCAACCCACCCCAGCAGAACCAGAGCCTAGTCAACCCGCGATCGCCGAAGACTATTTGGCTTGGGCTAAAGCTGCTTATCAGAATGTGCAGCAGCAACAGGCTACGGCCGCCTCGTCCCCAGCGACAACAGCAGTCACTCCAGATGCGCCCGAGGACACAGGGAGTAGCAGTGATGACGCAACGGCAGCAGTTCAACCTGTTGAAGAAACCCATCCCGAACCCGAAGCAGTTGAGTCTGAGGGTGAGGTGTCTGAGTTTGAAGCACCTGAGGTCGAATCTGACACCGTTGAGTCTGAGGATAAGGTGTCTGAGTTTGAAGTATCTGAGGCTGAATCAGATGAGATTGAGTCTGAGGTTGAAACAAGCACACCCGAAACTGTTGAATCTGAAGCTGTTGAGCCTGAAACCGTTGACATCACTCAGAGTATTGAAACACCTGCACCCGCAGCTCAGGACAAATATCCAGAAGTGACCGAAGTCAGTTCAGGTGCTTCCACCACAGCCCCTGATGTTGAATCTGACGCTGTAGTAGAAGCCAGCGAACCGCCTGAGTCAACCGCATCATCCGCTGAAAATCGCCCTGCCTGGATGCAACGCTCGGAGGGTCTGGAGCGCCTCAAAGAAACCGCGATCGATGAAGACGCGGAGGAAGAGCTTGAACCCTTACCCTTTGATGATGACTTTTTGTGGTCAGCGCGGGTATTGGCAGAGCAGGGGCGCAGTCCTGATGAGATCAGCCTGGAAGAAATTAGCTGGCTTAAGCAACTGCGGGCAGGTCTCGGGAAAACTCGGCGCAGTCTAATCAATCAACTTCTGGCTGTGGTGGGTCAAGGCCCCCTCAATGATGAAGCCGTCGAAGAAATTGAGGCATTATTACTCCAGGCGGATGTGGGCATTGCTGCCACGGACTACATCATCGAAACCTTGCAAAGCCGTTTGCTTGAGGAGACCCTGCCCCCCGAAGAAGCGATTGCCTATCTCAAGGAAATTCTCTGTAAAATTCTGGATGATGCCCTGCCTAATCCAGAACAGGTTGCGCTCACACCTCAGGACGAGCAACTCAATGTTTGGCTGATGACCGGGGTCAATGGGGCAGGAAAAACCACTACCGTGGGCAAACTAGCCAATATGGCCAAGAAATCTGGCTATACTTGCGTGATCGCAGCTGCGGATACGTTCCGGGCTGCTGCGGTGGAGCAGGTGAAAGTCTGGGGCGATCGTACCGATACCCCGGTCATTGCTAATCCAGGCAAGAATACTGATCCAGCAGCGGTGGTCTTTGATGCGATCGCGGCTGCCCAAGCCCGTGATGCGCAATTATTGCTGGTGGATACCGCTGGCCGTTTGCAAAACAAACAGAACCTGATGGACGAGTTGGCAAAAATTCGCCGCATCATCGACAAAAAAGCACCGGGTGCAGTGGTGGAATCCTTGCTAGTTCTGGATGCGACGTTGGGCCAAAATGGTCTCCGGCAGGCAGAGGTCTTTGCTAAAGCGGCACAACTCAGTGGCGTGGTGCTCACCAAGCTCGATGGCACTGCCAAAGGCGGTGTGGCGCTAGCGGTCTCACAACAACTCAAGTTGCCGATCCGGTTTATTGGCGCAGGGGAAGGCATTGAAGATCTGCGACCGTTTTCGAGTTATGAGTTTGTTGAAGCACTCTTGAGTTGAATCATTTAGAGAAATTCCAGAGGCAGTTCAGGCTCTTCTTGGATTCAAGGTGCGATCGCTCAGCCCATCTTCACCCCTAATCCACCCCGCAACTTCACAATGGGAAACTAGCCCTTATCTTCTCCCATTGCTGATTGTTATGCCTGCGCTTAATATTCTTTGCCTCAACTTTACGCTTAAGCCTAGACCAGAAATTAGTAATGTGTCTGCTCTCTGGCAAGCGATCGCCCAGCTCTATCAACAACGAGAAGATTGCATAATCGAGCAATTTCGACCCATTGATGACTTAGCGGACTTCTCCACACAATTTGCAGCGCTACAAGCGGCTGATATCGTCATCCTGGGTTTGCCGTTGGTGCGGGGACGGAGTTCTTCAGTCTATGCACAATTTCAGGAACAATTGCAGTCCGCTTGCCAGAACTATCCCGACCCACAAACGGGGCGATCGCCCCTCTACAACACCGTGCTAGGAGTGATGGCGATTGGGGATGCCGCAGGGGGTCAGGCGGAAATTGCCCAGATTTGTTATGACTGGGGCCAACTCGGCTGCATCAATCCACCCCAAAACACAATGACTTGGTTCCAGCCCCTCGATACAACAGCCGAGTTTATTGAAGCTAAGGGTCACAAGAGCAAAGCAGTCAACCGAGCGGCTCGTTTACTGGTTGAAAATTCCGTTGCCCTGGCGAAGTTGCTCCGGCAGCAGCCTTTAAACACAAATGTTAATGCCATCAATCAGGCTGTTCAAGCGATTGCTAACGCTACTCAACCGGAACGCGGTGCGCTTTTGGTTCCCCAGGTAATCAGCGCAACACCAGAGGCGAATAGTGAGGCGATCGCAGCTCACCACATCCCCAAACGCATTTGGACAATGGTGCAAGCTGGAATTGAGCGAGGCTTCACCATGAAGGTGCTGAGCTTAAACGATCGCTTGTTTCGAGCCGAACGTGAAGGCAAAGGCTTTATCTATAAAATTTATCCTGGCTATTTCTCATTCCGCCGTCAGTATGCTGACTATGATGCTGAGAAGTTGAAGTCCCATAAGCTCAATCAAATGCATGAGCAGGGCTTGCCTGTACCGATTAACTATGGTGTGTTTGGGAGCTTTGCAGAGATTCCCCTAGAGCAACTTGTGTTTCCGCTGGTGGCCAAGCCCGATTCAGGCTCTCTGAGCCAAAATGTTTTCACTCAATTGGCTGATGTGGTGCAACTTCAAGAAGCAGTAGGAGCGATCGCAGCCAGCGGTGAAACAATTAAGCTCGAATCGCAGATTTCTGGGCAAGACTATCGGGTGTTGATCGTTAACCATCAATACGCAGGGTGTGTGGAGCGGCGACCCGCCAATGTGGTGGGGGATGGAGAACATACCATTTTGGAGCTGTTTGAGCAGCGTAACCAGGAATCAGGGCGAGGCGATCGCTACGAAGGCCACACGACGTTGCATCAGCTTGTATTTGACGCCACCAGTCGGCGTTTGCTTGATGAGGTGGGTTATACCCTAGAGACGGTGTTACCCGCAGGAGAATTGTTTTATCTACAAACCAAAATCACTGCTGCGCTAGGAGCGGATTATGTGGATTGTACAGAAGACCTGCATCCCAGCATCATCCAAGCTTGTGAAGCCTTTGCTCAGCAATTCTCTACGCTCACCCTTGGATTTGATTTGATTACAATGGATATTAGCCGACCTTTGGCAGAGACGCAGGGCGCTTTTAACGAATATAATTTCTTGCCCTATGTAGATTTACATGAGCATTGCAATATTGGGCGGCAGCGGCCAGTTTGTCGATTAGTTTGGGATTATATCGAAGCGAATGCCGAGCGAGTTGTAACGCGAGAATTTAAACCGTTCTGATCACACAAACACTGATTTACAGCCCCTTTTCCTATTTTTTGGTCGGGCGCTCTATCCCTTCGTCAGACTTCTGATATTAACTAATGACGCGCCCTAGTATATTTTTGCCTGAAATACGATTATGACATCTCGCTGGGATGGCCTGACGCAGAAACGATAGTCTTTTTCGATGGGATCTTCATAATGTAGCGGTAGCTATCCTGCTGTGAAGTCTTCAGACTCAGACGCCCCCCATGTAGATGAAGAAGTTCGCAGCAGAGCAAAAGACGACAAATGTCACGAGCATTGAGCATCGGCTGACTTTGGAGTGACTGTGATTGCAGCACACAAAGAATATGCAGAATGATCGGATACTGTTCAACCCAGGTTTGTAATAGAGGGGGGAGTTGGGCCTGGAACTGCTGAGGATCAAATTCTTGGTCATGACTATAGGCCATCAGTTGTGGATGGATTGCCCAGACAGCAAGATGAAGCTCAGGATTAAGTACAGTCGCAGCATTTTTGTGCCAAGCAATATGAATATAAATCTGACTTCCTGCATTGGAGTGGCTTAAAATGCTATGGAGTAAGTGGTAGATAGCAGGAGTAATTTTTTCTTTGTCAAGCAGCCATAGACGCTGGCCGGGTTCCACAGAAAGATGAATTGAATGATTTTGTTGACTTTCAATATTGGCAAGTTGTTGTAGTACCTGCCGCACGAGCAGCTCTACATCAACGCTGCTCCTATCGACGGTAACGCCTTGTTCAGCAAGCGTACTCACGCTGACCATTTCTTCGGCAAGCATCAAGAGTTGTTCGCTACTGGTACGTACGATGTGGAGATATTCTTCTTGTTTATTCGTCAACTCCCCATAGACTTGCTGTTCCAAAACACGAGTCATCCCCATAATTGAAGTTAAGGGGGTTCGCAATTCATGGGCTAGTTCTTTGAACAATTTGACCATCAGGGGTTCATAGATAACACCATGCCCAAGATTTCCTTGAATTGTGTTGCGGCGACCCTGTTGGCCAATCTGTTTTTGGGCACAGTCGCGTTCTTGGGTTGTGATACACCAGCGAGCAAGTAATTCTAACCAAGCCACATCTTGAGACTGCCAATGGCGTGATTTAAGAGCAGCAATGGCCAAAACACCTACGCAGATATCGGATGCAACGAGCAGCGGTACACCACAGTAAGCACGGATACCATGATGCTGATAGAGGGGACTCGCTGAAAAAATAGTTTGTTCTGCTGTGTCGTTAATCTGCAAGGGTTGCTGGCTATCGATAACGTATTGGGCGTATGAATCGAGGTAGTTTAAACCCTGCGATCGCAAGCTCTGAGCATAGTGGAGTTGCTCAAAACCCAACGTTGGCGACAAATAAACATGCTCCCCTTTCACAAAACTAAACCAGGCAATTGACACCTGTAATTGCCTACAGGCTTGCTCTAGTGCAACCTGAAAGACTGGCGCAAGCAAATCTGGCTGCAAATGGAGCCGTTGACAGTGCTGTTGCCATTGGTGGGGTTGAGTTTGGGGGGTGCAGGAATTCAGACGACAGAACATAATCAATTCCCTTAGAAAACTGAATCCATTTCAATGATTAAACCATGTTCCCCCTCGAACCTTGTACTTTTGGGAATATGCTTAAGTTGTCCAAACCGGATGATTAAGAATCGCCTCAAACGTCCGCACCCCACGCAATTGATTCGATAGCGGTAAATGACCGACTGGGGCACTGAGATCCCAAATAAATTCGCCAGGATAGCGAGTCCAAACATTCCCTTGCTTCCAGGCAATTTTGTCCCAAAGTTTAGTGAAGTTGCGCCCCAGCCCCAGCCATAGTTCTCGCTGAACGGAGAAGCCAAACTTGCCTTCTGAATAGATTAACCACAGGGTATCGAGGGTTTTAAGATCAATATTGGGCAGGCGATCGACTTCCGAGAAATAGAGCCATTTCCGCTGCATTGCTCCTGGCCCGGCAAGTTCACAGAGTTTTTGCATAGAGAGGCGATCGGCGGCTTCATAATCTTGTTGGATCAGCAAAGTCTGAAGAGGTTGATAGTCGATCGCACGTTCAGATTCCAGGGGGACAATCCCGTCTGGGAGCAGCGCTTGCAACTGATTGTGCATTGCAGCTGGCCCTTGCCGCGCAATCAATTGATAAATCCGACCTAAAACGGGAGTGGGCTCAACATCGAGCTGGGTTTGGAGATAATCCCACAAAATAGTGATGCCTGCGTCTCCTTGTTCGGCTAACGCAGTAACGGCCGCCAGTTGTTTCTTCGCGCTGGCAGTGGTGAGTTGGATTTGGAGGGGTTCGAGATCTGGAGTCAAAACGGTTGCACCGAGGAGATCGGGAGCGCTCATGGCTAAGGGGTCGGTCAGCGACAATCGGGGATTAGCCCGGATCAGATTGTAACTTGCCCGCGTCGAGAATCCGTTGAATGAGTCCTGATGTCGATGTTGGCACTTCAATTTGAACAAACTCGATCGCGCCCCCATATGCTGCCACAGTGGGATATTCGGGTAAGGTTTCTGGGGTATAGTCACCGCCCTTGACATAGATCTCTGGCTTAAGAGATTCAAGCGGAGCGATCGCAGTGGTCTCTTCAAACACCACCACTGCATCCACAGCCGCGAGAGCGAGGAGTAGTTCAGCCCGCTGAGCTTGGGGAATGAGGGGTCGGGGCGGATAACCAGGAGCCTGAGGCTTGAGTTGCTGCACCGAGCGATCGCTATTTAAGCCCACCACCAAGCGTCGCCCCCTCGCGCGAGCGGCTTGCAGGTAGCGCACATGACCCACATGGAGCAAGTCAAAACAGCCATTGGTAAACACCAACGGTCGCCAGGTTTGGGGATTTTGAGCGATCAGGGCTTGTAAGTCAGGGAGGGAATGGGGTTGGGTCATCACTTCAGTTCACAGTTATCAGTTCACAGTTACCAGCTTGTCATTCGCCATTGATTGTGATTCCCCATTCAATTCCCCATTCAAACGATGTCTTATTCAAGCAGTTTGGCACGTTTAAGGCGATCGTGAAAACCGCGTAGTGTAGGATAGCGATCGCGCAGTTCCGTGACCCGTACGTTAAACTCCATCACGGTTTGCTCCCGCTGAGCCAGCGCTTGGAGATCGGTGAGATGGATGACCGCCTCATCATAGGCTTTGACATTTTTACGGGCGACCAATTGCGTAATCTGCTGCCAGAGGGTTTTCGTGTTAGGTGCAATTTCTTCAGAGAGATAGCGATCGCGCTTCCGTTTAGCCGCCACTTTCTCCGCATCTTTGCGAGCTTTGGCCCGTTGCTGACCCAATTTAAGGAGTTGAGCCAGGGTGCGGATTCCTTGGGTAAACCCCTGGGGATATTGCATCACCCCATGCAGTTGGCGCAGATGTTGCAAGAGTTCCAAGCCCACCTGCGCTTCACCTTGCACAACCCGTAGCAGGTAGGTATTGCGCTCAGCTTCCGGCAATGCCGCAATCCAATCTGCGAGGGGTTCAGGTTGTTGTTTGGTATCAACAGCAAGACTCTCGGTGGCAGCAGCAGCAATCAAGTCGGCATCGATTTTGAAAAATTCCACAAAGTTCTTCAGGGCAGAGGAATATTTCTTCTCTAAATTGGGCGGGATGGGGGGTTCAGTTTGTTCATCTAAACTGTAAGCCTCTTCAGAAAACGCCGTTTGCAACCATGCTAAATAGAGCGATCGCCAATCGCCATTTAAAATATCTTGACGCAATTCCACCAGACCATCCAGCCAATCGTTTTCTTCTGTAATCCAGTCGTAATAGGCTTCACACACCAGATTAATCTTTAAGATGACTGATTTCTTTGTTGTTTGGGTGGTGAGCAAGTCATCAACAAGATAGGGAGCAAATTGCTTAGAGTCAAGCAGATCTTTTGGGAAACGAATCATCAATTGACGCACGCCAAAGTTGGCGACGTAGAGCATGATGTCAAAGCAGCGATCGAGCAGGTCTATGGGATTGCTGCGAAAGTCTCCGTAGCTGTAGGTAAAGATAGCGCGATGTTTAGTCGGTCGAACGCGGCTCAATAGGCTTTGAATATGGGTCTTATCGGCGGCGGTGAGGGGGCGATCGATCGCTTGGAATTCGTAATATTGGAATTCACTCATGAGTTCAGTTTAGTGGTGATTCCATACTCCTTTGAGCGGCCATGAGTTATTGCTAAGAAGAGCATAGCGTACTTTTGAGGAATTTATTCAACATTCCCTGAACTCAAGCTTTACGCCTTAAACTATCATCTGGAATTTTAAGCTATTAGACTCTCCACGTATTTATTCTCTAATACTTGAGAGTCTTAGATATGTCATGATCAATATCATCAATAATGAGAAAGATAACACAAGATTGAGATTTTTCCTGGAATCCAATAATGCAAAGTTATTCTCTCATATCAAGATCTCACCTGTTCTTTGTTTTGGGCAATGTTTACGCAGCTTCAGTATTTATCTCTCATTTTTGACTACGAGATGTTTGAAAAAAATCTCGTTTTATATATGGCTGTATAGAACTAGAATACGGGTTCTGTCTTGCATCTTAGTCGTAATAGTCAATTTAACAAAAAATCAATGGCTCTAGTGTTTACTTGAGAAACCACACGACCCCTTAAATTATTGGAGCAAGAATATTCTGTTCTTAATCTCCTCTTAATCGAACTGCTTTTGTTAATATTTATTGCGGTTATTGAATTTAATTGTCAGGCTCAAGCTTGCCCATACGTTCTGTGATAAATTCAGTGCCCAGTAAAATTTTAATTGTTTCCTCTTGTTTAGGATATTTTCACTTATGTTAAGTCCACAACTCCAATCCACTGTCAACCAGATGGTTCAAGCGTATACGAACAACTTTGGTGGCTTTTTACAAGCGTCTGATCTAAATCACGATGGTAGTGTTGATCGCCAAGAACTGACCAACGTCTTGATGCAAGCGAATACGCCGTACCATATTGCGATTGAGATGGTTGAGGGGGTATTTGGTCAGCTCGATAGAAATCGTGATGGCCGTCTTTCGCTTGAAGATGTACAAGGTCAAGTCCCCCATATGCAGAATCAAATTGCACCACTTGTCGAGCAGATGATTCAGGACTATATCAACTATTTTGAACAAGTTCTACAAGGAACAGATGCCAATCGCGACCGTCGGCTTGATCGTCAAGAGGTGTTAAATGTCTTGGTAGCCGCTCAGACTCCTTGGCACATCGCCAATGAGATGGTCAATGGCATTTTCCAGCGGCTCGATCGCAATCAGGACGGCTTCATTTCCATTGAAGAGGTTCAGGGTCAAATGCCCCATATGGGGGCTCAGATCGGTAATGTCTTTACCAGCCAACAAATGCAGCCCAGTGGTCAATTGGATCCACGGCTACAAAATACAGTCAACCAAATGGTGCAGGCCTATACCAATAATTTTGGTGGGTTCTTGCAGGGTTCAGATCTCAATCAGGATGGTGCGGTCGATCGACAAGAACTGATTACAGTCTTACTCCAAGCTGGGACGCCTCAACATGTTGCGATCGCGATGGTTGATGAAATATTCCGTCAGCTCGATCGCAACCATGATCAACGCATCTCGATCCACGACATCCAAACCCAAGCGCCTTACGTCCAAAACAACATTGCTCCCCTGGTTGAACAATTGGTGCAGGAGTACTTTACCAACTTTAATCAGGTTCTACAGGGGACAGATGCTAACCGCAACGGCATGATCGATCGCCAAGAGCTTCTGACGGTATTAATCAGGGCGAATACACCGCAAGATATGGCCTACAACATAGTCAATGAAGTGTTCTTGCGGTTAGATCGAGACCACGATCAGCAGATTTCTATTCAAGACCTCCAAGGGCAAATGCCCAACATGGGGCATTTCGTTGGCCCAGAAATACGACGACGGTATCGACCCCAGTCTAATCTATCCGTCACAGACCTCGACTCGATTGATACCTGGGGTGAGCGCACGCAACAGGATGGGCGTCGCATCTGGGTCGATAATGCCCAGATCAAAGCAGGGGAATATCATATCAACAACCTTAAGAAGAGCTTGGAGAACAAATGGCGGGATAAATTTGGCTTGCAACCTGATCCCCATTTAAATAATCCCCAAGTTGAAGCGATCAGAACTGGATCTAAGTATAAGCCTTTATATACTGAGATGTCTAAGCGATACTGTGCTCAAGTTGTGGCGGATGGTGTTCAGAATAGTAAAAGAGAGGTAGATAAAGAAGCCGTTCGTACCTGGGACATGTGTAAGGTCAATTATCTAGATGCCAATGATCATAAGTCCCATGAGTTTGGAGAACTGTTTAATCAGTTATACCGGATTGCCTACTTAGAGAATGCCCAGGGTCAGCGACTTAACGCCTATATTAACGATGGCTCAGAAAAATGGGCTCTAGAATATTACAACTACTATATGGGTCGAGGGCAGTATGCACAAGGTAATGATGGTCGGCATAAATTCCTTCGGGATATGCACAATCTTCAAGGGGGGGATGCCGCACAAGCGGCAGCGAGAAAAATAAAATCAGTTGTGACCAAGTTGGAGTTGCTTGCACCATATACAACTGGTCGTACCTATGCCAAAGAGGTTCAAGAGCTATTTCTCTCAGACCTAATCTTGTTACAATCTCGCCATGTTGTCATCTCTACAGAATCCCCAAAAGACATTGAAATCTTTGATGCAATAATCAATCAACTCAGAGTCCAAAACTCGAATGAGCTGACAGCAATACTGCACGAAGTTGAAGAACAACTTGATAGGAGTAATGCCAATAGTGTAAGAGGTTCAGGTCTAAGCTTTGGTAATAAGTGGATGCTTTCGGTCAAGCTACATCTTGATCCAGCAATAGTTCAAAACGAACCTATCGGCTCTTCACGTTTTAGGACAGCACTGCAACGGAGTGCACCTTATATATTCAATAGTCCAAAAGGGGCGCTATTTTTTGAGTTTATTGCCGTCTGTTTTGGTATTGGCAAACTTAGTACAGATATGATTGCTGGTGGTGACACAGCGATTCTTGGTCGAATCGATTTTGGCTCGATTGCTTCAGCGTTTCTAGCAAATGCGGCGAACGAGTCAATTCAAGGTCTCAATAACTTCTCTGTGATGATCCTTCATCGTATTGCGCCCCAGTTAGAGAACTTACTAAATCTAACAATAGAGGGAACTTCATATTTACAACGTTTCCTAACCAATTTTTCCGGCTTCTATCGAGCCATCCAGAGTGCATTACGCAGTGCTCAAGGGGCAGCTCAATCTTTCAATACCATCTTTGGCAGAAATCTAACATTGATTTCTAGGATTGCAGCGGGGATTGGTTTAGCCGCATCGATTGTGGCCTTTGGGGTTGCTGCTTATCAGTTAGTAGATGCTTTTAAGAAAAACGATACAGAAGGGAAGATTTTTGGTTTTCTCAACGCAGCAGTTGCGCTGGGTGGAGTAGTGGCGATGGTTGGTGTTATGGCCAGTGCGGCTTGGGCTGGTCCAGTGGGTTGGCTTGTTGCTGCGGCTGGTGCTATCGTCGCACTGGTGCAATTAATTATTGCGCTAACGAAGAAACCGCCGCCGACGCCTGTTCAGGAATACACCAATCAAGTCATGCGGCCTGGGGGCTATTTACTGAATGAAGCAGATAATCGGTTCTACTATGCAGTTCCTTTGCTGAACAGGGCTCAAAATCGTTCTAACATCTACAAAATTCATGCCAAGAATTTCCAGGTGAAAGCAGTAGATTTTTATGCAAATGATCCTACATTTGGACGTAACCAGATGAGGGCTTTTGATCCCCATGCAACCTGTATGTTACATGATGCCAATTACTTGTATTTCTTGGGTGGCATACCGAATAGCGGGGCAACAACAAGTGTCAAGATTTCTCGTAACAATCCTCAACAAATACATCCCATCTTTCCTAATTGGCCATTTGGACGTGAATACATTCATAGCTGTTGTCTGACGAATGATGGGATGGTTCATGCTATTGTCGCTGATCTCAATGGTCAATCTTGCAGGATTGTGCGCTGGCCGATCGCTCAAGCGAATCCGACAATTGAACATGCTTCATTCTCGCCAACTACTACACCACCAGGTCTGGATAGTGGGTATTATTCTACAACTGATTCTAATAGTCCGTATCGTAAAGTTCGTCGCTTGGCAACGGATGGAGAAACTGTGTTTATGGTTGATGGGTTTTCGATGTATGCCTATCATCACACTGCGTTTCACACAAGGAACTGCACTAAAGTCTGCGATATCGTCTATCGCCCAACCCAGTTTTCCTATGCAGGCAATGATTCAACCGACTTAAGAATGGGATATTCCCCTTTATTTTCATCTGGGCGGCGGACGCTGTATGCCGCAATGGGTATCGCCGGTCTTTATCGAGTGGATATTGATCTCCGGAATTATCAGAACTCAACAGCATCTCTGATTCATGGGGATCATCACTGGCTCAATGCAAGCTTTGTAGTTCAGCATGAAACGCTTGGGGCCGGAACTAGTCGTGAGCTGATTCTAGCCTCCGTTGCCAATACAGATTATTCTTGGACGCATTCATTGGCTGATGTTAAGCCAAACGCATTACGGCGGGCTGCGGACTATTATACGCAGGGCAAAATCATTGAAGTTCAGGGGATTGATAGTCAAGAAGCGCAACAATATCGCTTTTTGAGTTCAGAGGCTTTTGCGTAGTTGCTCACCTGATCAGGGCTTCTTCAGAATCCGGAGTAGCCTGGTTAAACTGCAATGAGAATTGCTACTCGGCTCATCCCTCCATCATGCTCATCCCCCTGTTTCGGACATCTCTCAGCGGACTGTTGATCCCCTGGCTTGTCCTCCTCAACACCCCTGCTATCGCGCAGATCCCCACTCTCGAAAAAAACAAACCTGGGGCAACATTCCCTGCTCCCAAATTACCCGAACCTAATGGGGATTTAGGGGAGACCGACCTCAGCCTGCGGGATGGCGATATGGTGTTTGTACCCATGGCTCCAACGATTAACCTACGCGAGATACGGAAGCTGGCGCTGCTGGACTTTGCTGCGGATGTAACCGCTAGTCGTACCGTGGCGGTTGTCGGCGAAGTGAGACGACCCGGTGCTTACAACGTGGTACAGCCACAGTAGACACGGGTTAAGACTTCTTGGCGATCCAATACTTACTCATAAAATGAATTTGTATCTCAATTTCACCAAAGCCAGCCTGAGTCAAGTGCCCTTCAATATCATCTGTAATGTAATGCCGGTAATAGGGTTCGTGGAACAGAACCGGAAAGTTCTTCAGGTTCGCTGAAAACTCAGGTGTATCGCCCTCTTGGATCGAATCGCAGATGATGAAGATACCACCGGGCTTCAGAACACGACAGCATTCCTCAATTACAGTTTGCCGCACGCCCGCAGGCAACTCATGAAAAAGAAACACACTGGTAATCGCGTCAAAATAATGCGCTACATAGGGGATTTCCTCAGCATTAGCTTGCACCAATTGTGGCAACTCACCAGGGAGTTCAGAGAGGAGCTGGTTTGCTTTACGTAAATACGCTGCTGAGAGGTCAATACCGAACAGGGCAGCTTCCGAGAGCATGCCTCGAATCATGCGAAGCGTGCGCCCTGTGCCACAGGCAACATCTAGAATTCGGGTAGGTTGAGTGGCTTGCGTTAGATGCGCTTTCAACGGGGGCAAAACGCGACGTCGCATCGGGTCAGCTGCTCCATTAAACAGGAGTTCGACTTGCAGATCGTATAAATTGGCAGACTGTTCACTAAGATAACCATCGGTCTGATGATGGAAATTCTGTAGATAGTAACGGGGATACCCCTCAGTCTTAAGGTTTGGCGCAAAGTCTTGATACTGCTTATTTTGCGATCGCGCCCAGCTGTTGGGCAAATCCAGCAAGAAGTCTGGATAATACCGCAGAAAATCACCCCAAGGACTATCAAACAATAAGTCTGTCGGGTAAATGCCTGCTTCAGCGTCAAGCCAGTCTAATTCCATTAGTTGGGCAAACCGTTGTTGCAGCAGGACAAGGCTCTGAGGTGATAGGGGTTCAGTCTTGGGACGGGGGCGAGCGGGGTTGAAGAAGTTAAGCAGGTTAGTTGTGAGCTGTTTATTGGCCACACCGAAAGCACCTTTGCCTTGTTGCAGGGTTTGATAGGCAAGTTTAGCCAGCAAGTCAACCATAGCGGTCTAGGAGTCAGGAAAGCAGCAATGTTGAAATGAGTGATTGGTATTGCCAATGTAACAGAATATTAAAAATGTGACATAATGAAATCTACGAGTCCACTCAGACAGCTTAACCAGTCTGGGTCGAGGCTTGCCGCCATTAATAAAAAGGAATTGATAAAAATGCCATATACCAAAGAAGAGGGGGGCCGCCTCAATAACTTCGCGATCGAGCCGGAAGTCTACGTGGCTGAACCACCAACGGCCACTGAAAAGCGCAACTACGTAATCTGGGGCGCGTTGGCATTAACGCTGGTCAGCGGCATTGTTTTTGTTGCATTCTCTGTGACTGCAAGCGTTTAGCAAACCGCTGGTTTAACTAGGGGCTGTCGTCAGTTAGATCTCAGACTCTTGCTATGACTGACTTACAGCCCCTCTCTCTGTTTTTTGGGTCGGGCGCTCTATCGCTTGTTCCGTAAGGCTTCTGGTTTTAACGGACGATATGCCCTAGGAATTGACTGTTTGGTGTTTGTAGAGTGGCCGATACTCGGCCACTTTTTTTGATTAGATTGGATAGCAGTAATCTTAGCTCTGCTTTCATTGACAGAAAAAATCCCCAATGCTCCTTTTGGCGGTGCTGAAACAAGATTGGGAACCCTGATACTTGCGTGCTGCAAATGCACTAGATTCGTTTTTCATATCACTCAATCCATTCAGAATTCAGCAACGCCCTACTTTGCTCTAAACTACTAAAGAATCTGCTGACCGTTGCTTTGTTTGTTCTTTAAACCGTTTCTCCCAAGCCAAATGGTTTGTTTTGGCGTCTTGCACAATTGGCGAGGCAGCAACCAGAGTACAAACAAGCCAATTCACAAACGACATCGGGAAACGCATCGGGCGGATGATATCTAGAAAGAGCACTGCGCGATAACCATCCGTATCGTTCCAGACCTGATGATAGTAAGTATCATCAAAAATCAAGCTCTTACCTTCCTCCCAATGGGCAGTCTGCTCATCCACTTGGATGCGGCATTGTTCGCGGGGTTCTGGTACTTTCAAACCGAGATGATAGCGAATTAGACCTTTATGCTTACCACGATGACGGGGAATATGTTTGCCAGGAGCCAGGATAGAGAAAAACGCAACTTTTAAGCCCGGAATTTGTTCAAGGAGCTTAGTTGTTTCCGGACAGCGCTGGCAATTTGATTCTGCCCGGAAACCAAAGGCCCAAAAGAAGTAGGTTTTCCAGCGATCGTCGTTGGCAATCCGGTACTGCCGCTTTGAAATATCTTGAAAATTGGGCAGCGCATCAACGTCTTCAAGAACCTGATCGAGTTCTCGACGGATCACTTGCCAGTTAGCTTCAAGGGTTTTCGACCAAGGAAATTGTTCAGGCGTGAAAAAAACAGACTCTCCCACCTGGGAATATTTCGGTACAAGACTTTCGATAAAGGGAACTGCCTGTTCTAGGCGCTTAACAATAAATCCAGTAATAGCTTTCATAGGGGAGATCAATAAATCGTAATTTAGTGGATGCTATAAGCAGCAGTGTAGACCATCGCTAGTTAGTTGTCCTAGACGATCAATATTTCTGGCTCTCGTAACAGCCAACTTAAACAAAGCGATTTTTAATTTCCATTGTGGGCATGAGGAGCATTTCCTCAATTTCTTGAGCAGTTTGTGGCTCTATTCTCATATTGCTTAGACATTCTACTAATAATTTATTGGCATTGTAATATTGCCGCAATAGTGCGCGTTGTTCCTTATTAAACTGCCAATCATAGCCAATGTTACGATGTTCAATAATAATCAGCCGCAATTTCTTAGTCCAAGTTTGGCAATGTTCTCGCCACCATTTCTCATAACTGGGGCTGTTCCGACGTGGAATTTCTTGCTTGAGACGATAGAGTACATCTTTCAGTTCTGGATCAATTTCGAGGCGGCGATCTTCGGCATAGGTCATAAATAGCGTCAAATCATGGGCCAATGTGACCAATAAGCAGTTCAAAATCAGATCCACCACAAATTCAATATGCAACTCCTCAATAACATTGTGATTAAACGCATAGTCGAGATCGCGATCGAGCATGCAGGCTAGTGACCAGTCATGGAGAGATGAGCGCAGAGCCCGATTTACCGCATGAGAAAAATCAATCGGATTCGAAATCCGGGGGTCAAATAGGTGGTCGATCGCCTGAGAAAAGTAAAAAGCACGCACTGCCGTAATGCGGTAGGGAACTTTAACTAAAATAGATTTTTGGTTAATCCAAGACAGAAAAATCTGCACCTTCTTGTCCTTGGCAACAATTTGATCGATTTTGTGCTTGACATGTAACAAGAAGTCATCAATATGCTCCATCTCTTGAGTTAAACTTGAAAAAAGTTTATACCAGGGCCGTGGAATTGGTGTTTCCAAGGTATGGTAGAGATTATTGGGGTCAAAATTCTTAAGTAAATAATGGCCAATCAAAAACTCATGTACACTGATACTCTCAAAGGTGTAGAGTCCCTGGGTACGCTCAAAAATCAATCCGTGCTGTTCTTCAATTTCTGCTAAGACCAAAGCAGAATATTGTGCCAGTGTTTTCCGTCCCGTCGTAAAACTCGGTAAACTTTTAAGATATGAACCGATATATTGTTTGGCTTTTTTGAGGTTAAAAAATATTTCTTTGGTTTCAAAGGTTTGAACCGCAATATAGCTTAAGAGACGATAGCGCTCATACAAATTCAACTCCGCATAAATTGTCGGTTCATAATCTGGATTCTTATTGGGTTTCCATAATTCCAAAATCCGAGTAATCCCCAATTCATAAAGACTAAACTGACTTCTGGGTAAATGCCCCAAATATTGGAAGATCCAACAGAGCAAGTGCAGAATCATGGGGCGGCTTGCCCAATGGGCAAAGCGCTTGTTTTTAGGAAACTGCAACTCTGCCATCAGTTGCTGAGCCAGACCACTGGTTGCTACCGGAGAATTTGCCTCAGCCTCTTGAAACCAGGTTTGGATAAAAGTTTCAATTTGAACTTTATTGAGGGGGGCAAGCTCAATTTTTCGAAAGGTTGGGAATGTATAATCCGTAACTTGAGTTCGACAAGCCGCAACAAAGCGATTCTGGTAATAACGTTGGGCAAAAATTCGCAACTGAAATTGGATATTACGACGTGCCTGCATTGCAATACGGTCCAAATCGTCAACCAGAATCATAAAGTGCCCCCTTTCCAAAAGACTTTGAGTAATTTCAAGAGTCTCTAGATCGAGAATCTTTTGGATGATCGATTCAATTGCATTCGGTTGTTCTAAAAATTCTTGATGATAGTCCCGTAAGTTGATCAATACCGGGATAAAGTTTACAAACGACTCACCTTTCGCACAAGAAACAGCTAAACGTCGCAGAAATAGACTTTTGCCAGAAGCAGGTTGACCGAGCAGAAGTAGTCGCTTGTAACGCTGAACAATATGTAAAGCTGCATGGCGTTCTTGACGTTCACCCAAGCCAAATCGTTCAAACTCTTGTCTTTGATCAAATTGCTCTAAATAGCTATTCAGGTTAACATAAATATCTCGAGGTAATCCTTTAAGGAGGTAAACTTCAAATTGAAGTTGTTCAAGGGGAATGAGTTCTTGATTCAGGAGCTGAAGAAACTGGTATTGTTCGAGCACCTGACGACTCATTTGATAACGCAGTTCCAGCCATAAGGGATTTTCGGGTAGGGAGACTTTCGCATTGTCAATCGGCTCTGACTCTGGCAACACATCGTCGGGCGGTTCGGCAACATCTTCCCAATTTAATTCGAGTGTTTGGCAGATTTGCTGAAACACTTCTTCAGACACGGGCTGGCCAGTTAGAAATTGCTGCATCGTTGCTCGAGAAATCTGTAGATCGCGGAGCTGGTTCACTTTCTGGGTTGAGCTAAGGCAAACGGATTTAGCCTGTTCCACTCCCCAGATTGAAGCCCGAAGCAATTGCTGTACGTGATCCGCCATATTTCAGCCTACAAAAATTAGCCCAGATGAAGATAATGATGCAATGATGTTGATTGTGGAGATTTTCCACTGAATAGTAGGAGAACCTAGTTGAATAACACAATACGTAGAATTATTGTCAATCGCTCTCGCTCAGCATAAATTAAATTGTACAGAGTCTCATTTCGGAACTGCTCAATTAAGTGCAAGACTGCCCCAAGCACTTTGAGGCATCGGTAAGCACTTAAGATACCAGTATGCCATTGGCTGACAACTCTCCTATCTTAATCTGTGGAACAGACGAACTGTGTAGATTTTACGAGAAGGTAGAGCAAGCGCTATTATCTTTAAAGTTCAGAGGCTATTGTCATAAGCGTCAAAACTTTGCTGAAGAAAAGTTCATAACGCCTGATACGTTATTGGTTCAGGGGCTTTGCCACCCGACCCCAAAGGCTTTTAGGATAGTGCCAGTAACACACTCTATGTTCTCTTCACATTTTTATGACGGTTGCGTTGGCTCCTAAGACTTCTCCTACTAATCCTGAAACGGTTCAGGCCTTTGTAACCTTGCTGGGGCCAGATAAAGTGATCCGTCGGAAAGAAGAATTGCTCACGTATGAATGTGATGGTCTAGCCGCCTATCGAGAGCGACCTGCGTTGGTCGTTTTACCCAGCACCACAACTGAGGTGGCGGCGGTGGTGCAATTGTGCGATCGCCTCGCCTTGCCCTGGGTGGCACGGGGTGCAGGTACGGGACTTTCCGGAGGGGCTTTGCCTGATGGCAATGGTGTTTTGATTGTTACGGCTCGGATGAACCGCATCTTAAAGCTAGATCTGGACAATCAGCAGGTGGTCGTGCAACCTGGGGTGATCAACAACTGGGTGACTCAAGCAGTCAGCGGTGCAGGCTTTTACTACGCTCCCGATCCCTCAAGCCAGATCATTTGCTCAATTGGGGGCAATGTTGCAGAAAATTCCGGTGGGGTGCATTGCCTTAAATATGGCGTTACCACCAACCATGTCCTCGCCCTAACTGTGGTGACGGCTGAGGGTAAGGTGGTGGAATTGGGAGGAACTGTCCCGGAGAGTCCGGGCTATGACCTGCGAGGCATTTTTGTTGGTTCCGAAGGAACCCTAGGAATTGCCACTGAGGTTACATTAAAGATCCTCAAGACCCCTGAGGCGATTCAAGTACTGCTGGCAGACTTTGCCACGATCGAAGCCGCAGGACAGGCCGTTACTGCCATTATTGGTGCCGGCATCATTCCAGCGGGGATGGAAATGATGGACAACCTCAGTATCAATGCCGTAGAAGATGTAGTGGCGCTGGGCTGTTATCCCCGCGATGCGGGGGCGATTCTGCTGGTAGAACTGGATGGTTCAGCGGTGGAAGTAACCACCAATATTGCCCAGGTGTCTCAACTCTGTCGAGAGCAGGGGGCGCGTACGATTACGATCGCAGAAGATGCTGAGACCCGCTCAAAACTGTGGCAGGGTCGCAAAGCAACGTTTGCGGCGGCTGGGCAGATGAGTCCCAATTATTTTGTCCAAGATGGGGTTGTACCCCGCACCCAGCTCGCTCGGGTTTTACGGGAGATTGAAGAGCTCAGCGATCGCTCTGGCTATCAAATCGCCAATGTCTTTCATGCAGGGGATGGGAATCTTCATCCGCTAATTCTCTATGATGAGGCAGTGCCGGGAGCATTTGCTGATGTGGAGCAGGTCGGGGAAGAAATTTTGCGACTCTGCGTGGAAGCGGGCGGCTCACTTTCTGGTGAACATGGTATTGGGGCAGATAAAAACTGCTACATGCCTCAAATGTTTAACCCCACGGATCTCGAAACCATGCAACGGGTGCGCCAGGCATTTAACCCCAAGGGTTTGGCGAATCCCAATAAGCTGTTCCCATCACCGAAGTTTTGCGGCGATCGCATTAATCAAATTCCGCCTGAGCATCGCGGCAAAGCTGATTTGTTTTAGGCGTGTCGTCAATTAATGCCAGAAGTCTCACAAGGGATAGAGAGCCCGACCCCAAAAACAGGAAAAGGGGCTTTAAGTCCAATCATCGCAATGCTTGGAAATCTCACTAACGACAGCCCCTAGCGGGTCTGATAGGATAAGGAGCGTAATTTATGTCCATATTGTTCTGAAATATTCCTGTATTGATTATGACTGAGCGTTCTCACTTGTCTTCTGAACCCGACAATTCCTTAACCCAAGCGATCGCTGACTATCAGACAACACTCACTGTCCTCACTGCCCCTCAACCGCCGACCCCTGATGAGATTCTCCATATCTTGACGGTGCGAGATACGGTGCAAGCCCAGCTCACCTTGGCGACAGCAGTTCCTGCTTCGCAGTTAGCGCAACTTACACTTCAGGATCAACACCTACGAGCCCACCCAGAACTACTAGCCAGCCAAGGCTTATTTGACCAGTGGCAACAAACAGTGTCACCACCCGCCGAACATTGGTGGTGGTTCCCACAAGTCCCTGAAGTCGTCGATCCCTGGGATCAATTTGACTGGTTATGGAACTTGCTGACGGCAACATTTTTGACCGGCTTTGCTGCCAATATGGTGGCTGTAATTCCAATCGTTTTTTCAGCTGGTTTAGGGTTTCTTGAATCGTTGGGTTTGGTCGGTCCAGGGGGATTACTCGCCTTGATTGCATCCCAAGCGAACAAGGGAGATGAAAGTGTTTCGTCCATGAAACGCTTGCTGCAGTTTCTGGGAATTCCCAGCCGTTTCCAAAGTGAGTTTACAGCAGCACTTGCCCTCTTTTTATTTATTGGAGCTTATGTTGCCCAAACCCGTTTGCCAGATTACTACTTTCAGAAGTTTGTGCATCAGGCCCAACAGTCTTATGTACAGGGAGATCTCAAGCAAGCTCAATATTATTATGAAAAGGCTTTAGAACTGTCCCAAACCAATAATATTAAAGGTGCAGGGGAGGTTTATCGTTCTCTTGGGATTATCCGTGAGTCTTTAGGAGATGATACGAGTGCTATTCCGTACTACGTTAAGGCATTTGAGGAACGACAGTTTAATGTCCTCAATAACTTGGGGCGTGTCCACCTCAATCAAGACAATTTGCTTCAAGCTGAAGTGATGCTCAATGTGGGATTAGTCCGGACTGAATCCGATGCGACGAAGTTTCAGGCCCATTATCGCCGCAACTTGGGCTGGGTTTATCTTAAGCAGGAGCGTTATGATGCAGCGCTGGCGATGTTAGATGAAGCGATCGCCCATGAACAAGAGCTAGAGCAGGAACATCCTGGTCAAGGGTTAGCACATTGTTTAAAAGCGGTGGTTTATGAATCTCTGCCCTCCCCAGATTCTAAGCAAGCTGAGATGCAATGGCAACAATGTCAAGAACATGCCCGTCCAGAAACGTTCTCAGAATATAAGGCGATTATCAACTACAATCCTGAGCTTGCTGGTCACATCAATCTTTCTGCTTTTCAAGCAACTAAAACCCTTTCTTCTCCAGCACCCTGATGTGCATTACTTTTGAGAAGTACTTCTCATGTTAGTTAGGATATTGCGTAGAGCAGATCTCGTCCACTAACAGCAAAAAGAATGTTTTAGATCTTGTCAAATTTCCTATCGGGTCTAATATCCTCATACAACTTATGGTCTCCAAAAATATATTTTATTCCCTTGAATTGCCAAATAGCTTGTTTTTAGCCTAATTGTCTTTGACTTACGGCACACATAGAAAACAAGATATCTATCTGGCCGTTTGTGCAAACGTGACGGCCACCAAACTCGTTTTAATCCTGGTGCGGGTAATTCCTCTTGAGCTGGCTCACAACTATCGGGGACTTGCCAGTTTTCATCCTCAGAAAACGTCAAGGCTAAAATACTTGCGTTACTATCCAAATCATGAGCTTCTTTGAGATTCTGGCTCGATCGCGGCAACCAGTTCGGAATCCAACCTCGTTCGATCGCCCCATCTTCTTGGGCAGCCACCCAGTCAGAATATGCTGCATCTTTAGTTTCTCCGCAGGCAGTAAGCAATAGGCTGAAAATCAGGGGCAGGATAGCACTGTTGATTAGACTTTTTTTCATTTACATCTACAGTGCTAAATTTTCAAACTTGGTCAGCTCTGGTTGAAATAGTAACCTTACTGTTCCGGTGGGGCCATTCCGATGTTTCGTAAGAATTAATTCTGCGGCATTTTGATCGGGTGAATCGGGATTATAGTAAACATCTCTATACAACATTAAAATCAGATCCGCATCTTGCTCGATCGAGCCGGATTCGCGAAGATCTGACATCATGGGTCGTTTGTTTGTCCGCGACTCCACCCCCCGACTCAACTGCGAAAGCGCAATCACGGGCGCATTCACTTCCCGTGCCAAACCCTTGAGCGATCGCGTAATTTTAGAAAGCTCCTGCACCCGGTTGTCACCACCGCCTTCCATAAGCTGTAAATAATCGAGCAACACCATCCCTAAACGTCCGCCCTGCTCTGCTTGGAGCCGCCGCACCTGGGATCGCATTTGCATCACCGTCAGGCTCGCAGTATCGTCAATGTAAATCGGCAATTCCGCCAACGAGCCGATCGCGTCTGTTACCTTCTCCAGTTCTTCCGTGGTGATGTTACCTGAGCGGAGGCGATTGCTCTCAATATTCGCTTCTGCTGCCAACAAGCGTTGAGTTAGCTGCTCCTTAGACATTTCTAGACTGAAAACCGCGATCGGCAACTGATGCAACTTAGCGATATTGGCAGCAATGCCCAAACCCAACGCCGTATTGTGCGTTACCGTCATATCCTCTAAAAGAAACAAGCGATCGCCATCGAGTTCAAAGCCATAATAATCATCAACACAATCCGGCTCTACTGTAATGCCTGTGACATGCCAATCTTGATTGGAGACGTACTTTCTTGCCTGTTTATATTTAATACGGGTGGGGATAATCTCCAGATTGCCTGAGACCCTAACCCGCCAATAGTCCCCCACAAAATCACGGTCTTTAATAACACCTTTTTTACTAATTAGACTTGTTCTGAACCCCAAGCTGTCAGCAAGAAATTTGATTTGCTCAGCTAGCTTTCTACGTTTTTGCGTGTTTTCAAAACACTGCATATCCCGACAGTAGTAACCATCTGAATCCATTAACCCGGCTAGTAACTCTAAGCGAACTGCTTTGGAGTTCGCCAAATAGCACAGCGGAATCAATTTCTCATCGAGCAGTCCAACCCGCCTGAGCTGGGGCTTAAGACCTTCTTGATGCTGCCCAGCACATAATGTCCAAGCATCACATTTCTCGCCATTATCGCTATGACTAAGTCGATAGCCATCTCTCACAGCAATCGCTTGGAGTTCCGCGATCACTTCCTGAGCAATATTATTATGCCCAAAAATAACATGGCGGCCATCGGTTGCTTTTCCATCTCCTAGCCACAGACCTAAAAGGTAGGGGTCGATCGGGACAGCTTGGGCAGAAAAATCCACTTCGACCTTATATCCTTTATGACGCTGCTGAAATTTTGAGCTTTTATTGAGATAGTCCCGGACTGAAATATTCACAATTTCGCCATGCACCCTACGCCCTTCGCTACCGCTTGCTTTCAGGGATAGGATGTGACTTTCATTAACTCGATAATCGATCCCCCTTTTCTGGCGAATCCAATACATCATCTCCCGACCTCTCGCCAACGACAGGACTTGGCGAGGTTTTGAATCTGCTCCCATCAATAAATCATTGATTTGGATATTTTCAACTGCTTTGAGTGTGCCATCAAACATCACCACCTTGGTTCCTTTACCCAGACACTTGCCCATCGAGGGTCTCCCTGCCAAGATGATCAGATCAGAGCGCTGCAACCCGCTGGTCATCGCATCCAAATCATAAAAACCACAGTTCAAACCTGGGAGTGCTGTCTTTTCCTGGAGGCTCTCTAGGGTATTAAAGGTATCAACCAGGGTGTCAGAAATGGGAGTTAACCCCTGTTGAGGGCGTTCTTGGGTCAAGGCAAAGACTTTCTGCTCGGACTGATCTAAAACTTGTTCTAACTCTTGGGTGGTGTCATAACCCAGCCCCGCAATGTCATAGCTCACGCCAATAAGCTGCCGCCGCACGAACTTATCCATGATGAGGCCAGCGTAGCGATCGATATTGACCGCAGAGACTGTACGTTCCACAAGCTGGGCTAATTTTGCCGTCCCGCCGATTTTGTCAAGCAAATCATGATCTTGCAGCCAACTCGTCACTGTCATTAGATCTGTGGGACGCCCCTGACGGTGCAATGTGATCATGGCACGGTAAATATCCTTATGGAGCGTGTCGTAGAACGCCTCCGGATTGATAATATCCGCTACGCGCCCCATCCCTTCCGGGTCAAGCAACACCCCTCCTAAAATTAATTCCTCAGCCTCTAGATTCTGAGGGGGCAACATTTGGTTGAGGGCGGTAAAGTCGTCAGGCATTACCGTCTTTAATCTGAAGATGCAGGCTTAGAGGCAGCCATCTGCTGTGTCGCAAATTGCTGCCGTTGTTGGTTCAGCTCTGCTTCAGCAACCTCAAGCTGTTTTTGACGCATGGCTAGATCAGTCTCCTCAATGCCTAGCCGTTCCCTACGGGTGGCCAACTCTAACATCTTCATACTCATCTCTTGGCTCTTGAGCGTCAGTTCCTGTCGCCATTGCTCAATTTCATGGACATCTTCCAACGTTGACGACAGCTCATTAGACGCAAACAATTGCAGCACAAACGGGATCGCGTCTTGCATCTCAGTACATTTCGCTTGGGCATCCAATCGCACGATAACGAGCATCCCTTTATGCCATTGCGTTTGAGCCACATCACTGGGCATTGCTAAGGTCATCTCTGAGGGAGTTGGCACTGTCCATTTACCGCTTTCTTCCTGACGGGCCAGCATAACCACACTGATCGCCGCTTGGGCTGGAACGTGCGTTTGTACTTGGGCAAGATAGAGCATGGGATCTCAAAACGAGCAGTAAACAGGAACCGAGCCAATCAGCAAATCACAATCATCAGAGCATTACTCTAACTGAGCAAGACGATCGCGCAAAATTGTAACCTGCTTCTGAGCTTCTGCCAAAGAGGCTTGCACACCAGCCACCACATCTGCCGGTGCTTTACTCACAAAATTCTCATTTTGGAGACGGCCAGATAGACTGGCAATTTCTTTCTCCACCTTAGCGAGTTTTTGACTTAATTTCCCTTTGAGGGCTTCAATATCCACTAAACCCTGTAGTGGGATCAGTACCTGTACTGTGCCCACTACCCCCCCAAAACTCCGACCCAGTTCGTTGGGGAGCACGGAGGTAACGGATAGATAATCGCCTTTGGCGAGATTTTGAATATAGGTGCGCCCGGCTTCAAGCACTCGTAGCTCTTCGACATTTTCGCTCTGGAGATAAATCGGTACCTTAACCCCTGGCTTGATCTCTGCTTCGGCGCGGAGGTTACGGATGGTGCGAATGGTGCCGATTAATAAGGTGAAGTCAGATTCTAGCGCAACATCGACCAAGTCCAAATCAGCCATTGGGGTTGGAGGTGCAGCCGACTCTGTGGGTTGGGATTCGATGCCCATGCTCGGCTCAGATTTGGCCGGTTGAGATGCGGTTGGCGCAGTTTCTGGGAACGCTAACTCAGCGGTCTCTTCCTGGGAAATTTCAGGCGTTGTAGAGGCTGTAGGGTTAGTTGTTACAGCGATGGTGGGTTCAGTCGGCCCAGGCTCAACGGCTGAGGTTTCCGGTTCAGTTGCAGGCTCTGACTTGGATTTAGTCTGGGCTTGAGCCACTGTGCCACGCACCTGCTGGATCAGATTTTGAAGTTTTTGTCCTACAGATTGACGCCGATCGCGCACCAGCAACTGCGTCACTGTGAAGTAGAGCAATGCCAGCATCCCGATCAACTGGAAACTCGGTTCCACGAAGGGAATACTGTTGATAGCGCTGAGCAGCGCCGCCAGCAGCTTGAGTGCGAACAAGCTCCCTAAGACAACGCCGCCCGCGATCGCAATACTGGAATTCTTTTTGAACAGTTGTTGAATGTCATTGATTATCTCCACGCCAGGAAGCGTTTGCTCTGTAGTTTCACTGGCTGATGTGGAAACAGGCTCAGGCTCTGGTTCAGCGGCTGAGCTAACTTCGGGTTCAGTCGTTGACTCAGATTCAATAACAGGCTCAGGTTCCGGTTCAGGCGCTGGTTCTGTTGGCACGATTACCTCAGCTTCAGCCGCAGGTTCAGGGTTGGGTTCGGGTTTGGGTTCGGGCTCCACCGATTCCAATTCAATAGCTGATCTCGTTTCAGGGGGCGCGATCGACTCACTCGCCATCACCAAAATCTCATTCACCACCGGATAGGGTTGCAAACCCAGATAGGCATCCGTCGCCTGGGTCAGGGTGTGCCAAATCTCTTCGGTGACGTAGGGCATAAAGGGGTGCAACAGCTTGAGGATGCCTTCAAGCACATAGGCTAAGGTCTGCTGCGCCACTTTTTGGGAAGCAGGGTCAGCACCATCCCGTAACCGGGGTTTAACCAGCTCAATGTACCAATCACAAAAGTCGCCCCAAATAAATTCATAAAGCCCCTTGGCGGCTTCCCCAAGGCCGTAATTGGCCACCTGCTCACGGGTTTTCGCCACGGTTTGATAGAAGCGTGAGAGAATCCAGCGATCGCTCAACTCCAGCGCCGTCACATCCGGGATGGCCAGTTGGGCGGGGGTTTGCTCTTTCAAATTCATCAGCACAAACCGTGCGGCATTCCAGAGCTTATTAGCAAAGTTCCGTGCTGCCTCCACTGATTCCGACTCATCAGTCTTACGGTTGTATTGCAGGCTAATATCTTGCCCTGCCCCCGCCACTTCCCGAATCAGGGTGTAGCGCACCGCATCCGCACCATATTTATCGATCAGAATCAGGGGGTCAATACCGTTATTGGCGGATTTAGACATTTTCTTGCCGTTCTCATCCCGCACCAGACCGTGGATATACACATCCTTAAAGGGCATCTGATCTGTGAAGTGACCGGCCATCATTGTCATCCGTGCCACCCAGAAAAAGATAATATCAAAACCCGTCACCAAGGTGGAATTGGGGAAATAGGTCGCCAGATCCGCCGTTTCCTCTGGCCAACCCATCGTCGAAAAGGGCCATAAGCCTGAAGAGAACCAGGTATCAAGCACATCCGGATCACGTTCGAGTTGCACATCTGGGCCAAACTCAGCCTTGGCTTTTTCTAAGGCTTCTTGCTCGTTATGTGCCACCACATAGGGGGTGGTATCCGTGATTTTGCTGTCCGTGAGACTAACTGCATACCAAGCCGGAATCTGGTGCCCCCACCACAGTTGGCGCGAGATGCACCAGTCTTTAAGGCGCACCAACCAATCCCGATAGACCTTTGTCCAACGCTCGGGCACAAACCGGGGCGAGTTATGCTCATCCAGTTCCGTCAGGGCTTTTTGCGCTAGGGGTTCAATCCGCACAAACCATTGGGTGGAAATTAACGGCTCAATGGGCACTTTGCCACGATCGCTATGGGGAACGGTATGGCTGTAGTCCTCAATTTTGATTAAGTTCCCCAGCTCTTCGAGGCGCTTAACCACGTTCTTACGCGCCACAAACCGATCTTGTCCGGCAAACTCACCCGCCTGCGCGTTGAGCGTGCCGTCTTTGTTCATGATGTTGATCATCGGCAGACTGTGGCGCTGACCCATCTCAAAATCGTTGGGGTCATGGGCGGGTGTGACCTTCACACAACCTGTCCCAAAGCTTGGGTCAACCAATTCATCAGCAACAATGGGAATCTCCCGCTCCATAATTGGCAGGGTCAGGGTTTTGCCGATTAGGCTCTGATAGCGCTCATCCCCTGGATTCACTGCAACGCCCGTATCGCCCAGCATGGTCTCCGGTCGAGTGGTCGCTACTTCCACAAAGCCGCTGCCATCGGTGAGCGGATAGCGGAAATGCCAGAGTTTGCCGTCTACTTCTTTCGGTTCCACTTCCAAATCCGAGACCGCAGACTGGGAGGCTGGACACCAGTTGACCAGATATTGACCCCGATAGATAAGCCCCTCATCATGGAGCTTTACGAATGCCGCTAAGACCGCTTCACAGAGGCGATCGTCCATTGTGAAGCGCTCCCGTGACCAGTCTGCCGATAAACCCAAACGCCGCAACTGGTTGACGATCCGGCCGCCGGATTCCGCTTTCCATTCCCAAGCCCGCTTCAGAAATTTCTCTCGTCCGACCTCCTCTTTAGTCTTGCCATCGGCGCGAATCTGCCGCTCTAGAATCGTCTGCACAGCGATACTGGCATGGTCAGTCCCCGGTAGACAGAGGGTATTTTTGCCCAACATGCGGTTGTAGCGCACCAACGTATCAAGCAAGGCGGTATTAAACGCATGACCCATATGCAAGCTCCCGGTAACATTCGGGGGCGGAATCACAATACTGTAGCTATCCTCACCCGCGTGGGGATCGGCTTTAAAGACTTCGTTCGTCTCCCAATCGCTCTGCCATTTGGCTTCGGTGGTGCGGGGGTCGTATTGCGGCGGGAGATTTGTGGCGATCGCACTCATACAAGCATTGGGGGTGGATAAGTATCAACCCCTCATTTTGCCATAGGACGCGATGGATGTTACTGACTGATTAAGCTGGTGTGAGGAACGTTAAAGTCTGCTTAAGCGGCCGATGCCTTCGGGGGGTGAGCAAGATATTGTATGGGCATGTATTTGTTGGCATGTAATGAGTCATTCAAGAATCATCTTGGAGGCAGCTTGGTTTTATGCATATCCAAAAAACAATCTGTACATTCAACAGCCGCGATCCCGATGAGTTTTGTTTTGAGCGGGTGGTGATGTTTATTGACGAGCTTCGGATGAGTTCACTAGTGCGGATGATTGAGCTGCAAGTGCAGGGCGATATTAGTGATGTGGTTACGGAAAAACTTCTAGCCCTGAATGCGGCTTATATCGATCGCGAAGATCTTACCTTTATCTATGCAGGGGCTGAACCGCTTTATCTTGAAGACAGCAAAACAATGCAAATTGAGTTTGAAGGCATTGCCTTAATCGAGCTACGTTTGCATGAACGGACAAAGACAGCCCATAAGGCGGTGCGCTTTGTAAAGGTGACACCGGACGATGTGCGGGAATATTATTTTTATGCCCACGATCGCCGCTCGCGGCGTTCCTAAACGAATATGTTAGCCGGGTGATTGATGATGAATTTGCTATGCTTGAAGCAGGCTTCATCATTCCCCGCTCGCTTATGTCAGAATTCGAGAACTTAGCGATCGCTGAACAGCGACTACAAGTGTCTCGCACAAAGGATGAGCAGTTTTTTCTGGATTAGACGTACTGGTGCCCAAGGATGGGCTATGGGTGGCGATTGTGGAATCCAAGAAGACAGCGCTTTCGGTTTGGTCAGCCTTGCCCCAAACCTTGGCCTATTTGCGGGCAAACCCTCACCCAGAGCGTCCCGGTTTTGCCCTGATGACCAATGGAGATGATTTGGTCTTCGTAAAGCTGGCGGCGCATACATCTACCTTAGCTAGCCTCGAATATGGGTTCTCTCGAGTTTTTTCGCCCTTCACCTCAACCCAGGAACTTGAGCAGGCGGTGCGGATTCTTAAACGCATTGCCGCGATCGCTTAGATGAGTGCCCCCAAGTCTCGCATTCAACTTTTTGATAACTTTAAATTCCCCGACTAACACGCCCTAAAAACAAGTGGCCAGTCACGGCAATAATTTCATCGCCTCTTGCAATTCACATCGACCCATCACCACATCCCCAATCAATGGTAAATGTTGATCCATCACGGCCAGGTTGGGATAAATCAAGTTCTCAATGGTCTGTTCGTCCCAACGGTTAAACGTGCCCCCCGTTTTATACCGAAACTCACCATCCTGTCGATCAAGCTCAAAACTGCCAATGTTGGTCTGGCTGTAGTTGAGCGCCATCAAGAATTGGGCAACGGTTGCCTGTTGTTGAGGGGGGACTTTGGTGGTGCTGACGGAATAAAACAGCAGTTGGTTGGGGTTGGGATGCTCTAATAGCCCCAGCCATTGACCGGATTTACCTTGCACCATCAAACGTAAGAGCGCTTGGTCTTCAAGGATATCAACAGGCCATTCGGCTTCATGGAGAAAGGCGATCGCGGTTTCCCAAAGAGACGTCGAACGCTGGGCAGCCGAGACATCCGCTGGAAAAAAACGCGCCATCTCATTCGCCAAGTTTTCTGCATCAGGGATTTGGGGGGTGAGTTGCGGCATCACCTCACTGAATTGCTGGGTGAGGAACTGGCGTTGAAGATCGGCGATCGCATCCGTAAACTGCGCCATACTCTGGGTATCCTGGCTCAGCAGTCCGGGCAAGGCGCTCAGCAGGGCGGCACTGAGGTCGCGGGTGACATGGCTGGCTTTGTCGGTGGGGAGGTTCAGGGTATGGGCCAGTTGGCGGCTGAGGCTAGATTCTGCGAGAAATTTTTGGAGTTGTTGGCCCATTTGGGCTTCCAAATCAAGGCTATCGGCCAGTTCTTCCCAATCGAGGTAATCCCAAAAGGTGCGATAGCTGGTTTGTTTTTTATTGCTCTGGCGTTGGCGGACGGAGAGGAGTCGCCAGGATTCGGCTTGGTGCAGGGGGGAGTCTTTGGGTTCGAGGAGGAGTTGGGCGGCGGCGCTGCTGGCGTCGGAGCAGTTTTTGAGCAGGGGGAGATGGTCGGGGTCGAGGATGAGCCGAGCGGTAAGGGAATTTTTTTTGTTGAAGGGGCCTTGGGTTAGGGGGGTGCAGAGGTCGGCTTGGTAGCCAAAGAGTTGAGCTTTTTGGAGTTGGGTATGGTCGGCTTGGCTGAGGCGGAGTTGGAGTTGGCAGGCGAGGGGGCGCTTGGCCTGGTTGGTTATATCTTGGGTAATCAGGTTAATGCCTTGGATACGGGTGGCGAAGGGGTCAGCATTAGGGCGTTGGAATTTAAAGGCGCGATCGATTTTATACATGAGGGTGAACCCTGAATAAACGCAAGTCTAGAACTGAACAGATAGAGCGATTTGCAATTGCATGAAATATGGTGATTCCTTTTAATCTCCCTTACATGGAACTGAAGAAAAGAATCCGCTAATTCCGTAGCGAGGGCATCTTGCCCGCCCCCATTCCTCAACACGATCGCTCTAAACTTTCCTGATGTTGAGTTTCCTCTTTCAACCCAATCTACGACTCAAAAGATGGCGCTTTCTACATCGAAGATTTCATTTCTTCTGCCAAATATTCAGAACATCGTTGACGCCAAATCTTATTGTTATGAAACACCTTCAAAATTGCAACGAGGACATCATTGGAACGGGGCGGAATTCCATTGGCCCATTCCATAATACCCACTTCCATTCTGGACTTAAAGAGTTCACTGCTATCACCATATAACCCTTGATTGGCATCCACCGCCTGACGGACTAACATATCCATTGTTCGCTTCTGTCGCTGCCGTCGGCCTGTATCCAAGGTATCCATAAGCACCGCATTCCCTTTTAAAACTCGGGTTATAAAGCTCTTCGTTAAGAATGTGGAGTCATTGAGGGTGAGGGCACGAATGGCATCTAGCGCGGCGGGATCTTCGGCTAAGGCTGCGTCATAAATTGTCTTACCACTTTCCCAACGTTGTTGACCCCGAGTTCCTCGCCACCACTTCACAAACCCTTTGCTTTTATCCACAAAGGCTGCCAAAAAACGAGTGGCAGACAAGACAACATCTACAATTGCCGAACCAATCGCAATTAGTGGGCAAAGCAATGCCAAAATCCGGTTAATCGCCTGGCAGCAGCAAATCACAAAGTCCGCAAAATAACGCCACCAAAGTCGGGTCGATTTGGAAAGCGCATAATCTAACGATTCGGTTAACGCCGCATCAGGTGCAGGGGCGTTTTGTGCTTGGGTCAGAGAACTTTCCAGCCCTTGGATCTTACGGTTTTGCAGCGAAAATTGTTCATACCGCCGAAAGGCCATAAAGGCCTTAAAAATGGGTGCAGCAACGGCTGCAACAACCCCCAACATACCTAGGAAAGAATCTGGACTCCAGTCGGTAATTTGCCGATCAACACTTTGATAGGTCTCTGCTTGAGCCGCTTTACTCTCCTGGAAATATTGACCCATGAGAATGGCTTTACCCGCAATGGTATTACCAGTAGCGGCTGAAACGGTGCCCCCCGTCAAGGCTCCTGCTGCGGCCTCAATCCCCATTGTGGCAGCATCTGAGCTAGCCACCAAACCAACTGTGCCTCGAACCCCATCAATCATGTTTTGGTCTTTGGCTGTGTCACTATTGCGATCGCTAATCTCCTTGAGGGTAAAAACTGCAGTTGCGTGATCCTCCCCTGGGTGTAAATCACATGACTTGATCCAACCAGAGCCTTCTCGCTTCCATCGTATGAGTTTGCGGCTGGAAAAGGCTGCGCCACTGAAATCCAAGACTTCATTGCGGGCAACTTCAGGATCAGCCGAGTCCTTGTACCAAAACTTGATATTGAAGTCATCATCTGTGATATGAATCACTGCTTTAGCAATGGAAACCATATCTGATGCATAGTTTTTCATGAAGCACTCTCGAACTTCAGGCAGGATGCGCTGATGCAAACCCGGCTTTTGATCGAGATTGGTTACCTCAATGCGCTCTTCCACGGTATAGGTGGCGATGGGCTTGGGAATAGCTGCATCGGGCACCGTATCATCTACATTGCGTGGCCCATGACTGGGAGCCGTCGTGGGTGTTGGCGCAGCAGGCAAATTATCATCCCGCTGAATGACGTTATATCGTGCAGGCAACGCCTCCTGGAGCTGCACCGCAGGCAACCGTCCCAAGGGTCGCCGCGCCGCCGCCTTCAGGCGCACCGCCCGGTTCTGCCCCGGCTGCGTCGAAATGGCTGGTGCTTCAAACCGCTTCGCCTGCAACGGCTGCCCATTCCCCGCATATTTGGCGCTGATGTCGGGCTTGCATTGCACCGCAGCCCCCTGCTGCACCGTATGGGTCAGCTCATGGGCAATCAGCTCCTGACCCCCCTTGGTGCTGGGGTTATATTCCCCCCGCTTAAAAAAGAATCGGGGTGGCTAGCGCACACCAGGGTTGG
>JAAHHN010000269.1 GCA_010672165.1 Spirulina sp. SIO3F2 | reverse complement strand
TAATATCAACCAGATGACTATTGGGGTTGGTATCGTCATGGCTCAGTGCTTGAAGACCTCGGAGACTATACCACCGCTCTCCAGAGTTACCAAAAAGCCGTGCAAGCCCGCCCTGATGACTATTGGGCTTGGTATAGCTTGGGCTATATTGCCCTGATACAACTCCAACATTATCCCCAGGCGGCGATTTATTTTGCCCAAGCCCGTACTCTCAAGCCTGATGACTATTGGTCGGTCTATCGCCAAGGAGAAGCCCTGCGACACAGCGGCCAATGGGCCGAGGCGATCGCCTGCTATGAAGCCGCCCTTACCCTGCGTCCTCAAGATTACTGGTGCTTTTATCGTCAGGGCGATGCTTATTTGGGTTTAGCCCAGCAGGCAAAAAAAACGGTGGCTCAGCACAGCACGGGAAAGCCAGATAAACTCTACAGGAATATAGACTGCTATCAACAATCCCTGTACCATTACCAAGCCGCTCTAGAACTACGCCCTGGTGACTATTGGGCCCAATTCCAGCAGGCTAAAGTGTGGGAATGCCAAGGGGCGTATTATCAAGCCTGGGGCCAATATCGTCAATTACATCTGGCTGATCCTGGTGATGAGGCCACCCAATATGCGTGGCTGTGTTGTTTTGCCCACCTGGGCGATCGCGCTGGTGTGTTCCGCTATCTCGAACCTCTGCTCCAACTGGCCCCTCACCATTACCTCACTAAAGTTCAGCAAGAGCCGAGTCTCGCTGAGTTGCTTGAGCACCCGGAACTGGCTAATTTGCTACGCGTGACCCAAATTGAGTTAGAGGACGGCACTTAAACGATAAACATGCTCAATCCACTACGCTTTTTTGAGTCTGACCCCTGGGATGAATGGTCAGGAAACTGGCTACGGGTGCCGACAAATGCCCGTGGCATCATTCATTTTTTGGGAGGAGCATTACTGGCGACCGCGCCCCACCTGAGCTATCGCAGCTTGCTCAATGCCCTCGCCGATGCAGGCTATATCATCGTTGCCACCCCGTTCCTAAACACATTTGATCATCAAGCGATCGCCCGCGATGTGCTCAATCGGTTTGAGCAATGTTGTGCGCGGCTAGAATTCCAAACCCGTCTTGACCCCGATCTACCTGTTTACGGCTTGGGTCACAGTATGGGAGCAAAGTTACATCTGTTGATCGGCAGTTTGTATAACGTTACCCGTGCTGGGAATTTGCTGTTGGCCTTCAATAACTATCCAGTTGAGCGATCCATTCCCTTAGCCCAGGAACTTCGTCTGCGCGAGACCCTTGACCTCCAGTTCACCCCTTCTCCTGCCCAAACCCTTGCCTTGGTCAAGCAGGATTATCAGATTGCTCATAACTTGCTGATTCAATTCCGCCGTGATGAACTGGATCAAACCCAGGAGTTGCTCCCGTGTCTGGAGGCCAGGTTTGGGCGCTCAACTCGGTGGCAAATGTTGCCCGGTACGCACCTCACGCCCATTAGCCAAACCCTGAACTGGCAGGCAGGTGAGACGTTTACGCCCCTCGATGCGATCGCTCAGTGGTTTACCGAAGAAATAAGTGGTGATTTAGAGGGGCTACAACAACAAGTGTTGCAATGGCTGGGCCAAACGAAATCGGTATAATCAGGAGCGTGAGCCTGCTTAATATTCTAGGTTTCCCATCATGAGAGAAATTCTATTCCTGGTTATCCTGGGCGGCGTTGTTTACGCAGCTTGGTCGTTGTGGCAAGAAAAGCAGGGCGGCCCAGCCAACCCCAAATATCCCAAACAGCTCTATCGCAAAGTCCTCTTGCAAGCCAAAAATGATCATGCCCTAGTCGAGCGTCTACTTGACCATGAACGCCAAAAGCACCCCGGCCAATCTGAAGCATGGTATTTGGATAAAGTGCTGTATTACTTAGTTCGAGATCAATAGAGTCCGTTGAGTCAACGGTAAGGGCTGGGTTTCCCTGCCCCGCGTCAGTTCATTACACACTGCATCTCATTGTCCATTCGCCGGTTTGTCCCCTAATGGGTAGGGCGCGGAAACCGACGCCCCTACAAGAAATCTCGAATTTTCTTTGTCTGAAGAATCATCTCTACCTTCAAAAGGGGGGTGATGCCGCAAGCGACTAGGATAGATGTTGCAATGGGCACATAGTTTGCTTGAAACACGCTCAAGTTACAAACTCTGAAAGCCAGTTGAGTAAATTCAGCTTGTGCAAAATAATTTGTCGGGCTTCAGCGATCGCATCCTTCGCCTCGTACCACGCATCCCCATTGGCAGTAACATCCTTGATGTATTGTGCTCCGGCTGCATCCAAGCTCGGCAGCCGTAAAAAACTCCCAGGCGGCAGCAAGCGATCGGCCGCATCGCCGCCATAGTAAATCGGTAAACACCAGGCAAGCAAAGCATCCCAGAGCTTTTCACTGACATACCAGTCGTTGCTGGCATAGTTTTCGATCGCCAGATTGTAACGGTAGGGTTCTAGGGCGTTCGCCTTATTCAGCAATTCCCCCTGGCTATTAACATCAGCAGGGAGTCCCCGACCATAGAGAGCAAAGGGTACCTGTTGCTCCCGGAGAAGATGTAAAAAATCCATGCGCAGGCGGTGACGGGCTGTGCGGGTGATGCCAGAGGTAATCCAGCTACAGCGCTCGGTTTTGGGCGGTGGGCCCATGTCGTTGAGTTCCCGGAACGAGCGATCGCAATACCAGATGGCCGGCATGTAGTCGGGTGTGGGCGCAAAGTCATCTGGCCCTGAAACATAACCACAATAGGCTTGGGCTTGGGCATATTGCCGGGCGCGCTCCCGCTCTTTTTCTTCAAAGGGGGGTTCACGGGTCAAGAACAGAATCCGCTCTTTGGGAACCGCCGCTAAACGTTGTCGTACGGTTGCTGCGGCTGTCTGCTGTTGACGCCACCAGGCTCTGGCGCTACGCCGCCACCGTTGGCGTAGGGGCAAAGGCTGAAGTTCGGTGGGAAAGTCGTGGAAGTTGTAGAGCAGCAGAAAGTCAGGCTGTGTTGCCGGCGCTTGCACCTGGATATTGCCCCAACGCCCGAGGGGGTGGGGCGACTGCGACCAGAGCCAATCCCGCTGGGTTAGGTTCCGGTAACTACTAAGCATACCAACGGTGTAGGGAGGGGTCATGCGATCGCAACCAACTTAAGCATTGTCATTATAGTCATGATATAAGCCGTCTTTGCTGGAGATCTCGTGTTATTAGCTTTGCCTTGAGGATTACGACCTAACAGTATTCATCCTTTAGTAAAACTAAACCTTAAACACATTTTCAATAATGAGCACTTTTGTGTGGCAAGCTTCCACGTCTGGATATAAGACTTACCCTGTTTTTTTTGAACAATATAATCCCTAGATGCACTTGGTTTAAATGTATTGATTCATGAGATCGGTGCACAGATTGTTTGGGCTATTTGTGAATAAAATGTAATTTTTTTCTTTCTATTGACTCTCCTCAAAGACTTGCAGTTCGCATAAACTACATACTGGATACGGTGTAGGGTCGGAAGCCTAAGCCTCAATCCCTAGTGGATACGGCAGCAATGCAATAAATACTTGTCTTTCAAGGGTAAGCAATGGCTCAAAAAAATTATTTTGAAGCAATACATTTGATGTATTTGTCGCCAAAGTTTGCTATGCTTCAAGTACGTGCGTTCGTGAGTGGGACTGTTCCTAAATTCAAACGAACTGCGATTGATTTTCTAGGCAAAACATTATGGAAATGGAAGCTTTAACAAAAGCTCAACAAGAGCTCTATGACTGGCTGGTGCAATACATTCGCGATGCCCAGCATGCCCCTTCAATTCGTCAGATGATGAAGGCAATGGGCTTGAAGTCCCCCGCTCCCATTCAAAGCCGTTTAGAACGGCTGCGTAACAAAGGCTATATCACTTGGACAGAAGGTAAAGCTCGTACCATTCGGATTATCTATCCCCCGGATCAACCCGGAATCCCAATTCACGGCATGATCCGTGCAGGGCAATTGGTGGAACCATTTACGGACGAAACGGAACCATTAGACTTACGGAGTGTATTTGAATCCCCCAACTATTTCGCTTTGCGGGTTGCTGGCGACAGTATGATCGATGACTTGATCATGGAAGGAGACTTTGTCGTGATGCGGGAGCCGAAGGACTCTGAAACCCCCCATAATGGTGAGATTGTGGCGGCTCAAGTGGAAGGTGAGGGCACAACCCTCAAACGCTACTATCTCGAAGGGGAGCAGATTAAGCTACAACCCTCGAATGTGAATTATGACCCGATTATTGCGGCGGCTGAGGCGGTGCAAGTTCAAGGTATTTTGGTGGGGGTTTGGCGCAACTGTTGATAGCGATTTGCAATGGTCGATGTTGTTAAACCTCAACCGTATTTCATCTTTGCATTCCCTTAGTTCAAGTCAGGTTTTTGGGCTCGAACTAGGGGTTTTCGATTAAAGGCGTTGCTGAAAGTGAAATGATACCTACGATATCTGCACGCTCCAGATTGCTCAACTGCGTTCGATGCTTTATACAAACCATTCGAGATTCAGCAACGCCCACATAATGTTGACTGTTACCTTAACTGGCCACTTCTGCAAATTCGATCACTCGATCGCTCACATCTTTAGCTAAAAAATTCAAGGGGCGGCGGCTGCGTAGCTTAAAGCGCACACGGCGAGATTGCACCCGTAACAGCAACAACTCTAGACAATCTCGATCAAAGCAGACATGGCGCTCTCGGCGGCGATCGCTATATTGAGCGCCACTGATGACATGGAGTTGGGTATTTTTCTTGAGCTGATACCATAGCCCCGCAGTATTGGTTGTGGCAGGGTTGGTGACAGGGGGGACAGAAGCCATGCCATAGAGGGGGTCAATACTTGCGGCACTCAAGCTCTGTTCGTAGTTGTAGTAGTAATGCAAGGGCACATCTGCAGCAGCCAGGTTGAGCAAGCCTTCATAAAATTCCCGTGCAATTGTGAGATCAGACACCATCACTGTGTAAACCTTGGGAGCACTGGTCAGAAACATCCACATCGCCCCTGCGTACGCCACCAAGAGCATTACCATAATGCCTTGGGTGGAAAAAAGGCTATCCATCCCAGGGAAGAAAGCCCCCAAATAAAGCAGTCCTGTCACTGTCATTGCAATCTCAATAATCAATCCAAATCATTCACTGTTATGTCCCCATAGTGTAGCGTGGCAAGCTGAGCGGCGGAAGAACCGGGCGTTTTGTCTGTCCAACAAACAACCTGGACTAGCCAAATCGTAATAAAAAACCCTGGCCTCCGGAGAGGTCAGGGCTTGATTGTCAGGGTGCATCTACCACTCCATTCTTCTCAACTTAGAGGGCTGCTCCGGATAAAAGCGCCTTGAATTTGGGATGAACTCTGTTAGCCATAAAGTAGCTCTTCTGTTGGCGCGATCGCGGTTTGGGGATCAAACGCTTGTAGCCCGAGCATTTGCTGACTCAGCAGCCAGACATAATGGGGATTCAGCAACAGATATCGCTTCCAGAGACGTTGGGGTTCTTGGAGTAATCGGAAGAACCACTCCAGACCCAGATCTTGGAGGGCTTTGGGAGCTTGGGGCAAGAGTCCGGCATGGAAATCAAAGGCTGCCCCGACTGCGAGCAAGGGCATGGAAAGAGCATCGCGATATTCATAAGCCCACACCTCCTGGCGGGGACAGCCCAGACCCACCAATGTAATCCGGGCACCACTGGCTTTAATTTCGGCAGCAATTTCTTGCTTTTCAGCGAAAGTGGTTTGGCGAAATTTAGACGGTTGCATCCCTGCAATTTGGAGCTGGGGGTAGCGATCGCGCAAGTTGTGGGCAAAGGCTTTGAGCACCTCTAGATGACTGCCGTAGAGATAGATGGGTAAGCCCTCAGCGGCAGCTTGCTCACAGGTATAGAGGGTGAGGTTGGGGCCATAGACGCGATCGCGTAAGCTAGCTTTATGCATTAGATTCAGTGCCCACCGGACGGGTTGACCATCCGGGCACACCAAATCTAGATGGTTCAGACGATAACGGTGTACATCATCAAGGGCCCCAGTCATCACCCCATGCACTGCTAAGGCTGAGACGGAAAGACCTGTCTGAGCGTGAGCTGCAGCAATAATACGAGCAACAGCAGCTTCGTAGTCAATGACATTGACCTGAACCCCGAGGATATTGTGTTTGCCCGCGTCGATCATAACGTTGTGATGGTTGTAAAGAGGAAAGCTTATCCCTGCCGTTCGGGGTATCTCCCTTCTGATTCAGGAGCTACTGCTTATGCAGAAGTTGATCTCAAGTCCCAAAGCTGGACTTTATCCCCCCTAGCCCCCCTTTGGAAGGGGGGAACCACTCAAAGTCCCCCTTCCACTAGACGCTTTGCGGCTTCCCGCAGGGTAGAGAGATTTAGGAGGTTGAATTGCTTATTAGAGAGGTGAGGATTATGGAGCTGGGGATGAAACACATCAGCTTTCCTAACGATAGTAATCCACTTCAAGCTGGGTCTCAGGCAGCGAGAGCTCAAAGTTAGAAGGATCACGCAAAAAGCGAAACACTTCAGCTTCGAGACGATGGATCAAATAAGCTTCTAAGGCATTGCTATGTCGTAAGCCAGCTAAATAGCCATCCATGTAAAGTTGCAGTTCCGTAAAGCGGTTGCCTCTGCGCCAAAGCTCAACCAACGAGTCCGTCAGGCGCTGATAATGGCGAATTGTGAGAGTATCGGTCAACATGGGTCTAAAAAGAATGCAACGAGAGGAAAAAGGATTTTTATGGACTCGCCCCTACCTAAAGATTAGGATCTGGGCAGAATCAGGGAATTTAAAAGAGGATGCTGACTGGGCGATTTTGATTGAGTAACTTAAAGTTTTGTTGGGTTTTGCTCAACCAGCATGAATAAATGTGAAATTAATTGGTGTATCTCCAGTCTAGCCCAAAGTTTTCGCGGTGTTGGCGGACAAGCCCTGAGAATTTGTGCGAGAGGGAGGCGTGTTGGCCACACCGGACAGATTTTGTTCATAACCGGGGGGATGAGTCGTTGGCCCCCGAAGTGGCTGTAGTTGACCCTGGCGTAACTCCATTACAGGCTGAGAGGAGAGCATTGCTAACTGGCGATCGTGGGTGGTGACAATCACGGTGGCGCCATAGCCATTGAGATTTTGCAAGGTGCGCAAAATCTGCGTCGCGTTTTCAAAATCTAAATTCCCGGTGGGTTCATCCGCCAGCAGGAGTGGTGGTGTGCTAACGATCGCGCGGGCAATACTCACGCGTTGCTGTTCACCCCCCGAGAGCTGTGAAGGTAGCGCCTCGGCTCGATGATCCAGACCCACCATTTTGAGGGTGGGTAGCAAACGTCGTTGAATCTCGCGCTGACGCCGCCCCTGGGCTTGCAACACAAAGGCAACGTTATCAGCCACGGTGCGGTTGGGGATCAGCTTGTAGTCTTGGAAAACAATCCCCACCTTGCGGCGAAATTTAGCTAAGCGATCGCCCCGGAGCGCCCCCACATCCACCCCTGCAACCTTCACCTGACCCGTGGTGGCTTGCTCTGCACCATAGAGAAGCTTAAGCAATGTCGATTTGCCTGTTCCGGATGGGCCAATCACAAATAAAAAATCTCCCCGCCGTAACGTGAGATTCACATGTTTGAGACAAGGAATTCGATTGCTATAGACTTTCGAGACTGCTTTCAACTGCACCATCACAGGAGGGCGCGTTGGGGCGGAGCGACTAGAGACACGATTGGGGTTAGAAAGCAGCGGCATTCTGGTTCGTTAGAGTTGCACCCGATTGAGTGACGCAATGTGATTGATGTAATGCCAGATCAACGCTATACATCTGCGGATCACGCCCCTGAATAGGGGTATTGTAGCCCCTTAGCGCCACAATGCTGCCCAGGCAAATTGAGGTAAAACCAGCATCCGACGCCATCGCCAGGGTTCTTTGTAGAGGCGGTAGAGCCATTCCAGATTATTTTCCCGCAACCACATCGGTGCCCGCAGTTTCACCCCAGCCCAGATATCAAAACTGCCGCCAACCCCGACCCAGGTTGCCTGGGGACAAAGATGACGATGCTGGGTAATCCAATATTCTTGGCGCGGAACCCCCAGACCCACCAGAATAAGCTGGGGTTGCTCGGCTGCGAGTTGGGTTTGGAAGGCGGCGGCTTGGTCGGTATCAAGATAGCCATGTTGGGCCCAGATCTGCAATTGAGGGAAGCGATCGCGCCAGAACTGCGCTGCCTGTTCAGCAACCCCTGGGGCTGCACCATAGAACAGAATTTTCCAAGGCTTTTGGGCCTGGCCGATGGCTTCAATTAATGAAGCGGCCAGTTCAATACCAGGGCAGCGGGCTTGGGTGTAGCGGCGCAGCTTGAGGTAAAATACAACTCCTGCACCATCAGGCACAACCAGTTCAGCCTGTTGGATCACTTGCGCTAGCTCGGGAGTTTGATCCGCTAGCATGGCCATCTCGGCATTGAGCGTAACAATATGAGTACTTTTACCCGTCTCTAGGCGCGATCGCACCA